>JBBSKI010000082.1:0-8389 GCA_038256425.1 Sphingomonadales bacterium
GGCGAGATGGTCGGCGGATCGCTGTTCTGGATTTTCAAGCATCAGCTTGTCGCCCGGTCGCCGATCCTGGGGTTCGACGAGGCTGAGGCGGGGCGGACCAACATCGTCATTTCCACCACCCTGATCGATGTGCTGCCGGTACCCCGACGCGCGCACCAGGGCTGGCGCTACCTCGCCGACGCCGACGCGCCGCGCGACCTGGCCCAGGGCGAGGATGCTAGCGAGGTCATGCCTGGGCGGCTGGCGGGCGAACTCGCCAAATTGGGGCTGGTCTAGCCGGTACGCCATTGGAGGGAACCACGCTCTCCCGCAATGCAGCACGGGCGGTTGACTCACCCCCACCCCCCGCTTAAAGGGACGGCGCTTCGCCGGTTCGGGCATCCTTTGCCGTGCGATTTTTCCAGGTTTTCCGGACAGGGACGGTTTGAACATCGTGGCGCACGACCCCAAGGACGCATCCGCATCCCCGGTGGAATCGGTGCCTGCGATTGGCCCCGAGACGGTGGGCGCTAGTGGCGGCGCAACTGGCGGCGCGATTGGCGAAGATCCGGCCATCGACTCGCTTCAGGACCGGCTTGCCGCTGCGCGCCAGGCCGAGGATGCGCGGCTCGCCCGCGAAAATACGCCGCTCCAGAACAGTGCCACCAGCGGAGCGACCCGCATCGCCTCCACGATGATCGGCTATCCGGTCGGCGGCATCGTGATCGGCTTCGTCCTCGACAACGTTTTCGAAACGCTGCCGTGGATCACTATCGGCCTGATGTTCACCGCCTTCGTGGCTGCGTGCTATCAGGTCATGCGCACCAACCCACCCGCGCACCGCGCGGGCTGAGCCAGTCGGGGACAAGACCACAGTGGCCGAAGCCGCCAAGATCGATCCGATGCACCAGTTCTCGATTGCCCCGCTGGGCAGCGAGCAACTGGTCGCGTCGCCGTTTCAGTTCACCAATTCGTCGCTGTGGATGATGATCGTGCTCGCTTCGATCCTGGTGTTCATGTGGGGCGGCACCCGCCGCCAGCTCGTCCCCGGACGCTGGCAGGTCGCGGTCGAGTATCTAACCGGGTTTGTCGACAACATCACCCGCTCGAACATCGGGGCCGAGGGACGCAATTACCTGCCGTGGGTGTTCACCGCCTTCGTCTTCATCCTGTTCGCCAACTGGATCGGGGCGATGCCCTTCGCGATCGTGGGCGCGCATCCGTTCTCCATAATCAGCCAGTTCTCGGTCACCGGGTTGATGAGCGTGATCAGCTTCGCGATCGTGCTGGTGGTCGGCTTCTGGAAACACGGGCTGCACTTCTTCAGTCTGTTCGTGCCCAAGGACACGCCGTTCGTACTTAAGCTGCTGATCACGCCGATCGAGATAATCAGCTTTCTGGTGCGCCCGTTCAGCCTCGGCCTGCGACCGTTCGTGGCGTTGTTCGCCGGGCACATCCTGCTTGATGTGTTCGGCAATTTCGTCGTCCAGGGGCTCAATTCGGGCTCAGTGCTGGGCTGGGGAATTTCGGCGGTGTGTTTCCTTTTCGTCATCGGGGTCAACGCGCTGGAGCTGCTGGTCGGCGGCATCCAGGCTTATGTGTTCGCCCTGCTCACCGCGCTGTACATCAACGACGCGGTGAACCTTCACTGAGTCGCTGGCTTCACTAAAATATCCACACCTTACCAAAACGGAGTTTATCATGGATCTCGCAGCAGCACAGGTTATCGGCGCCGGCCTCGCGGCCATCGGCGTGGGCGTGGCAGCGACCGGCGTCGGCAACGTCTTCGGCAACTTCCTCCAGGGCGCGCTGCGCAACCCGGCGGCCGCCGACGGCCAGCAAGGCCGACTGTTCATCGGCTTCGCGGCTGCCGAACTGCTCGGCCTGATGGCCTTCGCCGTCGCGATGATGATCCTTTACGCGCGTTGATCGGACGTTTCCGGCAGCGCTCGCTGCCGGAAGTTCCGGTCCTTTTTGAACAGAACGGCGTGTAAAGAGAGCGACCATGCCTCAGATTGCCCAACTCGGTCTTGTCTATCAGTCGCAGTGGTTCTGGCTGCTGCTGGTGCTGGGCGCGATCTATCTGTTCGTCGGACGCGGCATCGTGCCGCGCGTGGAGGCCACGGTCGATGCGCGCGACGCGAAGATCGCGGCCGATCTCTCCGCTGCCGAAACCGCGCGCAATGCGGCCGAAGCGACCGAGGAGGCCTGGCGCAAACGGATCAACGACGCCCAGGCCGATGCGGTCCACGCGACTGCCGAGGCCAAGACGGCGGCAGACAAGACCAGCGAAACGCGGGTCAAGGCCGTCGACGCCGAACTGGCAGTCAAGGCCGATCACGCCGCCGCCGCGCTGGCAACCGCGCGCGGCGGAGCGCTGGCCGAGATCGAGGCTGTCGCCGCCGAAGCCGCACGCGACATCGTCGCCAAACTGACCGGAGCTAGCGTCAGCGATGCCGAGGCTCGCGCCGCCGTCGCAGGAGCAATGCACCGTGCTTGATATACTGGCCGCCGGTGCCGCCCAGGTCGCTGAACATGGGGGCGGGGAACACGTCGAGGCCGCCGCTTTCGGCGTGGGTTTCCTCACCCCGGGCTTCTTCGTTGCGCTGGCGATGCTGGTGGTCTTTGCGATCATGCTCAAGGCGCGAGTCCCCGCGCTGATCGCCTCGGCGCTCGACGCCCGGATCGCCGGGATCAAGGACCAGCTCGACACCGCCGCCAAGCTGCGCGTCGAGGCCGAAGCGCTCAAGGCGGACTACGAAGCAAAGGCCAAGGCCGCCGACGCCGACATCGCCGCAATGAAAGCCGGGGCCGAGCGACAGGCCGCCGAGATCATCGCCAAGGCGGAAGACGATGCGGCCAAGCTGATCGAACGCCACCAGGCGATGGCCGAGGCCAAGATCGGTGCTGCCGAGCGCGCCGCCATCGCTGAAATCCGGGCTACCGCTGCTTCGGCCGCCACTACGGCTGCGGAAACGCTGATTGCCGGGAAGATCGAAGGCGCAGTCGACAAGCGACTGGTCGCCGAGGCAATCGCAGGGATCTGAACCTCGCGTTCAGGCCCCGGGCTCGAACACCACTTTGCCGATCAGTTCGCGGCGGGCCATTGCCTCGAAGCCCTCGCGCCAGCGCGATAGCGGTAGAATGCGATCGACGCGGGGTTTGACCTTCCCATCGGCCACCATCGCGGCAACTTCGGCGCGAATGCTAGTGCCGCGCTCGGGAAAGCGACGGGTATATTCACCCGCGCGCACGCCAACGACCGAGAAACCCTTGATCAACGGAATGTTGGTCGAGACATCCGCGATCCGGCCCGAGGCGAATCCGACCACCAGCAGCTTGCCGCCGAACCCCACGCACCGGGTGCTTTCATCGAACACGTCGCCACCGACCGGGTCGTAGACCAGATCGCACAGCACCCCGCCGGTGATCGCGGCGACCTCGTCGCGGAACCGGCCCTGGCTGACCAGGGTCGCGTCTGGCGCATAAGCGTCGGCCACGACCGCCAGCTTGGCGGCCGAACCCGAAGCGGCGATCACGCGCGCGCCCAGCGCCTTGGCCAGATCGACCGCCGCCAGCCCCACCCCGCCGCTCGCGCCGTGGACCAGCACCCATTGGCCCGCCCGAACCCCGCCCAGCTCCATCAGCGCGACATAGGCGGTGAGGTAGGCCGCGCCGTATGACGCCGCCTGCGCGAAGCTCAGCCCCATGGGTTTGGGTTGCACCGCGGCGACATCCACCAACGCATAGCCGGCAAAGGCTCCCAGCCGAGTGGCTGCCACCACCGCATCGCCGATGGCGAAAGCGCAATCCGGGTCTGCTTCGACCACCTCACCGGCAAGGTCCATCCCCGGCACGAACGGCAGCGGCGGCTTGAGCTGATATTGCCCACGCGCCATCAACAAGTCAGGGAAATTGAGCGAGGCTGCGCGAACCTTGACGAGCACCTGCCCGGACCGACGCTCCGGCACTTGCATTTCGTCCAGCGAGACGCCGGAAAGGTCGTCCGACAGCGCGTGGACCGTAAGCGCCTGCACGGGCTTCAGAAGCTGTCCTTGGCCGCGCGCAACGCCGCGAAAGTCGCCTCCGCATCGCCGCCACCCCACCGCGCGGCGAGCGTTGGGTCATCGGCCCGCAGGAACGGGTTTGCGGCGAGTTCCTTGTCCAGCCGGGTTGGCACGGTCCATTCGCCACGCGAACGCTTGACTGCAACCTCATCGGCATAAGCGGCCAGCGCCGCATTATCGGGATCGGCATGCAGCGCGAAGCGGGCGTTCGAGGCCGTATATTCGTGCGCGCAATAAAGCACCGTTTCGGGCGGCAGCGCCTTCAACCGCGACAGACTGGCCCAGAACTGCGGGGCCGTGCCCTCGAACATCCGCCCGCAACCCAGCGCGAACAGCGCATCGCCGACCAAGGCAATTCCGGCCTCGGGCAGATGAAAGGCGATGTGGCCGCTGGTGTGACCGCCGACGTCGATCACCCGGGCCGTATGTGCCCCAAGGGTTGCGCCGTCACCATCCCCGACCACCCGGTCAGGGATGGTCCCGAGGCGTTCGACTTCCGCCGGACCAGTGACCGTGCATCCCGTTGCGGCAACGATCGCCGCGTTCCCGCCGGCATGATCGGGGTGCCAGTGGGTGTTCCAGATCTGGGTGATCGCCCAGCCCTTGGCCGCCGCCTCGCGCAGGTAGGCTTCGGCATCGGGCGTATCGATGCACGCGGTCTCGCCGCTGGCGGAATCGTGCAGCAAAAAGCCGTAGTTGTCGGACAGGCAGGCGAACTGATGTATTTCGAGCATGGCGCGCAACATAGCCCCTCCCCGCCCAAAGCAAAAGCCCGCCCGGATTTCTCCGGACGGGCTTTTGTTTAGCCTATGCGTAAAAAGCTTACTGCTTGGCCTTCAGCGCGGCGCCGAGGATGTCGCCGAGCGAAGCGCCCGCATCCGAGGAACCGTACTGCTCGACTGCTTCCTTCTCGTCGGCGAGCTGGCGCGCCTTGATCGAGAAGTTGGGCTTCTTCGAGCGGTCGAAACCGGCAACCATCGCGTCGATCTTCTGCCCGGCCTGGAAGCGGTCCGGACGCTGCTCGTCGCGGTCGCGGCCCAGATCCGAACGCTTGATGAAGCCGGTCGCACCATCTTCGCCGGCCTGGACTTCCAGACCGCCGTCGCGCACTTCGAGGACGGTCACGGTGACCACGTCGCCACGCTTCAGGCCGCCGCCCGAACTTGCGCCCGCGCCGCCGGCCGCCGGAGCGCCCTTTTCAAGCTGCTTCATGCCGAGGCTGATGCGCTCCTTGTCGGTATCGACATCGAGCACCACGGCCGAAACCTGCTCGCCCTTGCGGTGCAGCGCCAGCGCGTCCTCGCCCGAGATGCCCCAGGCGATGTCGGACATATGGACCATGCCATCGACGTCGCCGTCGAGCCCGATGAACAGGCCGAATTCGGTGGCGTTCTTGACTTCGCCCTCGACCGTCGAGCCAATCGGGTGCTTCTCGGCGAACTCTTCCCACGGATTGCCGTGCGCCTGCTTGAGACCCAGGCTGATCCGGCGCTTGTCGCTGTCGACCTCGAGCACCAGCACATCGACTTCCTGCGAAGTGCTGACGATCTTGCCGGGGTGGACGTTCTTCTTGGTCCAGCTCATTTCGGAAACGTGGACAAGGCCCTCGATCCCGGCTTCCAGCTCGACGAAGGCGCCGTATTCGGTGATGTTGGTGACCGTGCCCTTGAGCTTGGCCCCGACCGGATACTTGGCCACGACGCCATCCCACGGATCGCTCTCGAGCTGCTTCATGCCAAGGCTGATACGCTGCGTCTCGGGATTGATGCGGACGATCTGGACCTTCACGGTGTCGCCAATGGCGATCACTTCGCTGGGGTGGTTGACCCGCTTGTAGCTCATGTCGGTGACATGGAGCAGGCCATCGATTCCGCCCAGATCGACGAACGCGCCGTAATCGGTGATGTTCTTGACGACGCCTTCGATCACCTGGCCCTCGGTCAGGTTCTGGATCAGGCCCGAACGCTGCTCGGCACGGGTTTCTTCCAATACGGCGCGGCGGCTGACCACGATGTTACCGCGACGGCGGTCCATCTTGAGTATCTGGAACGGCTGGCGCATGTCCATCAGCGGGCCGACATCGCGGACCGGGCGGATATCGACCTGGCTACCCGGCAGGAAGGCCACGGCGCCATCGAGATCGACGGTGAAGCCGCCCTTGACCCGGCCGAAGATCACGCCCTCGACGCGCTTGCCCTCGCCGAATTCGCTTTCCAGCTTGTCCCACGCGGCTTCGCGGCGGGCGCGGTCGCGGCTGAGCATCGCTTCGCCATCGGCGTTCTCGACGCGATCGACGTAGACTTCGACTTCATCGCCGACGGAAAGCCCGTGCGGCTGGCCGGGCATCGCGAATTCGCGCAGGGCAACGCGGCCCTCGCTCTTCAGGCCGACGTCGATGACGGCCTTGTCGTTTTCGATCGCGGTGATGGTGCCCTTGACGACGCGTCCCTCGAAGCCGCCGTCGGCGCTGCCGCCAAGCGATTCATCGAGCATCGCGGCGAAATCGTCGCGGGTGGGGTTGGCGAGTGATGCCATGTGTTGTGGTATTCCCGTATAGGTCGTTTCCGGCCAGGCGGTTGTCTCCGCCGGTCTTTCTCCGCTCCCCCACACCATGCGGAAGACCGGGCCAAAAGGGCCGATGTCTCCGCCGGGCCGGATGCCATGGCGGAGGTCCCTCGTGCTGAAGCTCGCTGAACAGGGCGGCGGCTAGGCGAAAATTGCGAGGAAAGCAAGGATTTCAGAGCTTGCTCAGGATTCGCTCATGACGCTCACCCCGCTGTCCCCCACCCCATCGCGGCACATCCGCAGGAGTATTGCCCGATGACCGATACGCGCCTTTTATCCCGCCCTGACAACATCTGGCGAATCCTTGGCTGGGGAGCGGCGCTGACGCTGCTGATTGCGCCGCTGATCGCCATGCGCTTCACCACCGAGGTCAACTGGACGGCCAGCGACTTCGTTTTTGCAGCGGTGCTGATCGGGGTCCCGGGGCTGCTGTTCGAACTGATCGTCCGCACCTCGCGCCACTGGGCGTTCCGTCTCGGCGCGGCGATCGGTTTGCTCGCGTGCTTCTTCACCGTCTGGTCCAATCTCGCGGTCGGGATCGTCGGGAACGAGGACAACCCGGTCAACCTCCTGTTCTTCGGCATCGTCCTGATCGCGCTGCTCGGCTCGGCCATCGCCCGCCTGCGG
Source organism: Sphingomonadales bacterium (assembly GCA_038256425.1). GTDB lineage: Bacteria > Pseudomonadota > Alphaproteobacteria > Sphingomonadales > Sphingomonadaceae > Novosphingobium. The sequence goes on from JBBSKI010000082.1 coordinate 7,239, forward strand.
CCGCGCGGGATGATGGCAGCGATGATCGTGACCGCCCTTGCTCAAGGCGCGGTCGGATTCGCACTGCTTGGCGCCGAGATCGTGGTGCTGCCCTTTACGGCGATCATAGTGGCGGCCTGGCTAAGCGCTGCCGCGCTGTTCCATCGCGCGGCCGAACATGAAAGCCGCACTGGCCAGGGCTAGGCGCGCGTCCAGTGTCGCCGCGCCAGGGTGAGTGCCGCGGCGAGGCTGGCGCCGAACAACAGCCCTTCGAGCACCCCGGTCAGCAACAGGCTGCGCTGCCCGAAGCCGCTTTCGCCCAGCAGTGCCCCGATCCGGTCCAGCCGGAGCCGCGAATCGGGGAACTGGGCGGCGAACAGCGCAAGGCTGCCGGCCATCAAACGCCCGCCGAAAATAGCGCAGGCAAGCCCCGCGAACCCGCCCGCCGCACCGGCGATACCCGCCGATCGGCGCAGTCTTCCCGCGCCAAGCCACAGCCCGAGCCCCGTCGCCGCGCCAAGGAGCGCGCCCTCCATCGCGCCGGTGATCTCTCCCGGCGTATGGCCCAGCAGCAGGGCAAAGGCATCGAGCCCGAGGATCTTGGCCAGCCCGCCAACCACCATCCCGCCGATCATCCCGCCAGCCACCATGCGCGGGCCGCGACCGTCACGACTGGACGCCGCGATGCCGAGCCCCACGCCGAAGCCGCCCAGCATTCCCACGACGATGCACAGACTAAACAGCACCACCAGCACCGAGGCGACGCCCATGCCGGGAGCGAGCGGCTGCGACACCCCGCCGAACCCGTAGATCAGCCCGCCCACCAGGCCCGCGAAGCCCCCGCCTGTTGCGGCGGCGAGACCGAGCAGGCCGATGCGCGGCCATTTGGCAGGCGAGGCAAGCGGCAGCGCCGGCACCGAACCGGGCACTGTGACTGCGGCAATGAAGCGATAGCCATGCTTGGGCACGGTTTCGATCAGGCGCGGATTTGTGGCCTCGTCGCCCAGCACCCGGCGGAGCGAACGGATACATTGCGTAAGCGCCTCGTCCGTCACGGGAACCCCGCGCCAGACCTCCGCCATGAAGCGATCCTTGGTGATGAGGGTGCCGTGCTGGCCGACCAGCAGCGCCAAGGCATCAAGATAGCGCCCGCTGAGTTCGATCCGCTCGCC
>JBBSKI010000083.1:0-8342 GCA_038256425.1 Sphingomonadales bacterium
CCGCTGGCTGACGACCGCGTCCTCCTGCGCGCCGGTTGCGCTGGCGAGCTGGTCCGCGATTGAATCGTTGGCGGCCTTGGCAGCACGGCGGCGCAATAACGCGGCAACCGCCCAGCCCAGCAGGATAGCTCCGGCCAACCCACCGCTGACTGCGACGGTAGCGACCGCGGGCAGAACGATCGGCAGCCCGAAGAATACCAGAACGGCAGCGGCCAGCGCGGACAGGCCGGTGACCAGGTTCCAGTTGCCCAGCAGCTTGTTCATGCGCCAACTCCCGTCGTGCTGGCCATCATGCTGAGCGCGGCATAGACCGCCAGCACCAGCACCAGTGCCCCGGCCACGACCAGCGCGACCACTCCGAACACCCCGACCTTGCCCAGCGGCGCATCGTATCCCACCCATTGCGGCGAGACGAAACGCATCGACAAGGCCTTGATGTGGTCGAGGCCGATATACAGCCGGGTGGTCATTTCCGACAGTTCGGCTCGGCCATTGGCGGCGGTCCGGTACTTGCCCTGAAAGCCCGCCGCGATGCAGGCATGGGCCAGTTCGATGATGTCCGAATTGTCCTCTGGTTCTTTAAGCGCCTTTTCCAGTTCGGTCCAGATCCGGGTCTCGTCGAACTCACCCCCGAACTCTTCGGCGAGCGCCGGTCCGCTCCACGGCTCGCTACCATCGAGGTTGGGCAGATTGGTCGCGATATCGTCGACCGTCGCGGCGAGCAGCGCGCGGGCGGTACGGCGGGTTTCGTCGGGATAAAGCGGCGTGATCGCGCGATCGTAGACATCGATCGCGGCGCGCGCCTCGCGGTGGAAATCCGCCATTGCGATCCGCGCCCGGCCCGAACGGATCGACGCGGCGAGCGCCAGCACCGGGCCAGCCTCGGTCGCCAGCGGAGCACGGGTTTCGCGCGGGGTCGGCGGGACCGGAATTCCCTCGTCGGTCAACCGCGGGCCGGATGGCGGGCGCGGTGCGGGGGGCGCAGAAGGAACCGCCGCTGCCGTTGCGGGCGCGTAAGCGGGTACCGGGTCGGCAATCGGGGCAGCGGCAATCGGGGCGGCTTCTGCGGGGGCTGCGGGCGGCGGCGCAGCAGCAGGCTGGGCCGCTCCCGATTGACCAAGTCCGGACAGGGGCGAAGGCCGGAAAACCGTCTTGCCGCTGCTGCCTACAGGATCGTCGCTGCCGCTCATCCCAGTTACTCCGTCACAGGGCCATCGCTGGTCCGCTCGTTCACCCGCTTGGAGCCCGACGGACTACGTCGCGGACGAATGAATGGCTGTTTGAACGCGCGCGACCCCTCAAGCCGGTCGTGGCATCGTGACCACGCCTTGCGCGCAATCATTGACACCCCCGCCAGCCCCATTGCTGTGCAATTAAGCACAGCTTTCGTCTAGGAAAAAGGCAGGTTATGCTCTGGTTACCTGTCTTTTTCAGCATCCCCTGAAACTGGCACCCCGGGGGAGGAGCGCGCAGTGCACGAGATGAGGCGATGACGTCGTTCGATCCGCGCACATGGCATCCCCGTCACTCGACGCCGAGCACGGCCCAACCGGTCTCCGAACCCGGGCCCGAACCTGATACCCGGCCGGGCGAGCCGGTGAGGGCGACCCGGCTCGGCTTCGCGTTATCCGCACTGATCCTGGCGGGGGGAGCAGTCGGCGCTTATGCGATGCGACCCCCGGAAGCTGCGCCGCTCTCGACCGCACTCAACCTCACCGCTTCGCTGAGCGGCTGAACTGCGGCAACAGCGGCACGATCAAGGCAATCAGCACCACGGTCATCGCGATGCTGGCGTTGAGGCCCTCGTCCGATCCCCCCCAAAGTGCCGGACCGACCATTTCATGATTGAGCAGCGAGCCGAATTCGCTGCCGGGAACCAGGCCGAATCCCAGTTCCTCGGTGACATTCCAGCCCAGATGCGCGAAAAACGGCGCAAGCAGTCCGCCGCTGCGTTGGGCGAGCAAGGCAAACCAAATTCCGCCAAGCATCAAGTTGACCAGGCTGAGCGGATCCTGTGCGCCGCCCAGAACGTGGAATCCCGAAAAGGCGACGGCTGACAACACGACCGCCAGCGCCTGTCCCACCCGATCCTCGAGCGCGGACAGCAGCCAGCCGCGAAACAGAATTTCCTCCGCGCCCACCGTGAGAACCGAAAGTGCAAGGCCCATCGCGAGGGTCGCGCCGGGCATGGGTTCTCCCAGCGGTTCGCTTCGCAACGTCCCGTTGATCCCGACATAGCCGGCCGTTATCACCAGTCCGCCGATCCCGACCGCAAGGCCGATGGCGGCCCACTTGATCGGCTGGTGTCCAACCCGCAGGATCGGTCGCCGCTCGATCAGCCCAAGGATCAGCCCCAGCAATGCGAGCGGAAGGAACAGAGCGAAGTAAAACAGCACGATGGCGGCTGCGGGGGGCTCGACCGGCAGGCGTGCCGCCAATTCCTGCCCGCCGCGCAAAAGACCCAGCGCCGCGGCGACTCCACCGATGATCGCCGCCCAGCCGAACACGGCCGAACCGCGGACCCGGCTTGGGCCCGCCCCGGTCGGGTTGGTCGCTTCGTTCATAGCCGCCCCCGCCGCCCAGCCGATTTTGGGCCCACTCGACCCGTTACTGAATCGCCGCTCCGCCGCTAAACGTCAAGGCACCCGTCAAGCAGCGCCGCGCGCCCGGTTTAGCGTGCCGCCTCGCCAACCGGGGACGGGCTCATCAACTCTGCCCGGGCGCGGCCCGAGAGGAGCGGCTTGTTGGCATCTCCGACGATGAAGAACGCGCCCCAGAAAAACGGGTGCGAACTTTTCGCGGCACCCATGATCTCCGCCTGGGCGGTCCGCAGCGCGTCACCGATCGTCCCGCTGCGGGCCGTACGATAGAAATCCTCGATCAGCGCCTCGCTCTCGCCCTCGTCCGAAATCGGCCAATACGTCGTCAACACCGCACGGGCATTGGCGGCGAGGAACGAGCGGACGAGACCCTCGAGTGAATTGCCCGCCTCCTCCTGTCCGGCTGCGCGCGCCTCTTCCTGGCTCAGTCCGCTGGCGGTATTGCAGGCCGAAAGTACGACCAGATTTGCATCGAGTCGCAGCCGCGCGATCTCGTTGAAGCTGAGGATGCCATCCGAGCCGTCTTCACCCATGCTGGTGACCAGCGCGGGCGGCGATTTGGTGCAGCCCCACTCGCCTTCGGTCACCCCGTGCGTGGCGAAGTGGAGCACCTGGAACTGGTCGAGATCGGTCAGCTTCCTGACGGCGGAATCGCTGAACGCCGCGCCCGTCAGCATCGGGGTTTCGGCAAGGCCGAGCGCGGCCCCGGCACGAAACAACTCGCTCTTGTCGATCGGAGCCAGATCGCGGCTAAGCTTCGCGATGGCCGATTGCTCGACCTGGCAACCGCTGCCGATGCCGATCATCTGCCCCGCCACCTCGGCACTCATCGCCACCGGCATATGCTCGGCAAATCCCATGAATGGCAGCGGCGCGTTGGATTCGGGCAAGCTGCGCGCCACGATCAGCGAGCGCGGACTGAGCGCCGAGGACAGCACCAGTCGCCGCGACAGGAAATTGACCTCGCTGTAATCGTAGCGATTGCGCGACTGGCTTACCTTGAACCTTTCGACGCTGGCCTGGTCGGTCACCAGCACGCCGATCGGCAGCCGTTCGAGCGGCCCCGAAGGATCCACGATCAGCGTCTTCGCAGAGAGCAGTCGCGCCTCGACCGGGCCGGTAATCAGCCGGAACAGCGCGCGCGCCGCCCCGACCTTGAAGACCGGCAACTTGTCGTCGCCGCCATCGATTGACTGTCGCACTTCGGCCGCCAGTCTGTTGACCCTCGCGTTGTTCACCGCGAGGCGATAGATTTGTGCGCCTTCGGCATCGATCAGGATTCCGAACGCGAAATTTCGCACTTCGGTGACCTTGAAGAACGCCTCACCCGGACGCAGCGCGGCGCGCACTTCGGCCACGGTGACCGGCGAATCGTCGACCGCACGAAACGAGGCATTCGATTGCAGCTCGCCATCGATCGTCACCAAGCGGCCTTCGAGTGCTTCGCGTTGCCGATCGAGTTCCGCGGCGGCTGCAGCCTGGTCGTTGGGAATTGCGGCGATCTGGAAGCGGAGCTTGGTGATGTCGCGTTCCAGCTCCTCGCGATCCTGGACCTTGGCGGCGAGCGAGCCGTCGGCCGTCACCACCGACTGGAGCTGGATGAACTGGCGCGCCACCGCCGGGTCTCCCACGGACTGGATTGCGCGGAAAAACTTCTCAGCCGGTTCTGCGGCGGACCCACCGCGCGATTCGGCCACGAGCAGATCGAGATATTGCTCGAGCGCGGGGGGCAAAATCGAACCCGCGGCATTCGATGCGATCAGCGATTCGATCGCTTTGTCGAACTCGGCCATCACCATCGCCTTGGGCTGTCCGGCGCGAGAGGCCATCGCCGCCCGCTCAAGCCGGGTTTCGGCGAGCGTCGGGCCAAAGGTCGCTGCCTCGCTGTTGGCACGCTCGAGGCTCGTCACCGCCAAATCCAGCGAGGCCTGCGCGGGCCCGAACTGGTTTTTCCCCGCCAGCAACCGCGCCCGCTGGCGTTCAACCCGCGAGATCAGCCAGGCAACCTGCTGCTGGTCGACCGGCTCGGCTTTCAGCACTTCGATAAAACTGTCGGCCTGGGCGAGCGAAACCATCGATTCGTCCGGCTTGCCTTGGGCCAGCAGGGCCACGCTGCGCGCCCAATTTGCCTGGGCGTCGACCACCAGTTGCGACAAGGCGGCAACATCGGGCGTGGCGATCACCCCGTTGCGGGCACTCCCACCGCCGGCTTGATTGATCATCCGGATCGTGGCCGGATCGGTCAACGGCTGACCCGGCTCCATCGGACCCGAAGCGAGTTGGTCGAGCGCGGCAATGGCGTTGTCGAAATTGCGGCGGTTGAGCAGGTCGAGCGCGCCATAGCTGCGCCGTTTGCGAACCAGCACTTCGGCGCCAGGCATCGCGGGGTTGGCCGCCAACAGGGCATCGGCCCGATTGAAATAGTCTTCCGCCGAATCAAAAAACTTCAAGTTGGAATCGGCCAGGCCTGCGACCAGCAGCAGCTCGATCCGTTCCGCCGCGGGGGTTTCGGCCGGCAGGCGGCTGATTGCATCGTTCAGCGAGCGCGAGGCTTCCATGTGCAAGCCCTGGCGGATCAACCGCAGACCCTGCTGCAACGCGCCCTCACTGCTGGAGGCCAGCGCGCTGACCATGCCCTCCATCGGGCCGTTCGCGAGCGACGCCAGGTCGACCATTGGCGCGCTGGTGCGGTTCCGGTCTGGATTGACCTTGATCGCCCCCGCCAGAATCCGCAGCGCCTCTTCGGCCGGGCCTTGTGCGGAAGGGACTGCACTCACCCCGTACCAGCGTCCGCCGATCGGCACTGTCGTAACCACGGTTTCGAACCCGAGCAGGCTGTCGAAGCACCGACTCGCGCGCACCGGTCCAAGCCCGGTTATCGCCGCGTCGCTTGCCGCGCCGCACTGAAGCAGCGCCTCGACCTGGTCCGCTTCGTTAGGGCGGATTGCCCGGACCACGCCCAGATAGCGATTGGCGGTCGCGCCGCGGCAGGTGATCGCATAGCTGACGGCGAAATGGTCGGTGGCCGCAGTATCCTCCCAATAGCGGTTGGCGACGCATGGCTCACCACGCGAATCGCGCCCCAGTTCAAGGTTGTCGGGCGGCGACGGCCGCTTGGCCAGCGCGGGTGCAGGCATCGCCGCGGACACCACCAGCGGCAGCGCCGATACCATCAGCGAGCGCCGGAACCGGCGGCGCAACGTGGTGGAGATCATGGCCGGGTTTCCTCGTTCTGGGGCTTGCAGTTGCCGTCTTCGCCGGTTTCGCACTCGACCGGTGGGAGCGGCAGGTCGGAGAGCCCGAATGCCCCGACGTCGCCGAACAGCGATTCATTGTTGGTGCCGACCACCGGATCGAACGGGATCGAGAGGTCGCCCTGGGTGCTGAAGATATCGCCCCGGAACGCGTTGAGCGGCGGCAGCGGCGGCTGGCCGGTGGTGCTGGCGATGCAGCCCGATCCCGAACCGATCAGGCACCCGTTGATCCGCGCGGTCAGCCGGTTGATCTCGATCAGGGTCAGCACCTGATCGCCCAGCACGGCAGCCGCCGAATCGCTCACCCCGTTGATCGTTCCAAAGATCGCGAATCCCTCTGCGGGTCCGAGCAACGACAGCGCCGGTTGCGAAGGGGTGCTGAGGCTCGCGATTTCCGCTCCCCCGCTGAGCGCCGAACCGCCGGTGTTCTGGAACAGGGCATAGTGGGTGTAACGCAGCGTCAGGCTGTCGGCGCGGACCAGGGTCGGGTCGGTATAGGCCGCTCCGCCGTTAAGACCGTCAGGAATGTAGAGCGAGGACGCTCCATTGGCGATGAAGTTCGTCGCCACGTTAGCCGGGGTCATGGGAGCGCCGCCCGGGGTGAGGCCGAGGTTCGCAAGGAAGCCTGCGTCCTGGCCTGTGCCGATCCGGTCCGCGCGCAGGTCGAGATCGACCCCCGGCACGATTACACGTCCACCGCCGCTGGCGGTCGCCGCGATTCGCAATGTCGTCGCGCGGGTCCCTTCGGCAGCGGCGCCGCCGATCCGGATGACGCGCGTGCCAGTGCCGGTCGCGGTCAGCGCGCCCGTCACGTCGACGCGCCGGGTCGCGCGGATTTCGAAGCGGCTCGCCCCGCTGTCGGCATCGAGCGCCAGCGCGCCGATCCCGACGTCCTGCGCCACGCCGGTGCCACTGGTCCCCGCATCGAGGATAACAGTGGGCGCATTGAGCCGGTTGACCTCGTTCTGGTCGAGCGCAAACCCGCCGGTGCCGGGCGCGCCGTTGCCGAGCCGCAGCGGGTTGGTTCCGCTGGAACGGTTGAGAACGGAGATCTGGCTGGCGGTGATGTTGCCGTTCAGGTCGGCATCGGTTGCGCTGAGCGCCACATTCCGCCCCGTTGCGGTCACCGCGCCCAGCGTTGCACGGGTCTCTGCTGCCAGCGTCACGTCGCCGCCCGAGGTGGCTGAACCCAGGGTCAGGGTCGAGCCGGTGGCGTTGAGGTTAAGCGTGCCGCCCGAGCTTGCGCTGCCGACGTTGATCGTGCTTGCGGTGACCCCGATGGTGCCACCTGAAGTTACGGTTCCAACCGTGGCGGCGGTTACCGCCGCCAGTGTTACATTGCCGCCCGAAGTGGCAGAGCCCAGGGTCAGGGTCGAGCCGGTGGCGTTGAGGTTGAACGTGCCGCCCGAGCTTGCGCTGCCGACGTCGATCGTGCCTGCGGTGACCCCGATGGTGCCAGCCGTGGACGCACTGCCGAGTGCCGCTGCGCTGCCCCCGGTGACGACAATATTGCCCGCCGTGGCAGTGGTCCCGCCGGTTACGGTTACCGGATTGCCGGTGATCGTCACGGACCGGGCCGCCGTCAGATTGGCAGCCGTGATTGCCCCGGAAGCGTTGAGCAGGATGTCGTGCCCGGTGTTCGTGGCGGTCACATCGGCCAGGCCGATAGTGCCCCCACTAACCACGATGTCGACCGTGCTGGCGCCCGAGACCGGATCGGCCCCGCGCGTCGCATTGCCCGCCGTAATCGCCTCGGTGGTCGCGAACCCGGTCGTGCCACGCGCAGTCAAGCTGGCGCTGTCGATCTTGCCGACGACGATCCCGCGTGCAGTCAGCCGGACGTCGCTCTCCCGCCCGGCGATGCTGCCGCCGGTCAGCTGCGAATTGGCCAGCGCGATGTTCCCCGCCCCTGCGCTGAGTGTGATTGCTTCGACATTGTTCGGTGCCGTGCGATCCGCGTTCGACACCACGGTCAGACGCCCCGCGCCCTTGGCGATATCGCCGGCCGTCGCGGTGATCGTCACGTTGCGCGCCGCCTGCTGGGTACGGTCCAGCGCATCGCCCAGCGTTACCCCGGTGCCGCCCGTAACCGTGTAATCGCGCCCCGCAGTGACATTGCGCTCGATCGTCGCGGTGGTCCCTGCGTTGACGATGGTGTCGATCCCGCTCGTCACGTCGCCGACCAGCCGCGCGCTGATCCCCGCGGTCACGGTCACGTTGTCCACCGTCGCGGTGGTGGTCGAGAGGTGCTCCACGCTGCCCGCCGCGGTCACGCCGACGTCGCTGTTCGCGCCCACCGCGCCGCGCGCGGCCACGCTCGAGCCGGTTGAGGCGATCGCGATGTCTGCGCCCGGGTTGGTCTCTGCCGCATAGGCTGCGTCGAGCGGTCCTGCACCGAACACCACCGTGCGGGTGTCCGGGCCGGTGCCGCGCGCGGTCACTTCGCCAAGGTCGATCGCCCCCGCCGCGGTCAGCAGCACGTCGTCGC
>JBBSKI010000084.1:0-7797 GCA_038256425.1 Sphingomonadales bacterium
ATTCTTGAAAATCGACCGAAATCACGGATCGCAAGGCGAACCGACAAGCGCCGTTGCGGCCGCTCCTCGCCTTTGCCTTCGACAGCCTCGTCAGACAAAACCTCACCGTTGGCATGGAGCCACGCGAGACGTTGCCCCTCACCCGCTCCAAGGAGGAAATCGTAACGCTTTGATCCGCCACTCAGGGTAGCCGAAATTTTCTCAAGCAGTGCCTCGACGCCTTCGCCAGACACCGCCGAGATCGCCACGGCCGGCCTTCCGCTGGGCTGGACCTGGACCAAATCTTGCCGCATCGCCGCGTCGTCGGGGCTCAACAGGTCCCACTTGTTCCATGCCTCGATGATCGGGATCGTGCTCTCCCCGCCGGGCTCGGCGATAATGTCCAGATCGGCGAGAATTTCCTCGACCTGCGCCTTTTGATCGCCCGTCGCCGTGCTGGCGATGTCGCGGACATGCACGATGCAGTCCGCCGCAGTGACCTCCTCCAGGGTGGCGCGAAAAGCGGCCACCAGCTGGGTCGGCAGGTCCGAGATGAACCCGACGGTGTCCGACAGGATCGCCTTGTCGACCCCGGGCAGGCGGATCGCGCGCATCGTCGGGTCGAGCGTTGCGAACAACATATCTTCGGCCATCACGCTCGCCCCGGTCAAGCGGTTAAACAGCGTCGATTTGCCCGCATTGGTATAGCCCACCAGCGCAACCACTGGCCACGGCGCGCGTTGGCGGCGATCGCGGTGGAGACCACGGGTGCGACGAACCTGCTCCAGTTCGCGGCGGATTCGCGCCATCCGATCCCGGATCATGCGCCGGTCCGCCTCGATCTGGGTTTCACCCGGCCCACCCAGAAAGCCGAAACCGCCGCGCTGGCGTTCGAGGTGTGTCCAACTCCGCACGAGTCGTCCCGCCTGGTAATCGAGATGGGCCAGCTCGACCTGCAAGCGGCCTTCGGCGGTCGCCGCACGCTCCCCGAATATTTCGAGGATCAGCCCGGTCCGATCGATGACCTTGCGCTTGAGTTTTTCTTCGAGATTGCGTTGCTGAACCGCGCTGAGCGAGCCGTCGACCACGATCAGTTCGGCATCTTCCTGGGTGGCCGCTACCGCGATTCGCTCGATCTGCCCCTCGCCGAACAGCGTCGCAGGTCGTGCAGTGCGGATTGGAATTGCGAAGGCATCGGCCACCACGATTCCGATTGCCCGGGCGAGACCCTGCGCCTCTTCAAGCCGCAGTTCGACATCGCCCGAACGGCGTCCCCTGATTTCGGGATGAACCACGACCGCCCTCGCCCCGCGGGTCACTTCATCTTGTGGCGTGGTATCCGGGCGATGGTCGGAAGTCAGGTCAGGAGCCCTCGTCCTCGTCGTCCCAATCACCACTGAGATCGACCGGTCCGGCGGGCTGGATGGTGGAGACCGCGTGCTTGTAGGCAAGCTGCACGTACCCTTCCCGCTCGAGCATCATGCAGAACAGGTCATAGGCCGCAACCCGGCCCTGCAACATGACACCGTTGACCAGGAACATCGTCACCGGAACCGCCGCATCGCGCACGCTCGAAAGAAAAATATCCTGCAACAACCGTGGTTTTTTGCCATTATCTTCGGTCGCGCCGAGAAAGGACGCAAGCGGCAGTGGCTGGCTCGGCATGATAGTCGAAATCGCGTGCTTGTAGACCAGTTGCGATTGTCCGTCGCGCCGCAGCAGGATCGAGAAGTTGTCGAACCAGGTCACGATGCCCTGAAGCTTTACGCCCTTGACCAGGAACATGGTCACGGGGACCTTGCCCTTGCGCAGCAGATTAAGAAACAGGTCCTGGAGGTTGTGCCCTGCCCTGCCGGTCGCGGGGACAGACTTCACCGCTATGGCAATGGGCTCTGCCGCAGCAGCACCGTCAATCGGCATGACCGCGGCTTCGCCATCTGTGGGAATTTCGGCGGTGGGGGGTTTGGGACGCGCGCTGAGGGTCTTTCCGGGCATGCTTCATCCTCCTCTGTTTTTGGCGGCGCACCCCAAAACTTGAAAACATGGGGCCGTCGCAATCTGGCCACCGAAGCGCGGAGGTCTTGCCACCACGCCTCAACAGCCGGGTTGTTGAACCGACAGGTTACGCCGGTGCTCAGCAGCGGTAAACGCTTTTTCGCAAACCGGGTTCCCTTGGGAAAACGTCTGCGGGCAAGCGGCGCGCTCAGGCCTCGGGCTCGTCCTCGCGGCGATCGACCATGCCAAGCAGCTTCAGCTTCCGATGGAGCGCGGAACGTTCCATCCCGATGAAGGTCGCGGTCTTGGAAATGTTGCCCGAAAAACGCCGGATCTGGACCTTCAGATACTCACGCTCGAAGCTTTCGCGCGCCTCGCGTAGCGGAACGGCCATCAGCGAAGTGGGATGGCCATTCCCGCCGACATCGCTGGTGACGATCTCCGAGGGCAGCATGTCGAGATCGATCCGCGCCAGTCGCTCGCGCGGGGTCAGGATGATCGTGCGCTCGATCACGTTGCGAAGCTGGCGGACGTTGCCGGGCCAGTCGTAGCTTTGCATCGCTGCCATCGCCTCGCTCGAGACGGCAGGGGGCGGCACCCCGTGATCGGCGGCGTAGCGCGCAAAGAAATGGTCGGCGAGCGCGGGAATGTCGTCGCGCCGCTCGGCCAAAGCGGGAATGCTGACGGGCACCACGTTGAGCCGATAGAACAGGTCTTCGCGGAAACGCCGCTCGGCGATTTCCTTTTCGAGATCGCGCGAGGTGGCCGAGACGACGCGGACATCGACCCTTAGCTGGCGGTGCCCGCCGACACGAACGAAAGCCTGTTCGGTCAGAACTCGCAGGATCCGCGCCTGGCTCGATGCGGGCATGTCGGCCACCTCATCGAGAAACAACGTGCCGCCGTCGGCCATTTCGAGCAGCCCGGCGCGCACCAGCTTGCCGTCGGCCTCTTCGCCGAACAGCTCCTGCTCGAACCGCTCGGCGGTGATCCGTGCCGAATTGACCGTAACAAAGGCACCCTTGGCGCGCGGGCTCCAGCTGTGCAGCAGCCGTGCGGCGACTTCCTTGCCGGCTCCGGCAGGACCGGTGATGAGCAAGCGGCTGCCAGTGTTGGCGACCCGCTTCAGGGTGGCACGAACCTGATTGATCGCCGGACTGTTGCCGGTGAATTCGTCGGCGATGGTGAAGCCTTGGCGGAGCTGCGCGTTTTCGCGGCGCAGGCGCTCGGTCTCGGTGGCGCGCTCGACCAGCAGCAACAGCCGCTCGGCCTCGAACGGCTTTTCGAGAAAATCCATCGCTCCGCGCCCGATCGCCGAGACAGCGGTATCGATGTTGCCGTGGCCCGAAAATATGATGACCGGCAGTTCGGGTTCGCGTGCCTTGATCGCGTCCAGCACCTCCAGCCCGTCCATCGGGCTGCCGTGAAGCCACACGTCAAGCAGGACAAGGCTGGGTCGCAGCTCGTCGACCGCCGCCAGCGCCGCTTCGCTGTCGCCCGCAGTGCGGCACGAATAGCCTTCGTCGCCGAGCACACCGGCGACCAGTTCGCGAATGTCGCGCTCATCGTCGACGATCAGGATGTCGAGCGCCTTCATAAGGTTTCCGGTCGGGTGCGAGGGAGGGAAAGGCACGTCATTCGGCGGTTCCTTGTGGATCGCGATCGCGGCTCAGCGGATCGCGGGCGAAGCTCATCGTCACTTCGGTGCCCCCGCCCGCAGGCGCCGAGAAACCCATTTCCCCCCCATGTTCCTCGACGATCTTGTTGACGATGGCGAGGCCGAGCCCGGTCCCCTTTTCACGTGTGGTCACGTAAGGTTCGAGGATGCGCTCGCGGTCGGCAGGCAGACCTACCCCGTTATCGGCCACCCGCACCGTCACCGTGCGCGGGCCTGTTTCGATCCGCACTTCGATGCGCCCGCGATAGTCGGGTTCGGCAGCTTTGGCCCGCGCCTCGATCGCCTCGACCGCGTTTTTGAGCACGTTGGTCATGGCCTGGCCGACCTGGTGGCGGTCGCACTGGAGTTCGGTCGGGCTGCTTTCGCCCGCGAAGGTGAAGTCGATCGCCGGGTGGGCCACTTCCTGGAGAAACAGTGCCTGCCGGACCAGATCGCCCGCTTCTTCGTTGCGAAACACCGGTTTTGGCAGCCGGGCAAAGCTGGAAAACTCGTCGACCATCGTGCGCAGCTGGCCGACCTGGCGGATGATCGTGCTGGTCAGCTCGTCGAACAGCTCCGGATCGGTTTCGATCTGGCGGCCATAGCGGCGCCGCAGCCGCTCGGTGGCGAGCTGGATCGGAGTGAGCGGATTCTTGATCTCGTGCGCAATCCGCCGTGCCACATCGGACCACGCAGCCTGGCGCTGATCGAGCAGCTGACGGGTGATGTCCTCGAAGGTGATCACGAACCCGGCAGAATCGCGTACCAGTTTGACCGCGAGGGTCAGCAGTTCGCCGTGCTTGCCGTACTGGACGATCCCGCTGGTCAGCCCGGCGCTGGCGACGGCCCACAACTGCGGCGCGGCCTCGGCCAGATTGAGCGTCGGCGAACCGGGCTCCGCGGTATCGAGCAATAGCCGCTGGGCCGAGCTGTTCATCAGCCGGACGGTGCCGTCGCGATCGGTCGAGACGACCCCGGCGGTGATCGATTCAACGATTTTCTCGATGAACTGGCGGCGCTCCTCGAGCTGGGCGTTGGCCCCGACCAGCGCGCGGGTCTGACGGTCGATCTGCTCGGTCATCCGGTTGAAGGCGCGGCCGAGCAGACCAAGCTCGTCAGCCCCCGAGCGGTGCGCCACGCGCAAGGCGAAATTACCCGAACCGACCGTTCGCGCTGCCGAAACCAGTTCGGCCAGCGGCGTGACCTGCTGGTCGGCAAAGCGCAGCGCAAACCACACGGCAAGCCCCACCAGCGACAGGCTGATCGCCAGCAAGGCCAGGTTGAAACGCAGCTGCAGGTTGCTCGCGCGCAGTGTCAGGACGTCATAGGCCTTGAGCACCGAGCGCGCGCGTTCCCACTGGCTGAGCGCCAGCGCATCCGAACTGCGCGCGGCGTAAAGATAGATCTGGCCCGCCCGATCGAGCGGCGTAACCGCCTCGATCCGGTTGGCGCTGGCCGATACCACCACGGATTCCCCCGCTTCGAGCCGCTTGAGGGTTTCCGGGCTAACCCGTTCGCGGTCGCGGTTCTCGGGATCTACGATGGCAGCGGTGCGGAACTTTCCGTCAGGACCCTTCTGGAGGATCGCGCTCTCGTTCAGGCGGCGGCTTACCACCTGAAATGAATAGCCCTCGGCAAATTCGGGGCTGACCAGCGTGGCCTGACCCAGATAATCACGCAGGTCCCCTGCCATCGCGACGCTTTCATTGCCGACATCGCGCAGGTTCTGCTCGTAATAGCCCTGCGCCAGCTTGTTCGCGTTTTCGAGCATTCCGCGCGAATTGTCCGAGAACCAGAACTCGATCCCCGACTGGAACAGCAGTGACGAGAAGATCACCACCAGCAGCGTGGGGACCGCGGAAATCACCGAGAACAGCCAGACCAGGCGTACATGGAGCCGCCCGGTGCTGCCCATCGTGGTCCGTGCCGCCCGGCGCAGCGCGGCGCGACGGCCGAACAGCACAATCAGCGCCATTGCCGGGAACAGCGTGCCGACCAGCATGGTTGCCGCCAGCGTCGACGGGATCAGCGTGCCGCGGTCGATCCGCTCGCTGATGACCGCCCAACTGGTGGCGATCATCGCAACCAGCGCCAGCGCGGCAAGAAGTTCGAGCAGGAGATAGACGTTGGCGCGGTGCAGCGCGATGGTCAGCCGCCGCCACCAGCGCGGATGGCGCCGGGGAGCGAAACTCGCTTGTTGAGGAGCGACTGATGCCATCGTTGCTTATCTACAACGGTAGTGTTGCCCATTTGCAAGGCTTAATCGACCGACTTTGCTTTTTTCGGGTCAGGCCTCAGGTGGCGCGGGGAGCCACGATTTCAAGATCGTTCAGTCGCTTGCGAAGTGTGTTGCGATTGATCCCCAGCAAGCGCGAGGCGCGAAGCTGGTTGCCGCCGGTGCACGCGAGCGCGTGGATAAAAAGCGGGCGCTCGAACGCGGCAAGGGCGGCATCGTACAGATCGCCCTCGCCCGGTTGGGCAGTCGCCAGCCAGTTATCGAGGGCGCTGGCGAAATCGGGCGAAGATGTGCCGGTACCATCGGGACGCTCCTCGCTTTTCAGCAAGGTGGCGACGGTTGCCTCGTCAATCGTTTCCTCACGTGCCAGCAAGGCCAGGCGATAAGTGACATTGCGCAGCTCGCGGACGTTGCCCCGCCACGATTGGCGTTCGAGCAGCGCGACGGCCGCCCCCGTCAGAGTCCGGCGCGGCAAGCCCTCACTCGCCGCCTGGATCAGGAAATGGCGGGCCAGTGCAGCGATGTCGTCGCGGCGCTCACGCAGTGGAGGGAGCGTGATCGGGACGACGTTCAAACGATAATACAGGTCTTCACGAAAAGTCCCCGCGGCGATCATCGGCACCAGATCGCGGTTGGTGGCAGCGATGATCCGCGCATCGACTGCAATTTCCTCGCGCCCCCCGACCCGCCGGACCCGGCTCGATTGGAGGGTCCGTAGCAGGCGGGTCTGGGCCTGCATCGGCATGTCGCCGATCTCGTCAAGGAACAGTGTGCCGCCCTGCGCCTGCTCGAACTTGCCGATCGCGCGCGCCACCGCGCCGGTGAAAGCGCCTTTCTCGTGCCCGAACAATTCGCTTTCGATCAACTCGGAGGGGATCGCCGCGGCGTTGACCGCGACAAACGGCCCGCTCGCGCGATTGCCCAGGGTGTGGATCGCCTCGGCGACAAGTTCCTTGCCCGTGCCCGATTCGCCCAGGATCAAGACGGTCAGATCGTTGCGCAGGACCCGGGTGATCATCCGGTAGACGGCCTGCATCGGCCCGCTGCGGCCCACCAGCGGGAGCGAATCGCCGGGCTCTGCGGAACTGTCATCGGGGCCGCTCGCGGGGGAAGTCCCCGCTGCCTGGATCACCGCGCGGACCAGTTCGTCGAGGTCGAAGGGCTTGGGGAAATATTCGAAGGCCCCCGTATCGCTGGCGCGCACCGCCGTATCGAGCGTGTTCTGCGCCGACAGGACTATGATCGGCAGGTCGGGATGGGCGGCGCGGACCGGCGGCAGCGCGGCAATGCCATCGCCGTCGATCAGCATCACGTCGGTCAGCAGCGCGCCATAGCGCGGCCCGCCCAGCAGCCTGTCGCGCCCAGCGATGCTGTCGCAGGCATCCACCGTGAAGCCCTCGGCCTCCAGCGCGACAGTGATGACCGTGGCGATCGAAACGTCGTCCTCGACCAGCAGGATGCGCCCGGTCATGCTGCTGCTCCCACCGCATGGGCGGTCGATGGGGCACGGAAAACCGCGCCATGCTCGGTCGCCACCGGCAGATGCAGGCGGAAATGGGTCAGGCCAGTCGCAGCCTCGCGGTCGTGAGTGATGCGCCCATGCATTTCACGCACCAGCTTCTGGACCAGTGCCAGGCCCAGCCCCTGACCGTTTTTCTTGCCCGAAACGAACGGCTCAAAGATGTGATCGCGCAAGGCGGGGTCGATCCCGGGCCCGTTATCGCTCACCCGCAGCTCGATCGGCAAGCGAACAGGGGTCTCGCCCAGCCCGCCGTGGAGACGGATGCCACTGGCAAACCGGGTGCGGACGACGATCTGCGGCTTCGAGCCTTGCCCGCAAGCCTCGCCGGCGTTGCACAACAGGTTGAGCACGACCTGGACCAGCGCATCGGGATTGCACAGCACCGGGGGCAGCGAGGGATCGAATTCC
>JBBSKI010000085.1:0-7564 GCA_038256425.1 Sphingomonadales bacterium
CGGGCGGCGGAAAGTTGCCTGACGGCGCGACCGATCAAGGATCGCCCGTCCGGCCCGGACAAGACAGGATAAAAAAGCATGGCGGTTTCGGTAGGCGGCGGTGCGGAAACGCCGATGTCGGACATCAACACCACGCCGCTGGTCGACGTGATGCTGGTGCTCTTGATAATCTTCCTGATCGCGGTCCCGATTGCGATCCAGACAATCGAGAAGCTCAAAGTCCCGATCCTGGAATCGGCGGAGTCCGAGGATAAGGTCGAGAATCTGCTGCTCTCGGTGGTCTCGACCGACGAGGCCGGTCGCAGTCCGCGCGATCCGGGCTACACCGGCTCGGCGCGCGGCGGGCAATGCCGGATATATTTCAACAACACCACTCCGGTGAATAACACCGAGCTCCAGAAGCAGGCGTTCGATCGCCTCGATGCGATCGTCAAGCGCGAGGGCGGAGCCGAGAACATCGATCCTGACAAGATCCCTGAAGTCCATATCCGCGGCGACGTGAATGTCCCGTGGAAGTGCATCGCCGGGGCAATCTACAACGTGCAGATTTCGGGCTATCCGCGCGTCGGGTTCATTTCCAACAAGGTCGATCCCAACGGCTGATCTTCGCGCCCATTAATATTGCGGGTGAGCGCCTGACGCTCCCCGCACCCTACGAACGACAGGAGTACTTCCGATGGCAATGAGCGGCGGCAAGGACGACGGCTCACCGATGATGGAAATGAACACGACGCCGTTGATCGACGTCATGCTCGTGCTCCTCATCATGTTCATCATCACGATCCCGGTGGCCACTCACGCGGTCAACATCGATCTGCCCCAGGCACAGCCGCCATCGGCCGAGCAGCAGATCGACCCCGTCAAGAACAAGCTGGTGTTGACCCAGGCCAACGAGATCCTGTGGAATGGCGCGCCGACTTCAACGGGGCAGCTGGTTTCGCTGCTTCAGTCGACCAAGTCGTTGGCGGTCGAGCCCGAGCTGCAGTTCCAGCCCGAAGAATATGCGAGCTACGAGATCGCCAACCAGGTGTTGAAGATCATCAACGAATCGGGCGTCACCAAGTTCGGCTTCGTCGGCAACGAGCAGTTCGCTACTTTCGGCAAGCAGTAACCAACGGTCCTTGGATCCCTTCTCTCTCCCACAAGGGGAGAGGGGGATCACCGCTCAAGCCCGCGCCGCAACAGCGTATTGGCCAGCGTCGAGACTTCATCGAGCCCGCGCGTGCCGTCCTGTACGCCGAAGCGCAGGCCCAGAAACACGTTCATGCCCATCACCGCCCAGGCGTGGACTTCGTCGATCGGCCCGTTGAGTTCTCCCCGAGCCACGCCCTCGCGCAGCCGCTCGGCGATCCGGAGCGCCGTCGTCTCATAGTGTCGCCTCCACTCTTCCGGGGCGACGAATTCGGCCTCGTCGATAATCCGGTAAATTTCCTTGTGCTCCCGCGCGAACTCCAGGAATGCATGCAGCGCCGCATGCTCTCGATCGAAAGTGGAACTCGGGTGGGCAACTACGGGGGCGACATGGTCCCGGACCCGTCCCGACATATCGAGCACCAGCGCGCGAAACAGCGCGTCCTTGGATTCGAACCAAGTGTAGAACGAGCCCAGCGCCACGCCCGCCCGCGCAGTGATGCTGACCACCGAGCTCTCATGATACCCCCTTTCGCCGAACTCGGCGGCGGCTGCGTCGAGTAACGCCCGCTGGGTCCGCCGCCCGCGTTCGGTACGCGGTGCGCGCGGTTCGCCGGTGGTTGCCGCAGCCCCCACTGCGGTCTCCATTATAAGAGACGCCCCACCCTCACTTGTTGCCCGAATGCCACGCTCCGCCAACAGTCTATCCCCCCGCATACGAATAAGTTGAAACTTGGTTCACCTTTCATCATAGCTTGACCCAGGCCGCTGGCAAGCGGCGCTTATTCTGAACAGAACAATGCCACGGGGGAGAGGGTAATGCACATCGCTACCGCAACCATTCATGCGAATTTGCTTCGCAACCGGACCATGCTGCTCGCCGGATTGTCGGTCGTTGCGCTGGCCGCGCTGCCGGGCCAGGCGCTCGCGCAAGCACAGGAACCGCAGGCCACAGCCGTAGAGGCCGATAGCGGCTCGATCGTCGTCACCGCGCGCCGCCGCGAGGAATCGCTGCTCGATGTGCCGATCGCGATCACTGCCTATACCGGCGCGCAGCTTGAGCAATCGGGCGCGATCGACATCACCGACATCTCGCAGACCACGCCCAACGTCACGCTCGAAGCAAGCCGCGCGACCAACTCGACGCTGACCGCCTTCATCCGCGGCGTCGGCCAGCAAGACCCGGTCGCCGGGTTCGAGCAAGGGGTCGGGCTCTATCTCGACGACGTCTATCTCAACCGCCCGCAGGCGTCTGTGCTCGACATCTACGAAGTCGAGCGGATCGAAGTGCTGCGCGGACCGCAGGGCACACTATATGGCCGCAACACCGTGGGCGGCGCGATCAAGTACGTGACCAAGCGGATCGGCGACAGCCCGACCGTCTCGGCGCGCGCGACCTACGGCGAGTACAACCAGGCCGATGGCGTGCTCAGCGCCAGCACCCCGGTCGGCTCGGGCGTGTTGCGCTTCGGCGGGGCGATTGCCCGGCTGACCCGCGACGGGTTCGGCAAGAACCTGACCACCGGGCTGGACAACTATGACAAGGACGTCTGGGCCGGCCGCCTGTCTGCCGAAGTCCACGGCGACGGCATATTCGCACGATTGGCGGGCGATTACACTCGTGACAAGTCCAATGCGCGGGGCGGCCATCGCCTGATCCCCAGCCAGTTCACCAACGCCCCGGTCCTCAAGAACGTCTACAATACCCGCGGCGGGCTCAACGATCCCAAGCAGGATGTCGAATCCTATGGCGCCTCGCTGTTCCTCGAAGGCGAGCCAGCCGAAGGGTTCACGCTCCGCTCGATCAGCGCCTGGCGCAAGGACGACAGCAGCACGCCGATCGATTTCGACGCGCTGCCCACGGTTGATGTCGACGTGCCGGGGATCTACGAGAACCGCCAGTTCAGCCAGGAAATCCAGCTTCTGGTGGAATCCGGGCGGCTCAACGGCCTGATCGGCGGCTATTACCTGGACGCCAAGGCGCGCACCCCGTTCGACGTGCGGTTGTTCACCTCGGTCGCCGGGTTGACCGCGTTCACCGATGCCACGGTGCGGACCAACACCCTCGCCGGCTTTGCCGACTTCACATACGACCTGACCGACCAGTTCGCGCTGTCACTCGGCGGGCGTTACACCTGGGACGAGCGGCGCGCCTCGATCCTGCGGCAGACCTTCCTGGGCGGCGGCTCTCCGCTGTTCGGCGGCACTGGGGTGGCGTTTGGCGCGCCCAGCACGAATTTCAAGGGCAAACGCAGCTTCACCAAATTCACTCCGCGTGCCTCGCTCAGCTTCAAGCCCACCCCCGACCATACGCTTTACGCCAGCTATTCGCAGGGCTTCAAGGGTGGCGGGTTCGATCCGCGCGGGGTCGGCGCCAACGCCCCCGATCTCAACGCCGACGGTGTGCGCAGCAACGACGAGGTCTCGGCCTTCCTCAGCTTCGCACCCGAACAGGTCGACAGCTACGAGATCGGCTACAAGGGCGCGCTGCTCGATCGCCGCCTGATCGTCGCGCTGGCAGCGTTCCGGGCAGATTATGGCGACGTCCAGATCCCTGGCTCGCAAGCCTGCACGGTCGGCGGCCTCCCCAGCTTCTGCGGCGTGGTCACCAACGCGGGCAAGGCGCGCTTCCAGGGCTTCGAGGCCGAGGTCACCGGGCGTCTGGGCGAAAGCGTGTTCGCCGCCGATGATTCCCTGACGGTGAGGGGCAGCCTCGGCTATATCGACGCGAAATTCCGCCGCTATATCGCCAATATCGCCAGCCGACCGACCGACATCGCCCCGTTCCGCAAAGTCCAGAATACGCCCAAATGGACGGCGAGCGGGACTGCGACCTATCGCACGCCGGTCGGCTCGGGCTCGCTCGACCTGTCGGGAACAGTCTCCTATCGCAGCAAGACCAACCAGGCCGAAATTCCCAACCCGTTTCTCGATCAGAAGGGCTATGCGCTGTTTGACGCCAACCTTGTCTATCACGGGCCCGATGACCGCTGGTCATTGGGGCTGCATGGCAAAAACTTGACCGACAAGCAGTACAAGACCTCGGGCTATCCTTTCATGTCTGTTGATCCGGTGACTGGCGCGCTGATTCGCCGCGCCAATGGCACGCTCATCCCCGCTCTGGGCCGCGAAGGCACGCTGACCGCGTTTTACGGCAGCCCGCGCCAGGTGTTCGTGACAGGAACGGTCAAGTTTTGAAATAATGGCGCCCCCTCTCCCCGGTGGGGAGGGGGGTGCTATCCCCGCAAGAACCCACCAAGCTTTGCCGCTGCCGCCACCACCCGGTCGGCGATGCCCCTGAGGTCCGCTTCGGTATAGCTGGCGGTGGCGGGCTGGAGGGTTACCTCGACCGCCAGCGACTTCTGGCCCGCAGGCACACCCGCGCCTTCGAACACATCGAACAGGCGGGCAGCGACGATGTTGGCCTTGTCCGCGCCCTTGATCGCCCGAACCAGGTCGCCCGCCGCCAGCGTCTGCGGCACCAGGAAAGCGAAATCGCGGGTTACTGCCTGCAGGGCGGGCGGCGCGAAAGCCATCCGCGCAAATGTCGCCGCGCCTTTCTTCGCCGGAACCGCATCTAGAAACAGTTCGGCGGCGACCACCGGGCCATCGATATCGAACAGCCGCGCGACCGTTGGATGCAGCACCCCGAAGCGCGCCAGAACGGTCTTGGGGCCAAGCCGCAGCGTGGCCGAGCGACCGGGGTGGAACTCA
This sequence comes from Sphingomonadales bacterium, assembly GCA_038256425.1. GTDB lineage: Bacteria > Pseudomonadota > Alphaproteobacteria > Sphingomonadales > Sphingomonadaceae > Novosphingobium. The sequence continues at coordinate 4,846 of JBBSKI010000085.1, forward strand.
CCCCCCGCTTCCCCCATGACCTGGAGATTGTCGACCGGCGCGCCCGCCTCGGCAAGCAACGCGAGGGCTTCGGCCTTGGCGTCGAAAGCATTGAACGGCGCGGCCTTTCCACCGCTGCCTCCATTGGCCCAGCCGCGCGGGGTGCGTTCGCCCGCCAGAACGATGCCCAGGGTCAGGCGCTCGCCTTCTGCCAGATAACGCCGCCCGATCTCGAATAGCCGCACGGAATTTGCGCCGCGATCCAGATTGCGCCGCGCCGCGCCGAGCAAGCCGGGCAGCAGCGAGGGCCGCATGACTTTCATGTCCTCGCTGATCGGGTTGGCGAGCGACCATGCACCGCCGCCGAACCCCTCTGCCTCGCGCTCGGGCAGGAACGACCAGGTGATCGCCTCGACCAGCCCGCGCGCTGCCGCCGCCCGCCGGACGCGGCGTTCCTGCGTCTGGGCCGGGGTCGCGGTGGGGCGGGCCACGCCATCGGCGCGCGGCAGCGGCGTGGAGGGCACCTTGTCGAGCCCGTGGATCCGCACGACTTCCTCGACGATGTCGGCGGCCCCGTCGATGTCCGGACGCCAGCCGGGCACGGCGACAATCCATTCCTCGCCGTGTTCTCCCCGGGTCGCAGTGGCGACAAACCCCAGCGAGGCGAGGATCGCGCGTTGCTCGGCCAGCGGGATGACGATCCCGCCCAGCCGCGCGCACAGTGCCGGATGGTAATGCACCGTTTTCGTGACAGCGGGCGCAGAGCCAGCGCGGACCACCGCTGAGGCCTCGCCCCCGCAAATGTCGAGGATCAGGCCGGTCAACAGGTCCAGCCCACTATCGAGGAACCCCGGATCGACCCCGCGTTCGAAGCGGGTGCGCGCGTCGGAGGTCAGGCTCAGCGCCTGCCCGGTGCGCGCAATCCGGGCCGGATCGAAATAGGCGACCTCCAGCAGCACGTCGCGGGTGGCCTCGCCGATCCCCGAATGCTCGCCGCCCATGATCCCGGCGATGTCGTGAACCTCGACCTCGTCGGCGATGACGGTCATTTCCGCGTTGAGCCGGTAATGCTTGCCGTTGAGCGCGGTAACGCCCTCGCCATCGCGCGCGCGCCGGGCGGCGACTGCGCCAGTCAGCTTGGCCAGGTCATAGGCGTGGGCCGGTCGGCCATAGGCCAGCATCACGTAATTGGTGATGTCGACCAGCGCGGAAATCGGCCGTTGACCCGCGCTTTTCAGCCGCGCAACCAGCCAGGCGGGCGAGGGGCAATTGGTGACGTTGCGAATGACCCGGCCATGGAACGCCGGACAGCCAGCGGGATCGTCGGTGCGGATTTCGATCGGGCAGGAGAAAGTGCCGTCGGCTGGAGCCGCGGCAACGGGCTTGAGGGTGCCCAGCCCCGCCGCCGCCAGATCGCGGGCGATGCCGTAGACGCCCATGCAGTCCGGGCGGTTGGGGGTGACGCTGACGTCGAACACCGGATCGTCCAACCCAGCGAACATGGCGAAGGGCATGCCCACCGGCGCATCGCCGGCCAGTTCGAGAATGCCGTCGTGCTCTTCGCCCAGCTCCAGCTCGCGGGTGGAACACATCATGCCGTTGGATTCGATGCCGCGGATCGCCGCCTTCTTCAGCTCCATGCCATTGGCCGGGACCACCGCGCCGGGTGAGCCAAGCACGCCGACCAGCCCGGCGCGCGCGTTGGGTGCGCCGCAGACGACTTGCAGCGGCACGCCGTCGCCCCGCCGCATTTGGCCGAAATCGACGGTCAGCACTTGCAGCTTGTCGGCATGCGGATGCGGCGCGGCGGTCAGCACCCGCGCGATGGTGAACCCGGCAAGGCGTTCGGCAGGATTGTCGAGCCCTTCGACCTCGAGCCCGATGGCGTTGAGCTTTGCCGCGATTTCCGCCGCGGACGCCGTGGTTTCGAGATGGTCCTTGAGCCAGGTGAGCGAGAACTTCATGCGCCAACTCCCGACCGGCTTCCTACGCCGGCTGACAGCGTCGGTACGTCGAGCGCCGAAAAGCCATAGTGCCGCAGCCAGCGCAGATCGCCGTCGAAGAACTGGCGCAAGTCGTCCATCCCGTACTTGAGCATCGCCAGCCGATCGACCCCGACCCCGAATGCGAAGCCCTGCCATTCCGCAGGATCGAGCCCGCACATCTCCAGCACGCGCGGGCTGACCATGCCGCTGCCCAGCAGTTCCATCCAGCCGTGACCGGTCGCATCGCCATCGCCGCCCAGCACCCGCTTTTGACCATTGGGGCCATTCACCACCTCGAAGCCGACATCGACTTCGACCGAGGGCTCGGTGAACGGAAAATAGCTCGGACGCAGCCGCAGGACGATGTCGTCGCGCTCGAAGAACGCCTTGAGGAAGGTTTCCAGCGTCCACTTGAGGTGGCCGAGATGGATGCCCTTGTCGATCACCAGCCCCTCGACCTGATGGAACATCGGGGTGTGGGTGGCGTCGCTGTCTGAACGATAGACCCGTCCCGGGGCGATGATCCGGATCGGCGGCGGCTGGTCCATCATCGTCCGCACCTGGACCGGCGAGGTGTGGGTGCGCAGCAACATCCGGCGTCCCTGCTCATCCGCGCCGGGAAAATAGAACGTATCGTGCATCGCCCGCGCCGGGTGGGTCTCGGGCATGTTGAGCGCGGTGAAATTGCGCCAGTCGTCCTCGATCTCGGGCCCGGTGGCGACCGCGAAGCCCATGTCGGCGAAGATCTCGGCCAG
>JBBSKI010000086.1:0-7158 GCA_038256425.1 Sphingomonadales bacterium
CGCACCACCCGGCCCCAGATACCTGTTTTAACAGGGAAAAATGACGCTCTGATTGAGGGATTTTCGGGCCAGAATGGCGAATTTTCGCGGTGCGTTCGAGGCCCTGCTGTAACCAGAGACGCTGGGAATTTGTGGCGGAAAACCGGCAAATATGACCGCGGTCTCTGGCGCAGAAGCTGAACATGCAGGTGCGACTTTCACCAGAGAGTTCTGGTTCCCGGCCATTTTGGTTGTGAGTAAGTTGAGGTATTCCGGTCGGTACGCATGTAGCAGTCAAGTCTGGAGGCTATAACGAAAGCGTCGGCGAGCACCTGCCATTGCCGTTTTCGATACACGCTACGCCAGCCGGTCCCTGGCGCCTGCCGGGGAGCCAAGCACCTGGTCGCGCAGCTTCGCCGATTTCTTGAACAGCGGCATGTCGAGCTTGAGGAAGGCGCCGGCTTCCAATGATGCATTCGCGGCGCGGCGGACAGGCCGGCCTTGGAGGTTCCGGAAGGTCACGAGACCCGCACAGGCCGAGGGAGCATGGTCTGCACGCGGCCCACTACAGAGGCGCCGAATTGACTTTCAACGAATCCTCCAGCACTTAGAGACCCAATGAGAGCTCTGTTCCACGCCCTGCTGCTGGTTGGCGTCTTAATCGGACTTGCCGCACCTGCGATGGCGCGCGCTGGAGAGCCATGCCCAATGGAGCACGCGGAATCCTCGGCCATGGCCGGCATGGAGGATTGCTGCCCCGAGGACGAGCCAAGCAGCCACGACGGCGCTCCGTGTAACGAGATGACGCTTGCCTGCCTCGCGATGACCGCTTGCGCGACCCTCGGTGCGCTCGATTCCGCTGCCACGACCGGTTTGGCCCCGCTGGGACCGGGGGCACCGCAGTTTTGGACTTTGGCGGCTTCGCTCGACGGGCGAACAGTACCACCGGAAATCCACCCCCCTGCACGCCTTGGCTGAACCGACAGCCGCGTAGCGAACCTCGGTTCGCCGCGCGTCTTCCCGCGATTCAACCAAGGATTCTTAAAATGAATACGTTTCTCAAACTCGCCGCCGCGTTTGCGGCGCTCACTGCCATTTCTCCCGCGCTCGCTGAAGCCGACCGGGCAGGTAACCGGGAAATGGTTACCCGTCCCGCTCCCGGGCCGAGCAGGTCAGGTCCAGTGGCGCCGGTTCGCGTCCCCATGAGGGATGCGGCCTCAGCCATGGCCGACTGCGATTGCCCGATGATGAAGGCCAGCGCGTCCGACTGCATGATGGGCATGCCCAGCAAGCAATCCCCCCGCTCGAACGGCTGACGGCTTCGCCTCCGGCCGAGCGCTTCACCGCGCTTGGCCGGAGGCGATCCCCGCCGATCTACTGGAGAGCAACTTCATGCGTATCCTTATCTGGTCAGGGCTGGCGTTGGTGCTGCCAACCGTGGTCCATGCCGAGCCGCTGACATTTCAAGAGGCGATCGAACGCGCGGTGCGCGAGGCGCCGTCGCTGCGAGCGAGCGAAGCGGGTGTAAGAGCTGCCCAGGCGCAAGCCATTGCCGCCGATCGCCTGCCAGACCCTGCGCTCGAGCTCGGCATTCGGGATTTCCCAGTTACCGGGCCAGACGCCGGCAAGCTCAACAGCGACAATTTTACGATGCGAATGATCGGCTTCACGCAAGAGTTCACCAACCCCGCCAAACGCCGCGCTCGCGCCGCGCGTGCCGGCGCAGAGATCGGGATTGCAGAAGCCGGCCTGGCGGTTGAGGCACAGAACTTGCGGCTCGAAACCGCGCTCGCCTGGATCGACCTCTATTACGCCAAGCGGCGGCTCGGACAGCTTCAGATCCTCGACCGGAGCCTTGGCGATCTTCAGGCGACGGTGGCGGCGCGACTGGCATCGGGCGCGGCCCGGCCTTCGCAAGCGCTCGAGCCCGATCAATTGCGCGCCGCAGTCAACGACAGGCGCAGCGAACTCGAAGCTGAAGTTGCAAAAGCGCGTGCCCAACTGGTGCGCTATACTGACGATCCGCAAGCGGACGCGGTGGGCGACCCACCACCGCTCGAGGTTCACCGTGACGACCTGACAAACGGTATCGCATCGCTGCCACGCCTGGGCGCGCTGGAGGCGCAAACCCGCGTGGCGGAGGCCGAGGTTCGACTGGCCCGGGCCGAGAAGCGCCCCGATTGGCGGGTCAATGCAACTTATGGCCGGCGCGAACCCAACTTCGGCGATCTCGTGTCGTTGGGGGTCAGCATCGATCTTCCGCTGTTCACCAAAAACCGTCAGAACCCGCAGATCGCGGCGCGCGCCAGCCAGGCTGAGGTTGCGCGCTTCAGCCGTCTTGCGGCAGAGCGCGAAGTTGCGGCGGCGCTGGCGTCCGACCTCGCCGATCACGCGATGCACGATCGGCGCCTGGATAACGCCCGCAACCTCCTGGTCCCGCTCGCCAAGCGGCGCGGCGAGCTTGACCAGGCAAGCTATGCTGCGGGCACGCTCGACCTTGGCAGCGCATTGCTTTCCACCCTCGCGTTGGCCGAAGCCGAAGTCGACGCGCTCGCCCGCGAAGCCGAAGTTGCGCGCGACACGGTGCTGATAAATTTCACCTACGGGCCAATCACCAACCACGAGGAGCGGCCATGACCACGGAAGCGATAAAGTCGGCGCGTTGGCGGGCTGGGGTCCTGGCTGCAGCGCTCGTCGCCGGCGCCGGCGGATACTGGATCGGTCAGCGGGGAGACGACGGCACTTCTGGCGAGGTGTCGGCCGAGGGCCGCAAAGTCCTCTACTGGTACGATCCAATGGTGCCGCAGGAGAAGTACGACAATCCCGACTCGCTGTCGTCGATGGGCATGAAGACAGTCCCCAAATACGCGGACGGGGCCGGAACCGCCGCGTCGCCGGGGGTCAGCGTCAATCCCGCAGCGATGCAGAACCTGGGCATCCGGGTCGTCGCGGCTGAACTCGGCACGCTCGCATCCGGGTTCACGGCCACCGGAACGGTCGAGTTCAACGAGCGCGATGTAGCGATCGTCCAGGCGCGGTCGGGCGGGTTCGTCAATCGCGTCTACGGCCATGCGCCTGGCGACGTGATCCGCGCGGGCACGCCGATCGCGGATGTCCAGTCGCCCGAATGGGGCGGCGCGCAGACCGAGTTCGTCGCGGTCAGCAAGCTCGGCAGGCCGGCGTTAACTGCCGCGGCGCGCCAACGGCTTCGGCTTCTGGGGATGTCCGACGGCACGATCGCCCAGGTCGAGCGCAGCGGCCGGACCAATGGCACGGTTACGATTGCAGCGCCGATCGGCGGGGTGATCCAGACGCTCGAGGCCCGCCGAGGGGTGACGCTGGCGCAAGGCCAGACGCTTGCCCAGATCAACGGGATCGGCACGGTCTGGCTCAACGCCGCGGTGCCCGAGGCTCAGGCCGGACGGGTTCGGGTCGGCCAGCGGGCGACCGCGACGCTCGGGGCGTTTTCCGGCGAAACGTTCGGTGGGCGAGTGATTGCGGTCTTGCCCACAGCACAAGCCGAAAGCCGCACGCTGACCGTCCGGATCGAGCTTGCCAACCGCGGCGGACGATTGCGCCCCGGTATGTTCGCGACGATCGCATTCGGCGGCGATTCACGGGCGGCCCTGCTCGTGCCCAGCGAAGCGGTGATCCGGACCGGCTCCCGGACCATCGTCATGTTGGTCAAAAAGGACGGGCGCTACCAACCGGCAGAAGTGCGTACGGGACGCGAAGGCGGCGGACAAACCGAGATCCTCGCCGGGCTCGCGACGGGGGAGAAGGTCGTCGCTTCAGGCCAGTTCCTGCTCGATTCCGAAGCCAGCCTGACCGGCGTCCCGGTACGCACGCTCGACGGCCCGAAATGATCGCGCGGATCATCCACGCGTCGGTCAGGCTACGCGGGCTGGTGCTCGCCGCCGCGGCGATCCTCACGCTCATCGGCATCGCGGCGGTGCGCTCGACCCCGGTCGACGCGCTGCCGGACTTGTCCGACGTTCAGGTCATCATCCGCACCACCTATCCTGGCCAGGCCCCGCAGATCGTCGAGAACCAGGTCACCTACCCGATCACCTCGACGATGCTGTCGGTCCCCGGCGCACGCGTGGTGCGCGGCTATTCGTTCGTCGGCGACAGCTTCGTCTATGTGCTGTTCGACGACGGCACCGACCTTTACTGGGCGCGCAGCCGGGTGCTGGAATATCTGAGCCAAGTGCAAAGCCGCCTGCCCGAGGGTGCGCGTGCCTCGCTTGGGCCTGACGCCACAGGGGTTGGGTGGATCTACGAATACGCGCTGGTCGACCGCAGCGGCCGTCACGACCTTGCCCAACTGCGTTCGATCCAGGACTGGTTCCTGCGCTATGAATTGAAGGCCGTGCCCGGGGTCGCCGAAGTCGCCAGCATCGGCGGAATGGTCAAACAGTATCAGATCGTCGTCGATCCACAGCGGCTTGCTGCCTTCGGCGTGACCGCCAGCGAAGTCGCCGACGCGGTCAAGCGCGCCAACCAGGAAACCGGCGGGGCGACGGTCGAATTGGCCGAAGCAGAATACACTGTCCGCGCGAGCGGATATCTCAAGACGCTCGACGACTTCCGCGCGGTCCCGATCCGGACCGCCGCGGGCGGCATTCCAGTATCACTCGGGGATGTCGCGACGGTCCAGATCGGTCCCGAAATGCGCCGCGGCATTGCCGAGCTCAACGGCGAGGGCGAAGTCGCGGGCGGCGTGATCGTCATGCGCCAGGGCAAGAATGCGCGCGAGGTGATCGAAGGCGTCAAGGCCAAGATCGGCGAGCTCAAGCGGGGCCTTCCGCCGGGTGTCGAGATCGTCACCACTTACGACCGGTCGGGTCTGATCGACCGTGCGGTTGAGAACCTCACGACCAAGCTGCTCGAAGAATTCGTGATCGTTGCGCTCGTCTGCGCGCTGTTCCTGTGGCACGCGCGCTCGGCGCTGGTCGCGGTTCTCACCCTGCCGCTCGGCATCCTGATGGCCTTCATCGTGATGCGGCTGCAGGGGCTCAACGCCAACATCCTCTCGTTAGGCGGGATCGCCATCGCGATCGGAGCGATGGTCGATGGGGCGGTGGTGATGATCGAGAACGCGCACAAGCACATTGAGCGATGGCGCCGCGAAAACTCCGACGCCGAACCCGACACGCCAACACGCTGGCGGATCGTTACCGAGGCCGCCGCCGAGGTGGGCCCGGCGCTGTTCCTCAGCCTGCTGATCATCACGTTCTCGTTCCTGCCGATCTTCACGTTGCAGGGGCAGGAAGGCCGGCTGTTCGCGCCGCTCGCTTTCACCAAGACCTATGCGATGGCGGCGGCAGCGATCCTCTCGATCACACTCGTTCCCGTGCTGATGGGCTTGCTCATCAAGGGCCGCATCCCCGACGAGGACGCCAACCCGATCAACCGCTGGCTGACCCGAATATATCGCCCGGCCCTCGACCGGGTGCTCGCGCGGCCCAAGCAGGCGCTCGTCATCGCCGGATTGGTCTTCGCCACGAGCCTGTGGCCGATGACGCAGATCGGCGGTGAGTTCATGCCGCAGATGGACGAGGGCGACCTGCTTTACATGCCTTCGGCGCTGCCCGGCATTTCGGTGGCCAAGGCGTCGATGCTGCTCCAGCAGACCGACCGGCTGATCAAGACCATGCCCGAGGTCGAGAGCGTCTTCGGCAAGGCAGGCCGCGCCGACACCGCCACCGACCCTGCCCCGCTGGAAATGTTCGAGACCACGATCCGCTTCAAGCCCAGAAGCGAGTGGCGTCCCGGCATGACGCCGGAGAAACTGATCGCGGACCTCGACGCGCGGGTGCAGGTTCCAGGCCTCGCCAATTTTTGGATCCCGCCAATCCGTAACCGCATCGACATGCTTGCGACCGGGATCAAGAGCCCGATCGGGATCAAGATTGCGGGATCGGACCTCGCCGAGATCGACCGCACCGCAAAGCAGGTCGAGATGGTGGTCAAGAGCGTGCCCGGCGTAGCATCCGCATTGGCCGAAAGGCTGACGGGTGGGCGTTATATCGACGTCGATATCAACCGCGCCGCGGCTGCACGCTATGGTCTCAACGTCGCCGACGTCCAGGCTGTCGTATCTGGCGCGATCGGCGGAGAGAGCATCGGCCAGACAGTCGAAGGGCTGGCGCGCTATCCGATCAGCGTGCGCTACCCGCGCGAGATACGCGATAGCCTGGGCGAGTTGATCAATCTGCCGGTGCTCACACCGTCACGCCAGCAAATCACACTTGGCACCGTTGCCGACGTCCGCGTCAGCGACGGCCCGCCGATGCTGCGCAGCGAAAACGGTCGGCCGGTCACCTGGGTCTATGTCGACGGGCGCGGCCGCGACTTGCAAGGGCTGGTCGCCGAGATTCAGCAGACCATCGCGCGCGAGGTCAAGCTGCCGCCGGGAATTAGCGTGTCCTACACCGGCCAATTCGAGTTTCTGGTCCGCGCCACCGAACGGATGAAGATCGTGGTTCCCGTGACGCTGGCGATCATTTTCGTGCTGCTTTACGCGACGTTCCGCCGCTGGGACGAGGCATTGCTGATCATGGGTACCCTGCCATTCGCGCTGACCGGCGGAATGTGGCTGCTCTATCTGCTTGGCTACAACCAGTCGGTGGCAACCGGGGTTGGGTTCATCGCACTGGCCGGGGTTGCCGCAGAGTTCGGTGTTGTGATGCTGATCTACCTGAAACACGCGCTTGACGAGCGCGATGATGGGGATGTCGCCGCTGCTGTGCGCGAAGGCGCGCTTCTCCGCGTTCGTCCCAAGGCGATGACGGTGGCGGTGATCCTTGCCGGCCTGATGCCGATCATGGTCGGCAGTGGCGCCGGGTCCGAAGTCATGAGCCGAATCGCCGCGCCGATGGTTGGGGGCATGTTGACCGCGCCACTGCTCTCGATGCTCGTAATCCCCGCCGCCTACCTGATGATGCGCCGACGGCGAACGGCAGGCCAACTACCCGTGAACGAACCAAAAGGAGAATCCTGATGCGAACCATCTATCTGACTGGCGCCCTTGCTGCGACGATCTTGCTTGCCGCCTGTGGCGAAAAGGCACCGAATGCCGAAGGGGCGGATGCAAACACGGCATCGACCAACGCCGCTGACGCAGGCGTTGGTGGTGACGATCCGTCAGCGGCAAAAGCTGTGAAAAGCTCTGGA
>JBBSKI010000087.1:0-7109 GCA_038256425.1 Sphingomonadales bacterium
GCCTGGCTCTTTGTCGCTTCCATCCAACTCTTCACCCGCCGCATCGCAAGGCTATGAAAATAAGCCAGATAATTTTGAATCAGACTCTAAAGAAAGGCAACACTTGGGCTTAATGAACGAATGACTTCTATTTAACGATGCGGCCCAATTCCAGAAAGTCTCGAAGGTCCGACCTCTCGGCCGATGGGGTAGCTTCAAATAATCTCCGCTTTCAGGCGCTCGATCTCCTCCGGAGAACGACCGAATTGAAGGCACGATGCCGACGGGCCACTTTTCGGCTCAAGTTGAGCGTTTGTGGTCTGGCGGTTCTTGGACGTTGCAGCGCGGAAATCCCCCTCAGCTGACTGGCGATCGTGCCAGCCTTCACCTGAAGCCACCCTTGCGGTCATAACCGCCGTACACGTCATTCGAGGATTCGTCATACGCACTCTCGCGCACTTCGGCAGCGACCCGGCCATCGCTCCCTTTGCGCGTTTTGAGATCGCGGGAGTCGACCCCGTTCCGTTTGGCCCATTGGTCGACCTCGCTCTCGCTGTCGAACGATCCGATCGACCTGAAATTCCAGTTGCTCATCGCGCGCTCCTGTGTGGGTGCTCGGTGTCACGCTGCCATTCGGGCGCACCCCGTCTCCGCTGGCAAATCTCGCTCAAGGTGAAGTTTCCCAATAGGGGGGCATCGCGATATGGCGGGGGGATCAAGCTGATGTAGCGCATGGACAATCTGCGCAGCCACCTGGGTGTGCGCGATATTTGGTGGTGATGATGGGCCAGCCCGTGATGCGGGCAAGCAGGGAGCGTCTGGACATAGCGGTTCCTTTCGCGAAACGCGCAAAATCAGTGCAAACGGGGCCGGGATTAGTAGCGGCGGAGCTGGAGGCTGTTCAGCCAGTCCTCGACATCGCCTGAGCGCCAACGGATCTTGCCCGCGCCGATATGGCAGGGGCAGGGAAAGCCCCCGCTGCGCGCGCGGCGGTACAACGTGGTCCGCGACTTGAAGCCAGTGACGTGGAGCACGTCAGTGACCGTCAGGAGCTGGTCTCGATGGGGAGGCATGGCGTGGTCCTTGCATTCGTTGGAATGCAGGACGTGTCGTGATGAGGCGTTGGGGGCAATTCAGTTCCGCGTGCACGCGGAGTCACGGAAAGTCATGAAGCGGCAGGGTCGCGAGAAACTTCTCGAAAGGTACGTAGATTCCTGCGTTCATGTGAGCGACGCGGGTCACCCCGTACCCCTCTTTCGCCAGAAGGGCCTTGCATTCCTCAAGGCCTTTACCCTCTAATTTAAGTCTGCGCAGATCGGCCATTACGCAGACATCCGCTCGAAAAGAGGTAGCCGACCGGCTGCTCTGGTTTGCCACGCTCAAAAGCCATTCAACGCGCTTATCGAATAGTTCGTTGTCTGGATTGTCCATGATCGCGCGCGCGCTGAGTTCGGTGGTGGCGACCCGGTTACCGACCTTGACCCACAGAGGGCTCATTGGGATCGGCCGTTGTGGAATGCACTCCCACACCGCCTGGTCACGGCTCAGAATCAAGAGCGCCCCATGATCGGCGAGGAACGCCTGCCGGAGTTTTTTCGACAAGAGCTTGATGGTTCCATCGGGCAACCGTTCCTCGCACGGTATGTCGCCGTTCCCGATCAGATTTCTGAATTCCTCGAGTGCCCGGAGATTTCGGTGAAGGGTCTTGTTGGGTTCCGTAAGGAGTTGGTCGATCTCCAGCTCGTTGCGCACCCTGCTCCGGTTGTGCGCCCAGATGAAGGCCGCGCCGCCCGCGAGCATAACGACGACCCCGCCAAACATCTGATTCATCGCGAGGCTGATAACCACGCCACCCAGAGCCGCAGACGCCGCGCCTGCCATGACTAAGTTCAAAAAGACCCTCCGGCTGCGCCCGCGCCGCGCCGCTGCCGCCATCGCATCGAGCACATTCTGAGGGATGACTTGCTCGATCGGCGTTCCTGCCGGTTGTTTCAGAAACGCGATGAAGCCGTCGCGGGTTTTGGCGAAGTCGGCTGGGCGCAATGGCAGTTGCTCTTGCATCGATGGTGACGGCTTATGCGGGATCGGGGTCACGCGCAATTCCGGTCACGGTGCGCCACCTGAGCGGGCGATTGGCGGTGCACGAAGCGGCGTCGCCGGAGGCGCGAAATCGCCCATGCCAGTCGTCCTGTGCCAGATCAGGCACTTTCCCCTTCGCACTGTTTTCGCAGTAAGGACGACAGAAAGGTTCTGCCGGTGCGAAATATAATTGCTCAAATCTGCACCACCAGCGCACCACCAGAGGCATTTCGGCCCTTGGGCGGGCCTTGGCGAAGCTGCTAAGTGTTTGATTTATTGGTCGGGACGAGAGGATTCGAACCTCCGACCCCCACACCCCCAGTGTGATGCGCTACCAGGCTGCGCTACGTCCCGACCGCCGGGTCCGCCGCAAGGCAGACCGGGAAGCGCGGGCCTATACGGGCGGTGGCACGGCTTGGCAAGGCGGGGCGGGCGGCGCAACACTGGCCGCGCGGGCCGTTTGCCTTGTTTTGGCTTTGCTGCTAGTCGCGCCCGTTGTCTGCCGCAGGACGGTTTTCGTGGGGTTTTTACCAGCCTTCGCGCGATCTACTGCCCCACCCGGAACCCTCGGAACCGCTTATGACCAGTGCCTTTTCATTGAGCTTTCTTGCCGCCGCCTCGGGTTCGGCCGTCGCCGCCGAGGGACCGCCCGCGTGGATGCAGTTCCTGCCGCTGGTGGCAATGGGCGTCATCTTCTGGCTGTTGATCCTGCGCCCGCAGATGCGCCGCCAGAAGGATCATCGGGCCAAGGTCGCCGCGATCAAGAAGGGCGATCAGGTAGTCACCGCAGGCGGGCTGATCGGCCGGGTCATCAAGGTGGACGATCATTACGTCGATCTGGAACTGGGCACCAACGTGCGGGTCAAGGCGGTCAAGACCACTATCGGCGATATCATTCCGCCGACCGGCGCCGCTCCCGCGAACGACTGACGCCGAACCAATGGCCCCGCTTGCTTTCGGGCCAGCCAAACGTTTCTGGAATAGCTGAAAAATGCTCGATTTTCCCCGCTGGAAGGTAGTCTGGCTCTGGGCGCTGACGCTCTCGCTGGTGCTGTGCGCCGCGCCCTCGCTGGTCCGCACAGCCGGGATCGCCTGGCCCGAATTCCTGCCCGATCCGCAGATCAACCTCGGGCTCGATCTCGCCGGCGGTAGCCAGATCCTGCTCGAGGCCGATCCGCGCCAGGTCGCGAACCAGCGGATCGAGAACATGGAAGAGAACGTGCGCGGCGCGCTCCGCAATGCCGAGCCGCGCGTCCGCATCGGCGAAATTTCAAACCGCGAAGGCGCGCTGACCTTCATGCTGGAAGACCCGGCGCAGATCGATGCGGCGCGCGAGGCGATCCTGCCGCTCACCACCGGATCGGTCCAGACCGGCGAGCGTGACTGGGCAATCGAGGTGGTCGACGGCAACCGCATCGTCCTCAAGCCCAGCGCGGAAGGGATCGAGGAAGCGGTCAGCCAGGCGATGGACACCGCCAAGGACGTGATCGATCGCCGGATCAACGCGCTCGGCACACTCGAGCCGACGATCATCCGCCAGGGCGACAGCCGTATTCTGGTCCAGGCCCCCGGCCAGTCGGACCCACAGGCGCTGAAAGCGCTGATCGGACAGACCGCCAAGCTGGAATTCAAGCTGGTCGACCTGACCGCGATCCCCTCGGACATTGCCCAGGGCATCGCCCCGCCGGGGAGCCAGCTTGTGCCCTATGCCGATCCGGCCGAAGGCGGCGGCGCTCCGGCGCTGGCGGTCAAGCGGCTCGGCGGGATCAAGGGCGACCAGCTGACCAACGCGCAGCAGAGCTTCGAGCCGCAGACCAACGCGCCGGTCGTCACGATCACCTTCAATCAGGATGGCGGAGCCAAGTTCGCTGCGCTGACGACCCAAAACGTCAACAAGCCGTTCGCGATCATCCTGGACGGCAAGGTCCTGTCGGCGCCCAATATCAATGAACCGATCCTGGGCGGCAGCGCCCAGATCTCGGGCAATTTCACGGTCGAGACCGCCAACCAGCTCGCCATCGCATTGCGATCGGGCGCGCTGCCGGTCGATCTCAAGGTGGTCGAGGAGCGCACGGTCGGGCCGGACCTGGGAGCGGATTCGATCCGCAAGGGCATGATCGCGCTGATGATCGGCACGGTCGCGCTGATGACCTTCATCATCGTCACTTACGGCCGGTTCGGGGTCTATGCCTGCATCGCGCTGGTCCTCAACGTGCTGATGATCCTGGGCGGCCTGGCGATCATCAACGCCTCGCTGACCCTGCCGGGAATCGCCGGGTTCGTGCTGACGGTCGGTGCCGCGGTCGACGCCAACGTGCTGATCAACGAGCGTATCCGCGAAGAACGACGACGCGGGCGCAAGATCGTCCAGGCGGTCGAGCTGGGCTATAAGGAGGCCAGCCGCGCGATCTTCGATGCCAACATCACCAATGTCATCGCCGCGGTGCTGATGTTCGTGTTCGGCAGCGGCCCGGTGCGCGGTTTTGCGGTGGTGCTGATGATCGGCATCGTCACCTCGGTGTTCACCGCGGTGAACCTGACGCGGATGTGGGTGGCGCAATGGCTGCGCCGCACCCGTCCGACCGACATCAACATTTAGGGACGCCGAGACATGCGCCTGCTCAAACTCGTCCCCGACAACACCAACATCGATTTCCTGCGCTGGCGGGTGCCGTTCTACGTGGTCAGCCTGCTGCTGATGGCAGCCAGCCTGGGGCTGGTGTTCGGCAAGGGCCTCAACCTGGGGGTCGATTTCATCGGCGGCCAGATGATCCGCGCGACTTTCGTGCAGAGCGCCGAGGTGCCGGTCGCCGAACTGCGCGAGCAGATCGGCGCGCTCGGCTATGGCGAGCCGCAGATCCAGCGGTACGGCAAGGAGAACGAAGTCTCGATCCGGATGAAGCTGCCGGAGGGGTCTAGCGCCGATCCGGGGCTGTCGAACACGATGGCCAACAAGATCACCACGTCGATCAAGCAGGCCCACCCCGGCGTGCGGATCGACGGGGTCGATTCGGTTTCGGGCAAGGTTTCGAGCGAACTGTATCGCACCGGATTGACCGCGCTGATCACCGCGATGATTGCGATCTCGCTCTACATCTGGATCCGGTTCGAATGGCAGTTCGGGGTCGGCGCGCTGTTCGCGCTGGCGCACGACGTCACGCTGACACTGGGTCTGTTCGCGGTCACGGGGATGGAGTTCGATCTGAATATCGTCGCCGCCATCCTGACCCTGATCGGCTATTCGCTCAACGACACGATCGTGGTCTACGACCGGATCCGCGAGAACCTGAAAAAGTATCGGCGGATGCCGATGCCCGAACTGCTGAACCTTTCGGTCAACGAAACGCTCTCGCGCACCGTCGTGACCAACGTGTCGCTGCTGATCACGATGGTCGCGCTGCTGATTTTCGGACCGCCGGTGCTGTTCGGCTTCACCGCCGCGATCACGCTGGGCATTTTCGTCGGCACTTACAGTTCGGTCTACATGGCCGCGCCGATCCTGATCTGGCTGAAAGTCACCTCGCGCAGCTTCGTGCCGAGCGAGACCGCGATCGACAAGCAGGAGCGCGCGGCGCGGGGGGCCTAACGGGCGACCAGTCGCTCGTAATAGGCCGCCAACGCCGCAGCATTGGCTCCCCAGCTGAAGCGCGCCGCGCTCTGCGCGACCGCTTCGGGCGCGGGTGGATCGGCGAGAAGTTCGCGCACCGCTGTTGCGATCGCTTTGGGGTCGCGCGCAACCAGTCGCCCGGCATCCGGTCCGGACACCACCTCGCGCGCGCCGCCGACATCGCCGATCACCAGCGGCGTGCCGCAGGCCAGCGCCTCGATCCAGGCATTGGCTAGGCCTTCGCTGGCCGACGGCAGCACCATCGCGTCGGCGGCCGAAAGCAGCGCAGGCAGGGTGTCGTGCGCGACCTGGCCGAGGAAGTGGACGCGATCGCCCAGGCCGGTGCCGGCCACCAGTTTTCGCAGGTTGTTCTCCTCCGGCCCCGCGCCGACCAGCGCCAGATGGACGCCGGGCAATCCCTCCAGCGCATGAACCGCCAGCCGTTGGCCTTTGCCGGACGTCAGCGCGCCGACCGAAACCAGCAGCGGGGCATCGACAGGCAGCCCCAGCGCCGCGATCCTCGCCCGCGCCTCGGCCTTCGCCACCGGTTGAAACCGGGCGCGATCCAGCCCGGTGTAGTGGACCGCGATCTTTTCGCCCGGCAGCCCGAGCGCGATCATGTCGCCGCGCAGCGCTTCGGAAACCGCGAGCAGCCCGGCGGAATGCTCCGCCGCCTCCCGCATCCGCCGCAGTGCGTGGCCTTGCGTCCCCCAATAATGGATATCCCCGCCGCGCGCCTTGATCGACAACGGGATACCCAATGCCGAGGCAATCCGCGCGGCGGCGGGTCCATCGGGATAAAAGAACTGCGCGTCGATCAGGTCGAACGGCAATTGCGCGTGCAAACGGCGAGCCAGCGGCAGCACGCTGCGCGCGATCATCGACGGATTGAGCCGCGCGCCGACTGTGGGGATCAGGGTGAAGCGCGGGCGGTACACATGAACGCCGTTCTCCACCTCCCCATTCTTTGAACTGGCGCGCGCGGCCTGCGCCAGTTTCGCATAGCGCCCGGGTGCGAATGGCGGCGCGCCGATCGGCGCGATCACGCTCACTCGCCAGTCGCCGCGCGCCGCCAGCGCCGCGAGGCTGCGCGCCACGAACCCCCCGAAGCCGGGCGTGGCCGCGTTGGGATAGAGCGTCGCCAGGGCGAGGACGTGGCGCACGGCTCTAAAGCTTGCGAACGAGCATTTCCGCGACCCCGAGCCACGGCGGGTTGTCGATCACCACTTGGCGCTGGCCGGGGCCGGGCGGGAGGAGGGCAATCCGCGCACCCTGCCGGTCGATCATCCGCCCAAACGCGAAACGCCCGGCCGGGCGGGGCGCCAGCACGTCGCGGTTGAGCGCGCGGGCGAAGTCTTCGGGCCCGATCCGGCGCAACCACACCTGATCGCCGCTACGGTAATCGCCCGCGCCGATATCGATGGCGAGCGCCAGCAGGCCCGCC
>JBBSKI010000088.1:0-7068 GCA_038256425.1 Sphingomonadales bacterium
CGACCGAGCCAATGCGCATCGCCATCGCCCCCCCGCAGCAACACCTGTAACACCACCATCGCGCTGTCCCAGACATTGGGCGCACCGCCGAGCTGCGGCAGCGCGCGGCGCGCCACCAGCGGCTGGATCAGGAACAGCAGGAAGCTGCCCGCGAAGATGACGAGCGCGAACAGCGCGCGGCGGGGCGGTTGGGGCGTGGTCGCTGGCATGGGCAGGTTCATCGCATCTCAACTGGTTGACGCTCGCTGATGCGGAACCATGCTGGCACGCCCGCCGCCGGGTATCCCAGTGCCCAGGCGGGGACAAGCCGATTCCCCGAACAGGGAGACCTCGCCGGCGCCCGCCCCCGACCATCGAGCGCCAATATACCGTAAGACGAGCCGCTCGCGGCGCGATCAGGTCTTGTCGTCTCGCACCAGCAGGACATCGCAGGGAGCATCGCGCATGATCGCATGGGCGTTCGAACCAAGGATCAGGCGACCGATATTCTTCCGGTGCGCGGCAACGACGATCCATCGGATTGCTGTCGAGACACCGCCTAGCCGCTCTGGCCGATCGTCCCGTCGTTGAGAACCCAGATTCCGGCGATCAGCGCCACTCCCCCGGCGATGATCGACCAGCTCATCCAGCGGATATTCGGCGCTCTCGGCCGATCGACCTCGTGACTGGAGAGACGGGCGAAGGTCTTGCTGGCGCGCGTTTCGGCGGTGAACGCGATTGAAATGCCCAGCACGATAAACAGCGAGGCGATCGCCTGAGCCAGCCAGGGCGGATTGAAATCCCCGAACACCACGTGGAAGGCGATGCCGACACCGATCGCGGCGAAGGCGGTACGCAACCAGCCCGCAAAGGTGCGCTCGGTCGCCTGGACGGTGCGATCTTCGGCCAGATCGGTGCGAAACTCGGCCCATTCCGTGCTTTTGGCTGAATCGCTCTTGCTGTCGGCTTCGTCATCCTGTGCCATGGCGGCAGGGTAAGCGCATCGGGGCGCAAGACAAGAGCGCAGCACTGGGGCTGGCTCGCATTGGGTTGTCGCTCTTCAGACGCTTCTGGCGTGCTTGACTTGACCCAGCGGGATCTCGCAGATGCAACGGGGATGACATCCGTTCACGTCAACCGGACCATCAAGACACTGCGCAAGGCCGGGCTGAACGAGCTCGGCCATGGCTCGCAGACCATCCCGGATGTATCGGAACTTGCCCGGGCCGGCGGTTTCGACGACAGCTATCTGGATCTTCGCCGGGGGTCGCACTGAAGAACCATCGATGCGGGGAATTCCTTCTCCGCGCTGACCCGACCCGAGCCAGTTCCGCAACCGCGCAGCCTTATGATCCTTAGCGGCGGGAACATCGGGCAAGGTGGTCGGTCTATCGGGGCAGGCCAGTCGGGCCCTCGATCGCAGCCGGGCGCTGGAGTTCGCGTGCCACCCCATTCCCGCTATCGTCACCGCGATGACGCTGCCAACAAATGAGGTTTGCCATTTTTGATCGACTGAAAGTCCTGCCCCAATATCTGCTGCCGAAGCAGGCGCTGACCAACCTGGCCGGGCGCATTGCCGGAGCCCGGGCGGGAGCGACGACGACAAGACTGATCCGCTGGTTTGTGGGCAAATACGGTGTCGACATGAGCGAGGCCGGGAATCCGGACATCGCAAGTTATCGAACCTTCAACGAGTTCTTCACGCGCCCGTTGAAGGCGGGAGCGCGCCCGATCGCCGACGCCGGTTTCGTCTGTCCGGTCGATGGCACGATCAGCCAGTTCGGCGCCATCGACGATCATCACATGCTGCAAGCCAAGGGGCACCGGTTTACCACGACCGAGCTGGTCGGCGGCGACGCTACGCTGGCGGCGCGGTTCCGTCACGGCAGCTTTGCCAATCTGTACCTGTCGCCGAGGGATTATCACCGCCTGCACATGCCCTGCGAGGGCAAGCTAACCCGAATGATCCATGTGCCCGGCGCGCTGTTCTCTGTGAACCCCGTGACCGCGCGCGGCGTGCCCAACCTCTTCGCCCGCAACGAGCGCGTGGTCTGCGTATTCGAATCTCCCAAGCACGGTCCCTTCGTGATGGTGCTGGTCGGCGCGACCATCGTCGGCAGCATGGCGACCGTGTGGCACGGGGTGGTCAACCCGAAGCGAAGCGGCAAGCCGGCCGAGTGGACCTATCCCGACAGGGATATCGTCCTCGCGCAGGGCGAGGAGATGGGCAGGTTCCTGCTCGGTTCGACGATCGTCATGCTGTTCGGCCGCGATGTCATAGCACTCAATCGCGACTGGAAGCCCGAAGAGCCTGTGCGTCTGGGCGAACGGATGGGCGATTGCCCAGTTTGAGGCCGGTTCGGTTGCTCGCGCCAGCAATTCTGCTGGCCCTCACTGCGGTAGATATCGCAATTGGCAAATAGCCGGGGTGGAGTGGTCCATTCATTCGGTCGGGTTAGGCAATCCTCGGCCGCAACCAATAGGTCAACGGACTTCGATAGCTCGGACGCCGCCTTTGGCATCTATAATGAAAACCGTCCCGTAATCCTGTTCCGTCAGTGGGGCTGGCGGCGCTCCGCCGAACCGCGCGATCAGGTCGTGAACGGTGTTGCTGTGGCCGACTACCAGGACCGATCCCTGGGCCGCGGCGACCAGTGCAACCAGTTGCCGAGGGTTCCGGGGATCATATGCGGTGACGGGAACGCCCGTCAGCTTCGAGAGCGGAGCGGCGGTTTCCATCGCCCGGCGTGTGGAAGTGGCGAAGATTGCCGAGATGCCTTCATCCGCGAGCATGCGAGCAAGGCTTTGTGCCGCGGCTGCACCTTCACCGCTGAGCGACGGGTCTTCGCCTTGCGCCTTCTGCATATGTCTGGTGACGAAGATCGTCTTCCCGGCGCCAGAAGCCACGGACTTCGGGGGAGGGGCAGCAGCCGGCGCCGCGCAGGCTCCTAGCGTTAAGGCCGCAAGCAGCACCAGTCCCAGCCATTTTTGCATATGCTCAACTCCGTTGTGGTGATGCGAAATCGTCGACCCTCAGCGCGGAGTCTCGTCCCGGAACCGATTGGCGGCCGGGGGGATCAGGCCCGGATTGGCAAGGATGTAGGCTTCCAGCGCGTCCACATCCTGCGGTCCGCCAAGCTGGTCCGCGCCGTCACGCAGGATCGTGAAATTGTCGCCGCCGCTGGCAAGAAAGCTGTTGGTCGTCACCCGGTAGAGCTCATCCTCCCGCAATGGCTCGCCGTTCACACGCGGATCGATGATCCGCTCGCCCTGAGGGCGGCTGAGATCGAAGCCGTAGGTGAAGCCGGCCGAGGGCAAGAGGACGTTGGGCTGGCCCACCGAATTGGACCCGCTCGCGAACTGCTGTTCCAGGAGCTCCACGATCTGACGACCGGTGAAGGTCTTGACCACCAGCGTGTTGCCAAAGGGCTGGGCGGCGAACAGTTGGCCGTAGCTGACCGCGCCGTCCTCTGCCGGCACGATCTCGGCGCGCACACCGCCTGAATTCATGAAGGCGATCTGCGCGCCACCCTGGCCAGGATCGCTGGTGGCAGCGAGCTGGGCATCGGCGATCAGATTGCCGAGCACCTGCTCGCCGGTGTGGGTGCGGCTGGTCGGGGCAGGGCCGCCGAGGCTTCCGATTACGCGCGCGGCGCGCGGTTCGGCCGCCGCCCGATAGCGTTCCACCAACGCTGCGACGAGAGGATCCGCGCGGTAGCGCGGCACTGCATCCGTAACCTCGATCGTCCCGGCCGAATTGGTAAAGCCTTCGCCCTGAACGATGAGGTTCTGCGCGTTGCGTGACACCACGCCCCGCACCGGGTCGACGGTCAGTTGAATCTCGGTCAGCAGAGTGCCGAACTGGCCGCCGCTGGTCACCAGGAACGAGCGCTGCGGGTCGATCTGCGCGAAGTCGCAGATATAGGCGTTGTGGGTGTGGCCGGAGACGACCACGTCGACCTCGGGCGAGAGCCGCTTCAGCACCGGCATGAGGTCTCCGCTGAGGCCCTCGCAAGACTTCGCATTATAGCCGTAATTGGAGTTCAGCCCCTCGTGAACCAGAACCACGATCGCGTCGGCACCCTCGGCTTTCAGGCGCGGCACCAGCGCGTTCACCGTGTCGGCCTCGTCGCGAAAATCGAGGCCTGCAATACCGTCGGGCGTCACCACGGTCGGCGTGCCTTCCAGCGTCATGCCGATTACCGCGACCTCCACCTGCGCATTCCCGCTGCCGAAGCTGCGGATGGCGTAGGACGGGAACAGCGTGCCGCCGCTTTCAGTGACGACATTGGCCGCGAGGAAACCGAATTCGGCACCGCCGAATTCCGTGTCGACGGCGCAGGGATCGCGCGGCGTGTGTTTCTCGCAGCCGCCCTGGTCGAGGCGAAGCAGCTCGGCCCTGCCACGGTCGAACTCGTGATT
Organism: Sphingomonadales bacterium; assembly: GCA_038256425.1. Lineage (GTDB taxonomy): Bacteria > Pseudomonadota > Alphaproteobacteria > Sphingomonadales > Sphingomonadaceae > Novosphingobium. The sequence continues at coordinate 4,402 of JBBSKI010000088.1, forward strand.
GCCCACGGCATTGAAATCCAGGCCGATGAGGTTGAACGCGTGAATGGTGGGCTCTTCCAGAAACAGGCTGGAAATCAATGGCGAGGCGCCGACCAGGTCTCCGGCCGACACCACCAGGCTGTTGGGACTGCGCTCGCGTGCCTCCTCGATCGCCGATGCGAGGTAGGCGGCGCCGCCCGCGGGGACCTGAAGCTCGTCACCCGCCGGGCTTGCATGGGTTATGGCCCGCCGCGGCGGCTGCAGATTGCCGTGGAAGTCGTTGAACGCGATCAGCGTAACCTCGACCGGCCGCGAAACGGGCTGCGCATCGGCGGCAGACGGGGCCCCGACCGGTATCGAACCCTGGGCACAGCCGGTCAGCGCACTCGCAACCAACAGCAACGGCAAAGCGATGCGGCGCATCGGCACACTCCCAAAGACAAACGCGAAGCGGCTGGTGCCATAGCGTTCGCGCCCTGTCACCTCCTCGCCCAGAGCAAGCGACCGCCTACGGCGCGTTGCGCTGGGATGGATCTTGCACGAAAGCATCGGTCCCGGTGCCGATGGGGATATCTGCCCAGCGGCTGCTTCGCCCCACCAGCCCAGCTGGAAATAGCCGTCCCGCGCTTCGCCATCGACGGCCTCGAGATAGTCGCCCGCAAAAGGCTATGGCAACGCCGCGGCAACGCGACCATCGCAGCGTCCCCATACGCCGTACGCTGTCCTCAGATCTCTACCAGTACGCCGAACCGGGCACTGAAAGGCTCGGCTGGCTGGATGTTGTTGTTGCCGTGCGCGCTCGGGAAATAGGTCTCGTCGAACAGGTTTTCGATGTTCACCTGAACGCTGAGCCGATCGGTAATAGTGTAATAGGCCGCAGCATCGACGCGCCAGTAGCTGGGCAGCTCGACGGTGTTCGAAAAGCTTGCGAACTGGTCGCTCTGGTGAATTACGCCCAAGCCGAAACCGAGCTGTTCGGTGACATCGAAACGGTTCCAAACGGCAATCTGGTGACGCGGCAGTTGTTGTAACCGGGAGTCCTCCGGCCCGAAATCCGAAGCCGTGCGCAGCTCGCCATCGAGGTAGGTGTAGCCGAGATTCGCCTGCCAGAAATCGGTGATCGAGCCGACGGCACCGATCTCGAACCCTTCGACGCGGCTTTCCCCGGTCTGTACGATCAGACCGGTATTGTTGGGATCGGGCGCGGTCGTGTTGGTGCGGTCGAGCCGGAAGACGGCGGCGGTCACGAGCACCTTATCCAGGGGCGCCCATTTGACGCCGACCTCGTAATTGGTGAATTTTTCTGGCTCGAATTGCGCATCGCCGGGCGAAATGATCAGAAACTGATCGCCTGCCTGGGGAAGGAAGCTCTCGGTGTAGCTGGCATAAAGCGAAAGCCGATCGGATGGTTTGACGATGACACCTGCGCGCGGGCTGATGCGTTCGTCTATCCGGTCTCCGGGAACGCCGGAGATCAAGTTCACCGTATCGAGATCGAACCGGTCCCAGCGCACCCCCGCCACCAGCTCGAGATGCTCGCCGATTTCGAGCTGCTCCTGCAGATAGAAAGACAATGTCTCGAGCGTGCTGTCGCGCGAGCGTGACACGGGGGCCAGCGTAAAGGCAGGGACCGCGATCCGCTCGCCCAAGGGGGTCGAAATTTTTTGCTCGCCATTGTCGCCAAACACGACCGTGCGGCGCGAGTTCTGCGTGTCCTGGCGGCTCGCTTCGAGCCCCAGCAACAAGGTCGAAGCGAACCCTTCGCCTTCCGCTTCCCAGACGAGATTGGCTTGCCCAATCAGGTTTTCTCGCGTGGTGGCGTCCTCGTAGCCTTCGAGCGTCACTGTCGAACCGTTGGTCCCGGTCGGCAGGATATTGGCGTATATCTTGTCGTAATTGCCATATTGCACGGTTGCGTTGGCCGTAACCCCATCGCCGAATTCATGGTCGAGCCGAACCCGCCCGATATGCACCTCTGCCTGGCCTTTGTTGAAGTCGGGATCGCCGAAGAAGGTTTGATCGAAGCCGCGCAGCGGGCCGCCTTGAAACGAAGGTACGCCGCGATCGACGACCCGCCGATCGTCGTCGTAGGAATAGGTCGCGGTCAACCGCGTCGCCGCGCCGACGTCGGCCGTCACAGTGGGCGAGAAGCCAATGAAGCGGCCTTCGTAAAAGTCGCGATGATTGTCGAACTCTTCATAGGTGCCGTTGAGCCGTACCGCGATCGTGTCGGAGAGCGGCTGATTGACATCGGCCAGCAATGCGAAGGCACTGAAGGTATCGACCGACGCGTGTCCGGCAGTAAAGATGTCGTTGGTCTGCGCGGTTTTCGAGACGCGGTTGATGGCGCCGCCACCAGCCCCGCGACCGAAGATCAAGGCGTTGGCGCCCTTGAGCACTTCGACCCGTTCGATATTGTAGAGCGGGCGGTAATATTGCGCGTCGTCGCGCAATCCATCGAGATAGAAGTCGGCAGTGGTTTCCTGACCACGAATGAAGACTTCGTCGCGGTGGCCCTCGCCGGTTTCGAGGCTCACTCCGGGAACGTATCGTAAAGCTTCGTTCAACTGCCGGATCGACTGGTCCTCAAGCTGATCCTCGGTGATGAAGCTGATGCCCTGGGGCACATCGATCAGCGGGGTCGGCGTCTTCGTCGCGGTCGAACCATCGTCGGTGCCGTAACCGTCG
>JBBSKI010000089.1:0-7049 GCA_038256425.1 Sphingomonadales bacterium
CGACGATCGATCCGGTCGCCCCCGCCGCGCCAGAGACCACCACGGTATCGCCCGCCACCGGCTTGCCGACCTTGAACAACCCGCACCACGCGGTGACGCCGGTGGTGCCGAGGACCGACATGGCGGCGGTCGGCGGCAGACTGGTCTCGACCTTGGTCAATTCTTTGGCGTCAGTCACCAGGTACTCGGTCCAGCCGGTGGTGCCGAATACCAGGTCGCCGACCGCGAAGCGCCCGCCATTGCTGGCCACGACTTCGGCGATCCCGCTGCCGCGCATGACGTCGCCGATCGCCATCGGCGCGACGTAGTCCGCGATGTTTTCCATCCAGCCCTTCTGCGCCGGATCGAACCCCAGCCAGCGGGTCTTGAGCAGCACCTGGCCTTCGCCGGGTTCGCCGATCTCGGTTTGAACCAGCTTGAAGTCGCCGTCCTCGATCCCCCGGTTCCTGGGGTGGCCGTTAAGCAGCCATTGGCGGGAGCTGGGCATCAGGCAAAGGCCTCTCGATAAAGCGCGCTGTCGGCGGCGTAGAAGTTGCAATGGAAGCCCGATGGCACGCGGAACGGGATCTCGACCCGCGCGATCGGCCCGGCGGCGACGTCGCTCGCGGCAAAGATCGCGAGCTCGCTGGTGCCGCTGCCCGCCGGATGGACGATGGTCATGGCATAGCCGTCGCCCTCGCCAGTCGAGCCCAGCCGCGGGGCGAAGACGAATTCGCCGGCCGATGCGCCCTTGCCGAAGTGGTGAATGTCCTCGGTTCCGGCAACGGTGTCGTACCGCAGCACCGCATCCATGCCTTCGACCCGCCCGTCGCGCGAATTGAGGTTGATGTTGGCAAAGGCCTGGCGGCTCTTGCGCGTCACCAGCCGGTCATCTGGCCGGGGAAACTGGATATCGCGCTCATTGAGCGTCTCTTCCTTCAGGCTCAGGCCAACCGGGTCGATGGTCCAGCGACGCAGGCTCTGCGCGGTATCGCGGTGAGTAACGCGCTTGCCGGTCTCGTCGGGAAACAGCGCGGTGCCGTTGGCGGTGGCGACATCGGCGACGATCTTGCCGTCCTCTTCCCAAACGTTGAGTTCGTGGAACATGTGGCGCGGTTCGTAGTCGAACCATTTCACGTCGGCGGCGGTGCCCTCGCGCGGCATCACCGCGACTCTGGTCGGGCGGTCGTTGACCCAGGCGGTCACCGGCCCGCCCTTCATGAACCGGGCCGGATCGACGTCGATCGGCGTCACCGGGAACACCGCCCAGTTTTCGGTCAGCAGGAAGGTGTGCATCAGCGCCATGTGCGGCATCGCGATGATCTCGGCCTTGCGGACCGATCCATCGGCGCGGATCACGTCGTAACGCAGTTCGGCCGCGCCCATCGGGCCGTTGATCATCGCCCCGATGTTGACCAGCTCGCCGGTGGTGTGATCGATCTTGGGATGCGCGCTGAAAGTGGTGGTGATGGTGCCATCGTAGTCATGCTCGCCCAGCGTGGCGAGATCGCGCGGGCCAAGCGCCACTGCGGGGGCGCCTTCCATCAGCGCGAGCAGCTTGCCGCCGTGGAGGATCACGTTGGTATTGGCGGTGTTGTAGCGCTTGCCCTGAACCGAAGGATCGGCGGTCATCGGATTGCCGAGCAGACCGAACAGGCGCTTGCCCGCCGCTTTCTCCAGCTCGAATTTCTCCGTGCGAACCCAGCGGTTGCGCAGCGCCACCCGGCCATTCGCGATATGGAAGGCATAGACCATGCCGTCGCCGTCGAACCAGTGGTAATCGCCTTCGCGCGGGGGGTGGAGCGGCTCGGGCCCGTTGCGATAGAGCACGCCCTCGAGATCGGCGGGCACCTCGCCGTGAACGATCAGGTCGGGCGCGTCGGCCTCGAACCGCACCGGAGCGTGATGGCCCGTCAGATAAGGGTGCTCGAAAAACGGCTGGGCCACGCTTGCATTCCCTCGTTGCCTGTCGCTTGTGCCGGATCGGCGGGCTGCGATCAGCTAGCGAAAGTGAGTGGCTGGAATTGGCTGCGCGGCAAATATAGGGTGCCCGATACCAGTCGGAGTGTTTGCAATGACCGAAAACCGCCGCTTTATCCTCGCTGCCCGTCCCCAGGGCGATCCGCGCGCCAGTGATTTCGAGCTGCGTAGCGAGCCGGTCCCCGAACTCGCCGAGGGCCAGTTCCTGATCCGCAACCATTACGCCAGCCTCGATCCGGCGATGCGCGGGTGGATGGACGACGTGCCCAGCTACATGCCGCCGATCCCGCTGGGCGCGCCGGTTCGCGCCAGCACGATCGGGGTGATCGAGCAGAGCCGGGCCGAGGGCTTTCCGGTCGGCCAATGGGTGCTGGGCCTCAACGGGATCGAGGAATATTCGGTAGGCGCGGCAGGCGGGTTCACCCAGCCGATCGACCCCGGCCTCGTCCCGGCGGTGACCAATTACCTCTCGATCCTGGGCGCAGTGGGGATGACCGCCTATTTCGGGCTGCTCGAGGTGTGCGAGCCCAAGCCGGGCGATACCGTGTTGGTGACCGGCGCGGCGGGTGCGGTCGGCTCGCTCGTTGGGCAGATCGCCAAGATCAAGGGCTGCCGGGTGATCGGCATCGCCGGCGGCGCTAAGAAATGCGCGCGGCTGACGGAGCGTTACGGGTTCGATGCGGCGATCGACTATCGCGGCAAGGACCTCGCCGCGCTGACCGCTGCAATTCTGGCGGAGGCCCCCGACGGGCTCGATGTGATCTTCGAGAACGTCGGCGGCGATATTCTCGATGCGGGGCTCAACAACCTGCGCCACGGCGCGCGGATCGGGCTGTGCGGGCTGATCAGCGAGTACAACTCGACCACACGTGTCGGCGCGCGCAACCTGTGGCAGCTGATCGTCCACCGCGCCTCGATCCGCGGCCTGCTGGTGGCCGATTATGTCGCCCGGTTCGGCGAGGGCGGCGCGGTGATGGCGACATGGGCGGGCGAGGGCAAGCTGGTGGTCGATGAGCACATCGACGAGGGCATCGAAAATGCCTTCCCCGCCTTCATGCGGCTGTTCGAGGGCTCCAACCAGGGCAAGATGATCCTCAAGCTGGTGTAATTCCTGCCAAAGGCTTGCCCTGAACCCCCGCATGCCCCCATCTAGACGGGCATGTTACGCCAGTACGAACTCGTCGAGCGGGTGAAAGCCTACGATCCGGACGCCGACGAGGCGCTGCTCAACCGCGCCTATGTCTATTCGGTGCAGAAGCACGGCACCCAGAAACGCGCTTCGGGCGATCCCTATTTCAGCCACCCGGTCGAGGTCGCCGGGCTGATGACCGAGCTGAAACTCGATCAGGAGACCATTGTCACCGCGTTGCTCCACGACACGGTGGAAGACACGCTGGCGACGATCGAGGACATCGAAAAACTGTTCGGGCCGGATATTGCCCGGCTGGTTGACGGGGTCACAAAGCTCTCCAAGATCGAAACCCTGACCGACACCGAGCGGGCTGCGGAGAACCTGCGCAAGTTCCTCCTCGCCATGTCCGAGGATCTGCGCGTGCTGCTGGTCAAGCTTGCCGACCGGCTTCACAACATGCGCACGCTGCACTTCATCAAGAGCGGCGAGAAGCGCCTGCGGATCGCGCGCGAAACAATGGATATCTACGCCCCGCTGGCCGAGCGGGTCGGCATGTACGAATACATGCGCGAGATGCAGCTGCTCGCGTTCGAACAGCTCGAGCCCGAAGGCTATGCCACGATCACCGCGCGGCTCGCGCAGATCCGCAGCCAGGAAGGCGGGCAGGTCGGCTCGATCGCGCTGGCGATCAAGCAGGCGCTGGCCGAGGCCGGGGTTCGCGCGGAAGTCTCCGGGCGTGAAAAGCATCCGTTCTCGATCTGGAAGAAGATGGCCGAACGCCATGTCAGCTTCGAACAGATCACCGATATCATGGCCTTCCGGGTCATCACCGAAGACGCGACCGATTGCTACAAGGCGCTGGGCGTCATCCATTCCGAATGGCAGATGATCCCCGGCCGTTTCAAGGACTACATCTCGACCCCCAAGATGAACGGCTACAAGGGCCTGCACACCGCGCTGATCTATGAAAATTCGATGCGGGTCGAAGTCCAGATCAAGACCCGCGAGATGCACCGGATGAACGAGTTCGGCCTCGCCGCGCACTGGGCCTACAAGCAGGGCGGCACCCGGCCGGACGGCGAGGTCGGCTGGCTGCGCGACCTGATCGAGATCCTCGATACCGCGCACGACGCCGACGAACTGCTCGAGCACACCCGCCTCGCGATCTATCAGGACCGCATCTTCGCCTTCACCCCCAAGGGCGCGCTGCACCAGTTGCCCAAGGGCGCGACCCCGATCGACTTTGCCTATGCGGTCCACACCGATCTGGGCAGCCTGGCCGTCGGTGCCAAGATCAACGGGAGGCATATCCCGCTGCGCACCCAGCTGGTCAACGGCGACGTGGTCGAGATCATCAAGAGCCGCAACGCCGCGCCGCAGCTGTCATGGCTGGGCTTCGTGGTGACCGGCAAGGCGCGTGCCGCGATCCGCCGTTCGGTGCGCCACAAGGAACGGCAGGAGGTCGCCACCATCGGCCGCCAGATGTACGATGAGATCGCCGAGCGGCTCCCCGCCAAGATCGGCAAGAAGGCGCTGACGGCAGCGCTCAAGCGGCTGGATTTCACCACCGAGGAAAACCTGATGTTCGCCATCGGCTCGGCCAAGATCGCCGATGCCGCGGTGATGGAAGCGCTGGTCCCGGGCAGTGCGGCAGGCTTGCCCGAACCCGACCAGTGGCCGCAGCAGCAGCGCGCGATAGCGATCCGCGGACTCACCCCCGGCATGGCTTTCAAGCTCGCCGATTGCTGTCACCCGGTGCCGGGCGACCGCATCGTCGGGCTGCGCCAGCCGGGCAAGGGGGTGGAAGTCCACGCGATCGACTGCCTCAGCCTCGCCAACGGGATCGACGCCGACTGGCTTGACCTCCAGTGGGACGCAAGGACAGACGGCGCGACCGGCCGCATCCGCGCGGTTCTGTACAATCGTCCGGGAACGCTGGCGGAGATGGCGGGCATTTTCGCGGGCTCGAAAGCCAACGTGGTCAACCTCCAGATGACCCAGCGCGACGATCCTTTCCACACCTACGAGGTCGATCTGGAAGTGCGCGATCTGGCGCATCTGACGCGGATCGTGAGCGCCCTTCGCGCCAGCGATGCAGTGGCGCAGGCGGAGCGGATTTAGCGCGCTATTTCACCCGACGCACCGGCACCGGAATGTTGCAGATATCCGCACCCCCCGCCGGTCGGATAAAAAACGCATCGCGCCGGTTGGCCCGCGCATCAGCATAGCGCGCGAAGGGCGTGCTCTCGGTCGAGAGGTACTCGTAAGCCGGCAGCCCCGCCACCTCGCCCCCCAGCCGTAAAGAGACTATCCCGGTGCGCTCCTCGGGCGTCTCATAGAACCCCAGCGCCCCGGTCCCGCGCGGCAGGCTGGAGAGGTGCTCGATCCCTTCGATCACTCGGCCCACCAAAGCGATGTTGCGATCGAGATGGCGCGGCGCATGGCCGATCACGACGTAAAGCTCGGCCCCCGACCCGGTGTTCGGCGGCATATCGCGCCCGACGCCGACCATGCCGTAGCAGTGCGCCGGAGCCATAGTCTCATCCTGGTTGATACCGACCGGCCAACCTTTCACGATATCGTCGAATGCCTCGCTGTATCCCGAGAAATTGACGAATTGCGATTGGCTGAGCTGGGCAGGGGCGACAGTTGCGTAATCGTCCTGCGACACGCTGACCAGGCCTGCGGGCAAAACCTTCGCCTTCGCCTTGTCCTCCCCATCCGCATCGCCCCATTGGACGACGTAATTGTCCTGCACCCGGTTGACGCTCAGCCCATCCCACCAGTGCGCGGCGGCGAGCTTGCGGATGTTGTTGATCCACCCTTGCGAGAACGGCGGCGGCATCAGCTGGATCACCACGCGGCGCGGCTTGGCTTTTGCATCTGGGGTCAGGTCCATCACCAGCAGGTCGGACGGTGCAATCGCTACCCAGTCCGCCTTGGACGCAGCAGCGACGATCTCGCCGGGTGCCAACACCGGGCCGGCGGCAGGGTCCGAGGCGGCAAGGGCGGCGGCGGTGAGAGCAAGCGCGGCGAGGGGAAGAAGCATTTTCATGATCCACAACCTGCCAGCGTTCAGCGTTTAAACAACCCTCCAAAACCCGCTCGTGCTGAGCCTGTCGAAGCACTGTTCTCCACTTCGCGCCGCTTGCCCGGACGCACGAAGGTAAAAGCAGTCCTTCGACAGGCTCAGGACGAGCGGTATTTGGGGAAAGGGGGGATCACTCCTCACCCTCCAAGGCCTCCATATCCGCGTCCGACAACCCGAAATGATGCCCCACCTCGTGAATCACGACATGCGCCACCAGATGCTCCAGCGTCTCATCCCCCCGCTCGGCCCATTCGTCCAGGATCGCGCGGCGGAACAGGCGGATACGATCGGGTAGCATGCCCGAATCTTCGATCCCGCGCGTCGTCAGCGGTCGCCCTTCGTATAGGCCGGTAAGGTCGAACGGGTCTTCTATCCCCATCGCGTCGAGCGTCTCCTCGTCAGCCAGTTCCTCGATCAGCAGGACAACGTCGCCCATGGAATCGGCGAACGGCGAGGGTATCCGGGCGAGCGCGGCGCGGGCCAGCACCTCGAATTCGGCGATGCTGGGGGCGGTATCGAAACAGCGGATCATCCCGCCACCTTGCGCATCCCGATCCCCGCGTCTAGGTCGCCCGAATTCCAAGGCGTTTTAGTTGTTCGCCTGATAAACGTCTCGTGCCCCGCACGGGCCGATCAGGCTTTGCGGAGCGGTGGCCGAGTGGTCGAAGGCGCTCGCCTGGAAAGTGAGTATACGCCAAAAGCGTATCGAGGGTTCGAATCCCTCCCGCTCCGCCACCTGGTCACCGGCACCGGCTCCCGACCAGGCCAGCCTCGCAGGAACCCCGCGGTTCCGCGGCGTTCACCGCGCCATAACCGTGTGAGAATTCGGGGTGACATCGGCGACTTGCCCGCGATTTGAAGGCCAGC
>JBBSKI010000090.1:0-7002 GCA_038256425.1 Sphingomonadales bacterium
CGGCAGCGCCCCAGTCCGGCGGGTCGTTCGATCTCGACGCACTCAGTAACGCTGAACTGGAACGGCTCGAAGCAATCCTGCTGCGCTGGCGTCCCGACGAAAGCCTGCCGCTCCCGGTCGATCAGATGCCGGACGATGATCTGCGCTTTATTTCCTCGCTGCGGGTTGCGCCGGAATGACAGTGCAACGGCTCCACCGCCGTCTGGACGCGCTCCGCTCGACGCGGGATTTCCAGCCGTGGTGCATCGTGTTCGCGAATGACGGCGATGATCCGGACGAAGCGGTCGCGCGGCACTACGACTCGGGGGCGTGTAGGCCTAAGTGCGGCGGCACTGGATCGTGCAGTTCGCCAGTTCGTAGGCTGCTGAACCGGCGAAAACCCGCACCGTGCTAGCTAGGTGATTGCTAGGCCAGTTTTGACCAAATCGGCGTTCGGTCAAAACTGACGGAAAACTGTGGTGCGCCCGGAGCGATTCGAACGCCCGACCCTCAGATTCGTAGTCTGATGCTCTATCCAGCTGAGCTACGGGCGCTTTGGAGCGGCGCACATAGGTCGCGGCTCACAGATTGGCAATGGCTATTGCGCGCGTTCATCCGCTCATGTGGCGCGATGTCGTATTTCGTTACGCTTTGGTGCTAGCCCGCGCTGCAGCGTCGCAACCGCGAAAACGGGGGCGCTATCAGCGACTTGAGCTTGGCGACAGCATCTCAGAGGTATTCCGATCCCACCAGGTGTGTCGGATATCCTGCCAACCGCAGCTTCCGCATAAAGAAATCTTTAACATCTGAAGCGCAAATCGATCGAATAGCCGACGCAACATGAGGGCGCGTGCCATGGTAAATATGCTGCGCAAACTGGCTACGGATAAATCCGGAGCCACTGCCATCGAGTACGGCTTGATCGTGACGCTCATCGTGATCGCGATGATTGTCTCACTTACCGGGGTGGCAACCGAGAGTACCGCACTGTGGACGACGATCACCCAAAAATCGCAAGACGCAATCGACCAAACTTGAAACTTAGTATGATGACTTAATCGATTGTTAGTAAATACTCACTAGTTCGAAATGTGCTTAGTCCGGGGGTTTGAACGGAAAAGCCGGGTACGAAGACACTGAAACAGGAGACCAATCATGACATTTTTCAAAAAGCTGATCCGTGACGAAGCCGGTGCCACTGCCATTGAATATGGCCTGATCGCCGCGCTCATCGCCGTTGCCGCGATCACCGCGATGCAGGGCCTGGGCACGCAGCTGAGCAGCACGTTCGGTACCGTGACGACCAAGATGAGCGGCGCCTAATAGCGCTTTCTAGCAATGCTAGACCGGGGGGCGGCAGGGAAACCTGCCGCCCCTTTCGTTTGTGACGCTGACGAGCAAAAGGTCTTCAGCCTGAGACCGCGGAAAATCCCGTCAGAATGTGACGATCTTGACCTTTTGCCCCGCCACGATCCGCGAGCCTGAATTGAGGCCGTTGAGGACCAGGAACCGTTCGAGCTGGCCGTTCGAATAGGCCATCCGGCCCGCCAGCGACTGAACCGTGTCGCCAGCCCTGGCGGTCACCACGTCGATCCGGCGCGGCTTGACTGCCGCCGCCTCGTTGGCGGTGATCCGTCGCATCGAGCGAAACAGTGGATCAAACACGTTGCCGCGCCCTGCCGGGGCCAGCGTGACGAAGTGAAACGCCTGGCTGCCCGAAAACTGGTAAGCGAACACCGTGACATCGATCTGGCCATTGCCGCTGGCCACCCGCGCACTGCCGTAAGATGTGGGCAATCCATTAACCGTGGTGCGCTGGACCGAGCCAACGTTGATCTGCGCCTGACCCTGCTGGGTCAACCCGGCGAACACTGAGCGGACATAGCGGTCGAGATTGCCGTCGAACGGCGCGGTCGAAAGCTCACCCTTGCCCGATTGGCCCGAAATCGAGACCGAGCGGGTTCCGTTCACCAGATAAAACCCGTTGGGCGCCTGGAAAGTCAGGCGAAATTCGGGGTGAATGAAGGTTTGGCCCTCGACCACGCCCTGCTTGGGATCGTCGCCATAGATCATGCCGTCGATCCGGCTGAGGAACACGTCGCGATTCGTCGTGCCTGTCGCGCTGGCTCCGGCCCTGGCGGCGGCAGCGCGAACGCGCGATGCGGGATCCGGGTGGGTGCTGGCCCATTCGGGCGACCGCTCACGGGTCGAGCCCAACAACCGGGCATCGAGCGCGGTCTGCCCGGCAAGGCTGGCCAACACGGTGGACATCGCCCGCGGATCGTAACCCGCGCCGCGCAGATACTGGATGCCGAGGTTATCCGCCTGGGTCTCCTGCGCCCGCGAGAACGAGAGAGTCAGCAACTGCGAGCCTCGCGAGAATATCTGCTGACCCAGTTGGCCCAGCGCGCCGTTACCGAGCAACGCACCCGAAATTACCGTACCCAGCACCCCGAAGATCGAATTCTTGGTTGCAGCCTTCTGGCGCTTGGCCGAATGGCGCGCGGCCACGTGGGCGACCTCGTGCCCAAGCACGCCGGCGAGTTCAGCCTCGTTGTTCATCAGCGAAACGAGCTGGCGGGTGACGTAGACATAGCCGCCGGGGATCGCAAAAGCGTTATTGACCGATGAGTTGAGCAGCGTGACGGTGAAATCGGAGCGCGCGTTGCCAAGGCCCGACTGGAGTGCAATGGTCTTGCCCACGCCTTCGACGTAGGCTGACTGCGGGCCGTTTACCGCACCGCCGAATTCGGCAATCAGATCGGGGTTGGCCCTGGCTCCGGTGGCCCGGTCGGCCTGGCTGATCGAACGGGTTCCGCTTTGCGACACAGCCCGCTGCTGGGCGGCAAGCGGAGCAGTGACCAGCGCGGCCCCCGCCAGAAGCATGGTCGCGTGAAGGGTGAACTTGGGGGACATATCTGGACTCCTGATTAACGCGTGCTCAGCAAAGACACGCGCCTAGGCCACGCGGTGGCGCGGTTGTTGTGTCTGAAACTCCGGAACGCGGGCCCAGGTTCCCGCGGGGCGGTCAGACCCCGTCGCCGATCTGCAAGAACCGTGCCGCCCGGCGCTCGCGCAACTGGTCAGGCGGGGTTCCATCGAGTGCGGCCAGTTCTTCCAGAACTGCCTTGCGCACCGCAGCCGCCATTGCGGCGGGATCGCGATGCGCGCCCCCGGTCGGTTCGGGCACGATCCGGTCGATCACCTTGAGCGAGAGCAGGTCTTGCGCGGTGGTTTTCATCGCTTCGGCCATTTCCTGCGCCTTATCGGCGGTGCGAAACAGGATCGAGGCTCCGGCTTCGGGTGAAATCACGGAATAGACCGCATGTTCGAGCATGAGCACCCGTTCGGCCGAAGCCAGCGCGACTGCCCCGCCCGATCCGCCCTCGCCGACGATGATCGCGACCATCGGCACCGGCAGCGCCAGGCAGGCCGCGGTGGATCGCGCAATCGCCTCGGCTTGGCCGCGTTCTTCCGCCTCGATGCCGGGAAACGCGCCCGAGGTATCGACCAGCGTCACCACCGGAAGCCCGAAACGGCCCGCCAGCTCCATCAGGCGGATCGCCTTGCGATAGCCCTCGGGCTTGCCCATTCCGAAATTGTGCGCGATCCGGCTGGCGGTATCGTGGCCTTTTTCGTGCCCGATCAGCACCACCCGCTGCCCGCCGATTGTGGCAAACCCGCCAAGAATCGCCCTATCCTCGCCGAAATTGCGGTCGCCCGCCAGCGGCAGGAAATCATCGAACGCCAGCCGCACGTAGTCGAGAAAATGCGGCCGCATCGGATGGCGCGCGACCTGCGTCTTTTGCCAGGGGGTCAGCGCCGCATAGGTCTTGCGGAGCAAATCGCCCGACTTGGCTTCGAGCCGGCGGATTTCGCTGCCGATGTCGATATCGCCCCCGGCGGCAGTGGCGCGCAATTCGGAGATCCGCGCTTCGAGCGCGGCGACCGGCTTTTCGAATTCGAGGTAGGAAATCATCCGACTGCGCTAATCGCCCAGACGAGGCCCGGCAAGGGCCAGCGGATGCCGGGCGTTGACCAAAGCGACCAATCGCGCCGAATCGACATGGGTGTAGATCTGGGTGGTGGCAATGTCGGCGTGCCCGAGCAGGGTCTGGAGCACGCGCAGATCGGCCCCTCCTTCAAGCAGGTGGGTGGCGAAGGCATGGCGCAGGACGTGCGGGCTGATGGCGGTCGGATCGAGCCCGGCGCGTCCCGCCAGCGCGCGCAGCAACTGGAACAGGCGGACCCGGGTAAGGTGCCCCCGGATTGGTTGGGCCCCGCGCGAGGGGAACAGCCAGCGCGAACCAGCCTCACGCAAGGGCAGCCAACGCGCCAGCGCGTGGACCGCGCGGGTGCCGACCGGGACCATCCGTTGCTGTCCGCCCTTGCCGGTCACGGTCAGGAACGGCGCATCGCGCGGCACGGCGGCCAGCGGCAGCGAAACCAGCTCGGTGGCCCGCAGCCCCGAACCGTATAGCAGTTCAAGCAGCACCAGCATCCGCACTGCGGCAGGCTCGTCGCCCGCAGCCTCGTCCTCGGCCTGCGCGAACAGGCGCGCGATCCCGGCATGGTCGAGCAGGCGCGGCAAGGGACGCCGCGCACGCGGGCGCGGCAAGGCGGGCGAGGGATCGTCTCCGCGCAGGCCTTCGTCGATCAGAAACCCGAAAAACTGCCGCAGCGCCGAGCATTTTCGCGCCAGCGACGACGGCGCGAGGTCGCTCCAGGCGCTGCCCAGCAAAGCCAGTTCGGCCCGCCCTGCCCGCGCCAAGTTTCCCACCACCGCCTCTGCGCCTTCCAGATCGCGGCGATAGGCAGCAAGCGTATTGGCCGCGGCCCCGCGCTCTGCAGCCAGCATGGCGAGGAAAGTCTCGATCGCCTCGCCACCGGAGCGCGCGGCGGAGCGCGCGGCGGAGCGCGCGGCGGAGCGCGCGGCGGGGCGCGCGGTCACCCCCGCGCCACCGCTTCGGCGGCGATCATGCGCGCTTCGGGTTCGAACCCGACCCGGCGCAGCGCCGACACGATGTGGTAAAGGTGCAGCGCGGTCATCTGGCTCCAGCTGTCACCCTGCATTCCCAGCCCGGCGAGCGTGACGACCAGCGGCTGGTTGCCGCTCGTCGCCGCGCTTTGGATCGCGCGGGTCCACCTGGTCTGGCGGGTCAGGTTAACCCCGACCTTGCTGGCAAAATCGCCCGCCACCCCGCGCTCGACCCGGCCCAGCCCGTAAAGCCCGGCGAGCAGGAAACGCGATTTGCGCGCGTTATCGCTCGGATCGTCGGAATAGAAGTCATTGAGCGAACCGCCGCCGACGGTGCGGTTGCCGCCACCGGTATCTGGCGTTCCCACCGCGAGAAGCGCCCAGCCCTGCCCGCCCTCTGGCACCACTGCGCTCCATCGCCCCGCATTGGCATCGAGCCCCGCGGTGAGCATCGAGGCGATCAGATCGCCCGAATCATCGGCGAACGCCTCGTTCACCGGCAGCCGTGCCGCGGCATAGGCGGTGAGCACGCGGCGCGAATAGGCGCGCATCGGGTCGCTCTCATCCCCCCACAACTCGCGCATCGCGGCGAGCCGGTCGGCAGGGCTGGCAGCGACATAGGCCATGCGCAACCGTCCGGCGCGCGCGGTCCATTCGGCGGGAACATCGGCGTCGCCGTGCATCTGCGACCACAGGTCGACCATCGCCGTACCTGACAGGATACCCCGAGCCGCCGCAAAATCGGCAGCCGCGGCGCGGCTCGTCAACGGCAGCATCGGCGCGCGCGCGGCCAGCAAATCATAGCGGTTGCCGGCCTTCTGGAGCAACGCCGGCGGCGGTTCGAGCCCGGTCGCAATCGCCAGACCATAACGCCATGGGGTCAATTCCTCGACGCCCTCCCATTCGATCTTGACCGCCTTGCGGCTTTCGAGCGCGGACCCGGCGAATTTCTGCGCCAGCAACAGGTCGACATTCTGGAAGCCATCGCCCACCCCGCGACGGCGCAGCCGCTCCAGTTCCGCCATCGCGCCGCTGCCCTCGCCGACGAAGGCGCGGCAGATCTGGCGGACCGCTTGCCATTCGGCCCCCTGGCGCCGCGCGGCCGAGATTGCGCTGACCGGGCATATCCCCAGCACGTCACCGGTCGCCAGATAGGCGCCGAGCGCCGCATCCTCGAGCGCCGGGGTATATTGACCGCTGTCGACCTCCTGCACCAGGGCGCGCGCCGCATCGACCTCGCCCATCCGCAACAGCACCCGCGCACGCAAGGCAGCCCAGTCGGCTCCGTTCAACCCCACCGGGGTAGCGAGGCGACTGGCCAGCGCGCGGCGCAGCAGGATCGAACCCCAGCGCGAGACCAGCGGCCGCTTGGTGCCTTCCAGCACCGCGCGCAAATAGCGCCCGTTGAGCCCGGCGGTCGCAGCCTCAGGCAGGCCGCCTTCACCCTCGGCCACCACGCCGACGCTGGCGAGGCTGCGGGTCGCGTCGGGCGGAATATCGTATTTGGGGCGCTGCGCCTCGATCAGTTCCTCGATGATCTTGGGATCGAGCGTTTCGCCGAGCGAGGGCAGCCTCGGTCCGGGAGCCGCCGCCGGGGCACTCGACCCGCCGGGAAGCGCCTGGACTACCGGGACGCTTACGCTTCCGGGCACACTTCCGGGCGCATTTCCGGGGGAAGGGGCGGTGGTCGGCGCGGGGCGGTTGCTTGCGCGCGGGGTCGGAGCCGGCTGGGGCTCGTCGAATCCCGGCGGGAGGAGCGATTCGGGCGTTTCCTGCGCGATGACCACGGCGGACGTCGCAGCGATCAGCCCTCCGGCCAGCATAAGCGCACGAAAGCGAATCCCGCGCCGCCGCGTCGCGTCCAGGCTCATGAGGGGGCTCCGGGCAGTTCCACCGGCTCCTCGATCCATTCGAGCGGACGTTCGCCCCCGTCGAGCCAGGCCCAGGCCAGAAGTGCTGTCAGGCCGATCACGGCCAGCGTCCAAATCCATGCCTTGCGACTCACACAGCCTCGTTTCGACCCGTTGCCGGGGCCAGCAGAAGCC
>JBBSKI010000091.1:0-6973 GCA_038256425.1 Sphingomonadales bacterium
ACCGTCTCCTTGTCGGCGGCGTTCATCGCCTTGGCGCGGCCGCCGGCGAACCGGTCAGGCGCGCGGTTGCGGAGCATGAACATCACCAGCCGGTCGTTGTAGACCGTGCGGCTGCCGACCAGCTTGCCGTAGGAGTACACCGGGACCTCGACCCCGTGGAGCGCCCTGTCCATCGCCACATCTTCTATGCGCCGCATCCCGATATCGAGCGCGGCATCCCAGGCGGTGCGGAACTCGCCCGCCTCGGGGTGGCGGCGCAGCAGATAGGCGCCGACCTCGGCCCGGGCGACGCGGCGGCAGGCGGACTTGACACTGCCGGTCTCGGCCAGCGCCTCGATGAAGGTGAGCTGGACTTCGGCGCTCCACCCGTTCGAGCGCACCTTGGCGCGCGGGACCGGCCGAAACTCCGGAAGACTTACGGCGGGGAGGATGGTGTGGAGCTGGTCGGTCATGGGGGCGGGGGTCTGCGCCCGAGCGCCATGAGTAGGAAAGTAAAATATACGCTTGCGACGGGGCGAGGCTAGGCCCCGGCGTTTCACTTGGCGTTCAGCGCGGTGCTGGCTATAGGGCGGACCATGATCGCACGCACCTCGCTTCGTCCTGGGCTTCGTCCTGGGCTTCGCCCCGCCATTCTGGTCCTGTCCGCTGCCGCGCTGGCGCTTACCGCCGGGTGTGCGGGGGGCAAGGGGGTGAAGGACACCGCCTATATCGCGCGCGATGTCGATACGCTGTATTTCGCGGCGAAGGACCGGCTCGATCGCGGCCAACCCGCGCAGGCCGCCGCGCTGTTCGACGAGGTCGAGCGCCAGCATCCGTACTCGCCGTGGGCGCGGCGCGCGCAGTTGATGAGCGCGTTCAGCTATTACCTCGCCAGGGATTACAACAAGTCGGTCCAGGCCTCGCAGCGGTTCCTCCAGATCCATCCGGGGAACAAGGACGCGCCCTATGCCTATTACCTGATCGGGCTGAGCTATTACGAGCAGATCAGCGACGTCACCCGTGACCAGAAGATCACCCAGCAGGCGCTGACCACGCTGAACGAGGTGGTGCGGCGCTATCCCGCGACGACCTATGCCAGCGACGCCAAGCTCAAGATCGATCTCGTCAACGATCACCTGGCGGGCAAGGAGATGGAGATCGGGCGCTATTATCAGCGGTCGGGCAAATGGCTCGCCTCGGCGCTGCGGTTCCGCACCGTGGTCGATACCTACCAGACCACCAGCCACGCGCCCGAAGCGCTGTACCGGCTGGTCGAAAGCTATCTGGCGCTGGGGATCCCCGAAGAAGCCCAGAAGGCCGCCGCCGTGCTCGGCTCGAACTATCCGGGCAACGAATGGTACGAAAAGGCCTACAAGCTGATGCAGAAGAACGCGCCGGGGACGGCTGCGGCTTGAAGATGGCCTGAATTTCGCGCGAGGCGAGCGCCAAGCCGCATAAAATCACGATAATATCACGGTCCCATCACGGTTCGGGTGTCGCGGGGACGCGCATCCGGGCCGAGTTTTCCTGCGGTTTAAACCCAGGAGAACCGCCATGCATCGTTTTGCAACCCTTGTACTCACCGCGCTGGTTTCGAGCCCCGCGCTGGCCCAGACTGTCGATTTCAACGGCAACAACGTCATCGTCGACCAAACCACCCCGCCGGGCGGGCGCTGCGTGCCGACGTTTGCCAACACCGTGTCCTTCGCGCCCGGCGATATCAGCTCGACCGGCACCAGCAATCTCGGGACGTTCGGCGAGACGGCGAGCTTCTGCGTCAACTCGCGGCCCCCGACCGACATCGTCGACGGCCAATTCAGCATTCGCTTTCGTGGCGGCGACAGCATCACCGGCAGTTTCAGCGGGCGCGCCGAAGCGACCGCCACGCCCGAGACGTTCGCAGCGACCAGGAACTTCACGATCGCTGGCGGAACCGGACGCTTCGTCGGTGCGTCGGGTTCGTTCACCCAGCTCGGCCAGCTTGTTCTGGGAGCGATGGGGGTGGCCACCACCACCGGCACCGTCGCTGGCCAGATCACCGCCAGCGCCACCACGGAGCAGGGTAATTTCGCCACGGCCAGCGGAACTGCAACCGCAGCGATCGGTGATTTCTCAAGCGCTTTCGGCTCGTTGGCAATTGCCAACGGTGCGCGCACCACGGCGATCGGCGCGCAAGCCGAAGCTACGGCCGATGGCGCCACTGCGGTCGGCGACCAGACTATCGCCAGCGGCGCTTCATCGACCGCGCTCGGCCAACTCGCCGAAGCGACCGCGCCCGCGGCAACCGCGCTCGGTCACAATGCCGATGCCTTCGGGATCGCTTCGACCGCAGTGGGGGTCCGCGCGCAGGCCACGGCGGCGGGATCGACCGCTGTGGGCCGCCTGGCGGTGGCCAGCGGTGCCACGGCGACCGCGCTGGGGGCCAATGCGATCGCCAGCTTTGCCAGTTCGACCGCGATCGGGACCGGCGCGACGACAACCGCCGCCAGCCAGGTCGCCCTGGGCGGCACCGGTAGTTCGGTGCGGGTCGGCGACATCGCGGCGAGTACCGCGGCACAGGCGGGCACGCTCGGTGTCGTCACGGTCGATGCCGGCGGCACGCTGGGCCGCAACACCACTTTGCTGACCGGCGTTGCGGCGCTGCAAAGCGCCTCATCAAGCCAGCTCGCGCAGATCTCTGCACTCGAGGGCCAGACCACCACGCTGTTCGATCTGCGCAGCCAGGACCGCGAGGACTTCAAGCGGGGCATCGCGGCAGCGACTGCGATGGGTCAGGCAAGCTTCCCCAGCGCGCCGGGCAAGACCAGCTACGTGCTCAACGGCGCGGTGTTCCGCGGCGAGGCGGCGTTCGGCGGTTCGCTGATGCACCGCTTCGACACCGATGCGCCGATCGCGGTGGGCGTGGGGGTCAGCATTGCGGGCAAGAAGAACAATGCGTTCCGCGCCGGGGTGGCGGGCGAGTTTTGAGGTGGCGGCTGCGGCAGGCGCTCCGGCGTGGGTCGCGGCAACCCTGGGAGGGCAGTCAGTTCCGGCGAAAGTCGGGCTGACTGCCCGATCGGCGCCAGTAATCTTCCAGCCCGCTACGGTGCAGGATTTCTTCGAACCGCGGAGTGCGGCGCAACGGACCCAGCGACGGGGCGAACAACGATTGCGTGCTGCGCAGATCGAGCGGGCCGGGTGCAGGATAAGCGTGTCCGGCAATCGTTCCGCCGAAAAGATAAGCCGAATATGCCGTCAAGGCTGCACCGGGATCGCCGAGCAAGGCCAGGAGCGGCACAGCGCGGGGAACGTATCCGGGCTCGCCGAGACTGTCTTTAATATAGGCGAGCGACCGCGCAATTCCCGTTTCATCGCGATCGGCCAGCGCACCCGCGAGCGCGGCGTAGGTTACGCCGATCTGCGCGGGGAACTCTTCGGGCATGGTCCGCAGATCGCGCGCGAAGGCGGCCCCCTCGCCGTGTCGGCGGCTCTCAAGCAGGCTCCAAAAACGGGTAAACCAGATTAGCGGATGTGGGGCGATCTTGGCCATCGCATCTTCGAACGCGGCATCCGCCTCATGAAACCGGCCTACCATCGTGAGACTGCGTATCAACCCAGCCCAAGCCGGAGGAAGCTGGCTGTCGATCTGCGTAACCCGCTTGGTGAATGTCAGTGCTTCGTCATACCGGCCGACCTCTTGCAGGAGGATACCCATCCGCGCATTTGCATACCAGTGCTTGGAAAAACGACGCACAAGCTCGCGTAAATCCTTTTCCTGGTTGAACCAGTTGCGATATTCAGGATAGATCACGGCCTTGGCCAGCAAAGCATCGGGCTGGGCCGGGTCGAGCGCGAGCGCGCGATCCGCCGCCGAGGCCACCATCTGCGGATAGCTGCGCCGTTCGCCCTGCCCATACCCGTCGAGCGCGTGGCGGTACGAACTGGCCAGCGCTCCCCACCCGTCGGCATACTCGGGATCGAGCTTCACCGCCTGCCCGAACAGCCTGATCGCGCTGGGCGTGGCACCCATGCGCGCCGACTTCATCACCGCGAAACCGCGTTCGACCAAGCGCACTGCCTCGGGATCGGGGCGATGCGCGGAGATCGAGCGCCACCCCAGCGCGCCCGTCGCGGCCACCGCCGCCGCTGCACCCGCGCCGATCAGCCAGCGGCGGTCGATCCCGGTCGCGCGGCCCGCCGGAGAATGCGGCTGAGCAGACGGCGACGGGCGCGGTCGCTCATGCTCCTCCGCGACTGACGCAGCGTCATCGGCGACCAGGCGGAACCCGACCTTCGTGATCGTCTCGAGCCTGACAGTATCGCCCGCCAGCTCGGCCAGGATGTGGCGCAGCCGCGAGATGACGCGGTTGATCGCGTTGTCGCCGACGATCCGGCCGTCCCAGCACAGCGCGATGAGGTCGTCGCGCGAGAGGACCTTGCCGGCCGCCCCGGCGAGCGCGACCAGCACCTGCATCACCCGCGGCTCGAGCACCGCCGCGCTTGTTCCGCGCGCTACCTTGAGGGTCGGGGGATCGACCGAGAGGCAACCCAGCACGAACGGCAGGGCCTTGCTCAGGTCCTGCGACGCGGCGCGCGATGGCCAGGGACGTACCTCCATGACCGATAGGCTAGCCGCGCGCCGTGCAATTGGCCAGCCTGGGCACCGCGACCGGCATGGGGTGCAAGCTCTACCGTGGGCGTTGACAAAGCGGCGGGGGAGGGCTTGGACAGTCCGACAATGCTTTCGCAGAAAACCCGCTACACGATCCGCGCGTTTCAGCACCTTGCCGATCGTCACGGCGGCGCGCCGGTGCGGCTGGCGGAGATTGCCGAAGCGCAGAACATCCCGAAGAAATACCTGACCGTCATCATGTCGGAGATGACCCGTGAAGGCCTGCTGGTCAGCCTGCGCGGGCGCGATGGGGGGTATCGGCTGGCGCTTTCGCCGGTCGATATTCGCTATGGCGACTTGATCCGGTTGAGCCGGGGCAGCCTGGCGCTCGTCCCCTGCGCCGCGCGCAACGCGCATGAACGCTGCACCAATTGCGTGCCAGAGGCGGAATGCCGGTTGCGCGGGGTGATGCTGGTGCTGCGCGATTCGATGGCCGACATGCTCGACCGCATGACCCTGGCGGACGAGGTGGCGCTGGAGCCCCCGTTCGACGGGGAGCCAGGCGCCTCCGTCGCGGCCTGAAACAATCTGGCGCGCAAGACTTTTGGCGCGACGTTGCAGGCGCAGTTTCGAACCGCCTCTCCGCCTTGAAAAGGGCGGCACAAGACGGTGACGGCCCGCTTTCGTTCCGCTAGAACGATGGCCGCCCATGCTGACCCAGCTCTCCATCCGCAATATCGTCCTGATCGAGGCGCTCGACCTGAGCTTTGGCGGCGGGCTGGGCGTGCTGACCGGCGAAACCGGGGCAGGCAAATCGATCCTGCTCGACGCGCTCGGGCTGGTGCTGGGCAATCGCGCCGAGGCCGGGCTGCTGCGTGCCGGAAGCGACACGGCGAGCGTTGCCGCCAGCTTTGAATTTGCCGCACTGCCGGCCGCGCTGGCCGAGACGCTCGACGATGCGGGGATCGAGGTAGAGCCGGGCGAACCGCTGATCCTGCGACGGCAGCTGAAAGCTGCCACGGGTGGGCCGGGGAGTGACAAGGGGCTCGCATCCAAGGGCTTCGTAAACGATCAGCCCGCCGGGGCCGCGCTGCTGCGCGAACTGGCGCGGCATCTGGTGGAAATCCACGGCCAGCACGACGATCGCGGACTGGTCAACCCGCGGGGGCACCGCGAACTGGTCGATCGCTATGCACGGTCGGACACCGCCGGGGTCGCGGCGGCGTGGCGCGCCTGGCGCGAGGCCGTGGCGGCGCTCGACGCCGCCCGCGCCGCCACGCGGCAGGCAGCCGAGGATCAGGACCTGCTGCTCGCCCATCTCGCCGAACTGACCGCGCTCGCCCCGCTGGCGGGTGAGGAGGAGGAACTCGCGAGCGCGCGCGCGGCGATGCAGAAGGGCGAGCGGCTGGGCGAAGACCTGGCCGTGCTCCAGCACGTTTGGGCGGGTTCGGATTCGGCACTCGCGTCCTTGCGCAGTGCCGCGCGCCGCCTCGACCGGATCGCCAATGAGCATCCCTTGCTGGGTGAGGCGCTGGCCGCGCTCGACCGCGCGGTGATCGAGGGAGGCGAGGCCGAGGACAAGCTCGCCCGCGCCGCCGAGGCCCTGGCGCATGATCCCGAACGGCTCGAGCTGGCCGAGACCCGGCTGTTCGAACTGCGTGCCGCCGCGCGCAAGCATCGCTGCGAAGTCGATGCATTGCCCGGCCTGATGCTGACGATGCGCGGCGCTCTCGATGCGATCGAGGGGGGCGAGGCGGCGCTGGCAGCTTTGGAGCAGGCGGCGGAGGCGGGGAGCGCGCACTATCGCGCACTGGCCGAGGCGCTGCACACGGCGCGCGTCGCTGCAGCAGAACGCCTCGATGCGGCGGTGGCGAGCGAACTGGCCCCGCTTAAGCTCGACGCGGCACGGTTCCGCACCCTGGTCACGCCGCTGCCCGAAGAACGCTGGGGCGCGGGCGGCACCGATTCCGTCGAATTCCTGATCGCCACCAATCCCGGCGCACCGTTCGGGCCGCTTGCCAAGATCGCCAGCGGCGGCGAATTGTCGCGCTTCATCCTTGCGCTGAAAGTGGCGCTGGCCGAACAGGGCGGGGCGGCGACCGTCATCTTCGACGAGATCGACCGCGGCGTGGGCGGCGCAGTCGCCAGCGCGATTGGCGAGCGCCTGGCCCGGTTGGCGAACGGCGGGCAATTGCTCGCCGTAACCCACAGCCCGCAAGTCGCGGCGCGCGGCGATACGCATTACGTTATCGCCAAGTCATCTGAAGGCACGGTCACCCGCACCGGTGTGGCCTGCCTCGATGCGGCCGGCCGGCAAGAGGAAATTGCGCGGATGCTGTCGGGCGCGGAAATCACCAGCGAGGCACGGGCGCAGGCCGACCGACTGCTGGAGGGGGTTTAGTG
>JBBSKI010000092.1:0-6965 GCA_038256425.1 Sphingomonadales bacterium
ACACCTATCGCGCGGCCCATCCGCGCAGTTAGCTGTCGTTGAGCGCCGGGCGCGCTTTCCACGTCGCGACGCGATAGGCGTAGCCAACCAGGGCCAGCACCAGGATCGCCAGCACGACCGGGCCGGTCCATTTCTCGATTGCATCGCCGAACCGGCTGCCGAGAAAATGGCCGCCGCCGATCAGAGCCGTGTTCCAGACCGCCGCTCCCGCGAAGGTGAACACCAGAAACCGCAGGTGCCCCATGTGCGCCAGCCCGGCTGGAAGCGAGATCATCGTCCTCAGGAATGGCGAGAAGCGCAACACGAACACCACCCATGTGCCGTGACGCCTGAAGAAATCGACGATTGTCTCGACCGCGCGCCAATCCATCGTCAGCCAGCGGCCCCAGCGTTCGATGAACGGGCGCAGCCGCCTGTAGCCAAGCCGGTCGCCGAGCAGGTACCAGGCATAGTTGCCGGCGGTCGATCCAAAGGTTCCGGCCACCAGCAGCGGCCAGAATTCCATACGCCCCTTGGCCACCGCAATCCCGCCCACGCCCATGATGATCTCGGACGGGATCGGCGGAAAAATGTTCTCCAGCGCCATCAGGAACGCGATGCCCCAATAGCCGCCCCCTTCGATGAGGAAGATGATCCAGTCGGTCATGGGGGTGTCAACGCGTCAGCGGCTCGAAAGTCTCCGCTCGATCGCATCCCAGATGCGCCCCGGCGTATCGGTCCCGTTGAACCTGTCGATCGCGAGGATCCCGGTGGGCGAGGTGACGTTGATCTCGGTCAGCCACCGGCCTCCGATGACGTCGATACCGACGAACACCAGCCCCAGCGCCTTGAGTTGCGGCCCGAGCGCATCGCAGATCTCCTGCTCGCGCGGGCTGAGCGTCGCCGCCTCGGCATAGCCGCCGACCGCCAGGTTGGAGCGGAACTCCCCCTCCCCCGGCTTGCGGTTGATCGCGCCCGCTACCTCGCCGTCGACCAGCACGATCCGCTTGTCGCCCTCCGCCACTTCGGGAAGGAAGCGCTGGACCATGAACGGCTCGGGCCAGACCTGGCCGAACATCTCCACCAGCGCCGAGAGGTTCGCCCCGTCGGCACCGACCGAGAACACCGCCTTGCCGCCATTGCCGTGGAGCGGCTTGATGACGATGGCCCCGTGCGCGGCGTGGAAGGCGCGGACTTCGTCGAGCCGGCGGGTGACCAGCGTGGGCGGCATGAACCGCGCGAAATCGAGCACGAAGACCTTTTCGGGCGCGTCGCGAACCGAACGCGGATCGTTGACCACCAGCGTCTCGCCCGCGATCCGCTCGAGCAGCCAGGTGCCGGTCAGATACCCGATGTCGAACGGCGGGTCCTGCCGCATCAGCACCACGTCGATATCGCGGCCCAGATCGATCCGGCGGGGCTCTCCCAGGGTGAAATGATCCCCGACGACGGCGCGCACGGAAACCGGCGTGGCGAATGCGGTGACCCTCCCGTCCAGCCACGTCAGGTCGCGGACGTCATAGTGCCACAGCTCATGTCCGCGCGTCTGGGCGGACAGCATCAGCGCAAAGCTGGAATCTCCGGCGATATTGATCCCGGCCAGCGGGTCCATCTGAACGGCAACACGGATGGTCATTTGATTTCGTTATCCCTTGGCCCAGTCAACTCTTAGGTTGCCAGGCGTTGACGATGTGGCGCGGCCATCGGCCCGGCGCAAGGAGCAGGACGTCGATCCGCATGTCGTCGGTCGGCCGGACATAGCGCGGGGCCAGCGCGGCGGCGGCATCGGCCACCCGCGCGAGCCGTCGTTCATCGATGGCGAGATCCAGCTCGGCCGCAGTGCGCCGCCACTTGACCTCGACGAAGGCCACCATGCGCCCGCGCCGGACGACCAGATCGACCTCCCCCACCCCGGCCTTGACCCGCCGGGCGAGCACGCGCCAGCCATGTAATTGCAACCACAGCGCCGCCAGCCCCTCGCCGCGTCGCCCGCGCCGTTCGGCCGCGACCCGCCGCGCGGTCATGCGCTGGTCGGCTTTGGGCGCAGTTCCAGCGCGCGGGCGTAAAGCGCCTTGCGATCCAGGCCATGTTCGCGGGCGAGGCGCGAGGCGGCCTGCGAGGCTTTTTCGTGCGCCAGCGCCTCGATCAGCAGTTCATCGGCATCTGCCGCCGATAGCTCATGAGTCTCCCCGGATGGCGGCCCCACCAGCAACACGATCTCGCCCCTCGGCGGATGCGCGGTATAGTGCGCGGCGAGTTCCTCGGCACTGCCGCTGCGGCATTCCTCGTGCAGCTTGGTCAGTTCGCGCGCCACGGCCACCTCGCGTCCTGGAAGCGCTTCTCCCACCGCTCCCAGTGCCGTGACCAATCTCGGCCCGTTTTCATAAAACACCAGCGTCGCCGGAACTTTTGCCAGCTCGGCCAGCGTCGCGGCCCGCGCCGCCGCCTTGTTTGGCAGAAACCCGGCGAACAGGAAGCGGTCGGTCGGCAGCCCGGCCAGCGTCAACGCCACCACTGCCGCGCTCGGCCCGGGCAGGCTGGTGATCGTAATGCCCGCCGCCCGCGCCGCGCGGACCAGGCGATAGCCAGGGTCCGAAATCAGCGGGGTCCCGGCATCGCAGACCAACGCCAGCGGCTCGCTCGCCGCCATTGCGACCAACCGCTCGCGGGTCGCACCGTCGGCATGGTCATTGTAACGGATCATCCGCTGCTTGATGCCCAGATGATGGAGCAGCTTGCCGGTAACGCGGCTGTCCTCGCAGGCTACCGCAGCCACGCCACGCAGCACCGCCACAGCGCGCGGCGTGATGTCGCCAAGATTGCCAATCGGCGTCGCGACAATGTAGAGGCCGGGCTCAAGAACAGGTTCGGGGGTTTGCGCCATATGACCGGCCCAATGGACCAGCCTCGCGTGGAGCAGCAAGCTATGATCGTCGGTGCGGTGAGAAACGATAGGCGCTCCTCTCTGCGCAAGATCGCGGTGATCGGCGGCATGGTGCTGCTGGCCGGGTGCAAGGTGATCCCCAAGGGCGTGCCTCAAGTCCAGGCCCCGCCGCCTCCGGTCGATCTGCCCAGCGCCTCCGCGCTGCCGAGCGATGCCCAGCGCCACCGCGTCGCGCTGCTGGTGCCGCTGTCGGGAGCCAACGCGGCAGTTGGGCAAAGCATCGCCAATGCCACGACGATGGCGCTGCTCGATACCAACGACCGCAACCTGCGGATCACCACATACGATACCGCGACCGGCGCGCAGGCCGCCGCCGCGCGGGCCATCGCCGAGGGCAACAGGCTGATCCTCGGCCCGTTGTTGAGCGAAGACGTGACCACCGTGGCCGCCGCCGCCCGGGCCGCCAGGGTTCCGATGATTGCCTTTTCGAACGACAGCGGGGTCGCCGCAGCGGACGTGTTCGTGCTCGGCCACGTTCCCGCGCAGTCGGTCTCGCGGGTTGTAAGCTACGCCAAGTCGGCGGGTCTCAGCCGCTTCGCCGCGCTAGTCCCGGCGGGCGAATACGGCCAGCGGGCCTCGGCCGCACTCACCGCCTCGGCGCGCGCAGTCGGAGGCAGCGTGACCGCGATCGAGGTCTACGATCGCGGTAACACCTCGGTCACCAGCGCTGCCAACCGGCTCAAGGCCAGGGGCGGCTACGACGCGGTGCTGATTGCCGATGGGGCACGCATGGCCGTTCGCGCCGGACCGCTGCTCAAAGCCGTCGGGGCGACCGCTCCGCGCATCCTGGGAACCGAGCTGTGGTCTGGGGAGAGCACCGTGCTCGCCTCACCCGCCTTGCGCGGCGGATGGTTCGCGGCGGTCTCCGACACCCGCTACCGCCAGTTCGTCAGCAGCTACAAGGCGCGCTTCGGCAACCAGCCGCACCGCATCTCGACGCTGGGCTACGACGGGGTTCTGCTCGCCATCCGGATCGCGCGCGACTGGAAACCGGGCACCCCCTTCCCTGCCCGCAAGATGGCCGACAAGGGTGGCTTCCTCGGGCTCGACGGTGCGTTCCGGTTCGGCGCGGACAACGTGGCCGAACGCGCCTGGGAAGTGCGCGAGGTGGGCAACGGCAGCACCACCACGGTCTCCCCCGCCCCGGCACGGTTCGCGGATTAAGCGCCGGAAAACCACGGTGTCCCGCTTGCCGGGCAGACTCGCGCACCGCATAGCCGCGCGATGAGCGATGACCTGTTCGACAAACTGCCCGCCAGCGCGGGTACCGATTACGATGGCTCCGCGATCGAGGTGCTCGAGGGGCTGGAACCGGTGCGCCGTCGCCCCGGCATGTATGTCGGCGGGACCGACGAGCGCGCGCTCCACCACCTCGCCGCCGAAGTGCTCGACAACGCGATGGACGAGGCCGTGGCGGGCCATGCCAACCGGATCGAGGTAACGCTCGAGACCGGCAACCGGCTGACCATCTCGGATAACGGCCGCGGTATCCCGGTCGACGAGCATCCCAAGTTTCCCGGCAAGTCGGCGCTCGAGGTGATTCTCACCACGCTGCATTCGGGCGGCAAGTTTTCGGGCAAGGCCTATGCGACCAGCGGCGGCCTGCATGGCGTCGGGGTCAGCGTGGTCAACGCGCTGTCGGTCCACACCCGCGTCGAGGTCGCCCGCAACAAGGAACTGCACGCGCAGGAATTCGCGCGCGGGGTGCCGACCGGGCCTTTGAAGGCGCTGGGCCCCACCCCCAACCGGCGAGGCACAACCGTCAGCTTCATCCCCGATCCCGAGATTTTCGGCGAAGACGCAGCGTTCAAGCCCGCGCGCCTGTTCCGCCTCGCCCGCTCGAAGGCCTACCTGTTCGCCGGGGTCGAGATCCGCTGGAAGTGTGCGGCTTCCCTTGCCAGCAGCGACGTCCCCGCCGAGGCAGTGTTCCAGTTTCCCGGTGGTTTGGCCGATCACCTGACCGAACAGCTCGGCACACGCGAGTGCGTGACGACGAAATTCTTCTCCGGCTCGCAGGATTTTCCCGGTGAGCAGAACGGACGGGTCGAATGGGCGATCGCCTGGCCGCTGTGGTCCGATGGGGCCTTTAGCTGGTACTGCAACACCATCCCCACCCCCGACGGCGGCACCCACGAACAGGGCCTGCGCGCGGCTTTGACCAAGGGCATCCGCGCCTTCGCCGATCTGGTCGGGCAGAAGAAAGCCAAGGACCTCGCGCCCGAGGATGTCGTCACCGGCAGTGAGATCATGCTCTCGCTATTCGTGCGCGACCCCCAGTTCCAAAGCCAGACCAAGGACCGCCTGACCAGCCCCGAAGCGGCGCGGATGGTCGAAAACGCGGTGCGCGATCACTTCGACCACTTCCTTGCCGACAACATGGAGCGCGGCAAGGCGCTGCTTGGCCATGTGATGGAGCGGATGGACGAGCGGCTGCGGCGCAAGGCCGAGCGCGAGGTCAAACGCAAGACCGCGACCAACGCGCGCAAGCTGCGGCTCCCCGGCAAGCTGACCGACTGCACCGGTGAGGGCGATGCCGAGACCGAGCTGTTTATCGTCGAGGGTGATTCGGCGGGTGGTAGCGCCAAACAGGCCCGCGATCGCAAGAGCCAGGCGATCCTGCCGATCCGCGGCAAGATCCTCAACGTCGCCAGCGCCACGATGGACAAGATCCGCGCCAACAGCGAAATCGCCGACCTCGCGCTCGCGCTGGGCTGCGGGATGCGCAAGGACTGCAACGCCGATAACCTGCGTTATGACCGCGTAATCATCATGACCGACGCCGACGTCGATGGCGCGCACATCGCCACGCTGCTGATGACGTTCTTCTTCCAGGAAATGCCCGAGCTGGTCCGGCGCGGACACCTCTATCTGGCTCAACCGCCGCTGTACCGGCTGACCGCGGGCAAGGAGAGCGCCTACGCCCGCGACGATGCGCACCGCGCCGAGCTGGAAGCGGGCAAGTTCAAGGGCAAGAAGGTGGACATTGCACGGTTCAAGGGCCTCGGCGAAATGAACCCGGGGCAATTGCGCGAAACCACGATGGCTCCTGCGACACGCGGCTTGCTCAAGGTTACCTTGCCACCCGACCCCGAATCCCGCGCGGGCATCAAGGACCTGGTCGACCGCCTGATGGGCCGCGACCCCGCGCAACGCTTCATGTTCATCCAGAACCGCGCGGGCGAGGTGGAGCGGGGGATGATCGACGCCTGATTTTGCCGGAACGGCCGCGGTGTTGGCCGCGGCCGGAGGCAGCCCGCCTGTGAGCTTCGAAACGGAGCGGGTGGGTCAGAGGCGGGGGTCATGCTGCGGCTGGGGAAGTCGGTTCTTGGCGTTCAGAGCCACTTGGCCTTCCGAAAATTGACATAGAGCAGCACGCAAGTCGTTATCACTACGCCCAGCACCAGCGGATAGCCGAACCGCCATTGCAGTTCCGGCATGGTCTCGAAATTCATCCCGTAGATCCCCGCCATCGCGGTCGGCACCGCCAGGATCGCGGCCCAGGCCGCCAGTCGCCGCGAGATTTCGGTTTGTTGTGATTGGCTGGTCAGCAGGCTCGCCTCGAAGGCCAGGCCGAGCCGCTCGCTGAGCGCGTCGATCTCCTCTTGCGCGCCGCGGACATGATCG
Organism: Sphingomonadales bacterium; assembly: GCA_038256425.1. GTDB lineage: Bacteria > Pseudomonadota > Alphaproteobacteria > Sphingomonadales > Sphingomonadaceae > Novosphingobium. The sequence goes on from JBBSKI010000092.1 coordinate 6,548, forward strand.
GTCACCTCGCGGAAGCAGTGTTCGAGGCTGCGGTCGATAATCAGCACCTCGCTGTGCTCGATCCGACCGCACATTTCGGCGAGCGGGAGAATGCCGTTCTTCATCCGCAGCAGTTCGCGGCGCAGCACGTAAAGCCGCCGGGTCTGTTCGGGGGGCAGCTCCTTGGCGAGCACCTCGGCTTCGATCGCCGCGCCTTCGACCTGCAACTGGTCCATCACGCCGAGGTAATGATCGACCGTGAAATCGAGGATCGAGTGGAGGATGAACGCCTCGCCCTTGGCGAGCAGTGCGGGGGTCGCCTCACAATGCGCGCGGACCTTGCTGTAGGCGAGGCTGGCGCCGTGGCGGACGGTCACGATATAACCCTTGCCGACGAAGATATGGGTTTCGCCGAAGGTCACCCGGTCGTCGATCAGCT
>JBBSKI010000093.1:0-6955 GCA_038256425.1 Sphingomonadales bacterium
CGGCGCATCGTTGCCCCAGGCGAACAGCAGGCCCGCCACCGCCGGCCCGCCGACCGCTGCGGTTTGCCATGCGATCGAACTCATCGCGATGGCGCGCGGCATCAGCGCGGCGGGAACCACGTTGGGGACGATCGAACTGACCGCCGGGCCAACGAACACCCGCGCCGAACCGTGCAGCGCGGCCAGCACGAAGATCAGCGGCAAGGTCAGCAGGTCGTACCGTGTCGCCAGTGCCAGCGTCAGCGCGATGGTCAGGTCGATTGCGGCGGCAAAAGCGGCGACCTTGCGCCGGTCGAACCGGTCGGCTGCGATCCCTGCCAGCGGAGTAAGCAGCGCCAGCGGAATGAACTGCGCGAGCCCAAGCAGGCCGAGCTGAAAGGCCGCGGCCGCAATGCTCATCCCGTAGTCCGAGCGGGCAGTATCGTAGAGCTGGTAGCCGATGATGACGACCATGCCGGTGGTCGCGAAGGACGAGCAGAACCTGGCGAGCCAGATCTTGCGGTAGTCTGCGATCTGGAGCGGCGAGGTGGGGGCGGTCACGGCCTGCGAATGGCAGCGCTCTGGCGGCTTGCCAAGCCGTGAAAAACTATCGCTGGTGGAAGGTCAGGCGCTCAGCGCGCGCTGCGGAGGCGCGAGTTGGGCTGGATCGCATCGATGGTCCGCAGGAAATCGTCGAGCCGGAGGATGCGCTCGAACTGGAAGCCGGCGCGCTCGCCGCTGTTCCAGACCAGGAAAGCCTCGATCCGGCCGATCCCGGGGAGCCGGATGGTTACCCGCTCGCCCTTGCCGAGGTCGCACGCGTCCTCGATCATAAATCCGTTGGCCGAAATGTTCGTGATCTTCAGCCGCACGTCGCCGCGCTGGCGATGTTCGGCCATCACCGGATAATCGACCGGATGCCGCGCCGCGCGACGCAGGTCGGTAACAGAAAGCTGTGCTCCTCCGCCCGGCATGAACCCTCCTCCGCTCTTCCGTTTCGATTGAACGGTCGGTTTGGAGGAGAATGACGAACATTCGGTAAAGGAGCGGCAAACCTTGGCCGGGATGCGGCAAAATCAGGCCGGGCGGAGAATGCCGTGCTTCTTCTTGCCGGCCGATATGCGGATATCGGCGCTTCCCACCGCGATGCTGTGGCCCTCGTCGCGAACTGCCTCGCCGTCCACCCGCGCGCCACCGCCTGCGACCAGCCGCTTGGCCTCGCCGCGACTGGCGGCAAAGCCCAGGCCGACGAGCGCATCGATCAGCCCGATGTTACCCGCCGGGCAAGCGAACACCGGCAGATCCTCGCCCAGACCACCCGCGCCGAAAGTGGCGGCAGCGGTGGCAGCGGCGTTGCGCGCAGCATCTTCGCCCCGGCACAGCGCGGTGACTTGGTTGGCCAGAACGGCTTTGGCCGCATTGATCTCGGCCCCGCCCAACGCTTCGAGCCGGGCGATCTCATCCAGCGGCAGGTCGGTGAACAACCGCAGGAACTTGCCCACGTCGCGGTCGTCGCAACTGCGCCAGTACTGCCAGAAATCCCACGCCGGAAGCGCCCCTTGTTCTTTGGGCCCTTCATTGAGCCACACCGCGCCAGCCGCGGTCTTGCCCATCTTGGCGCCATCGGCGGTGGTCAACAGCGGAGTGGTGACGCCGAACACCTCGGTTCCATCCATCCGCCGGCTCAGCTCGACCCCATTGACGATATTCCCCCACTGGTCGCTGCCGCCCATTTGCAGCCGCACCCCCAAGTCCCTCGACAAATGGCGGAAATCGTAGCCCTGGAGGATCATGTAGTTGAATTCGAGGAAGGTCATCGGCTGCTCGCGCTCGAGCCGCAGTTTGACCGAATCGAAGGTCAGCATCCGGTTGACGGTGAAATGGGTGCCGACCTGCTGGAGCAATTCGATATATCCCAGCTTGCCCAGCCAATCGTGGTTGTTGACCATCACCGCGTCGGTCGGGCCATCGCCAAAGGTCAGGAAGCGTTCGAATACGGTGCGGATCGAAGCAATGTTGGCATCTATGTCGGCATCGCTTAGCATTTTGCGGCTTTCGTCACGGCCGGTCGGGTCGCCGATCCGCGTCGTTCCGCCGCCCATCAGCACCACCGGCTTGTGTCCGGTCTGCTGCAACCGGCGCAACAGCATGATCTGGACGAGACTGCCGACGTGGAGCGATGGCGCGGTGGCGTCGAACCCGATATAGCCCGGGACAACCTGACGCATTGCCAACGTATCGAGCGCCGGGGCATCGGTCGTCTGGTGGATGTAACCGCGCTCGTCGAGCGTGCGGAGCAGGTCGGATTGGTAAGGCATCGCGTCTCTCAACAGGGTGCGCGCGCCTAGCATGGGGGAATTGTCTTGGGAACGCACCGGCTGATCGCGCATCCGGATCACCCGCCGTCGAGCGTGCGGGGGGTTACCGCGCAACTGACCGCAAACGCAGGTGGGGCGGCGGATGACCAGTTGCTGTTGCGGTTTCGCGTCGATGGACACGAAGCGCTGCTGATCCCGCCCTTCGCGGGCCTTGGCCGCGCCGATGAGCTGTGGCGCACCACCTGCTTCGAACTGTATATCCAGGGCGCGGACACCACCGGCTATGCCGAATTCAACTTTTCGCCCTCGCAGCGCTGGGCGGCCTACAGCTTCACCGATTATCGCGCGGGAATGCGCCAGCTGCCGATGGGGCACGAGCCGGTTTGCGAAATCGCCGAGGGCGAGCGGTTCTTCGTGATGGACGTGCGCCTCTCTGCCGCCACTCTGCCGCCGCAGCCGTGGACCGTGGGGCTTTCGGCGATCATCGAGGAGGAGGGCGGGGCCAAATCGTACTGGGCGCTGGCCCACGCGACAGGCAAGCCGGATTTCCACCACCCGACTTGCTTCGCCTTGACGATTGAGCCAACCGAGACCGCATGAAAAACGGCATCGACCGCCTGCTCGCGGACCCACACTTGCGCAGACCGCTGGCGGGCAAGCGTGTCGCGCTGGTCGCGCATCCGGCCTCGGTCACCGAAAACCTGACCCATTCGCTCGATGCGCTGGCGGCCTGTCCCGACATCCGCCTGTCCGCCGCGTTCGGCCCGCAGCACGGGCTCAAGGGCGACAAGCAGGACAACATGGTCGAAACCGCCGATGAGACCGATCCGGCTTACGGCATTCCGGTGTTCAGCCTTTACGGTGAGGTGCGCCGCCCCACCGGGCAGATGCTCTCGACCAGCGACGTCATCCTGTTCGACCTGCAGGACCTCGGCTGCCGTATCTACACCTTCGTCACCACGCTGCTCTATATGCTTGAAGCCGCCGCCGGGACCGGCAAGGCGGTGTGGGTGCTCGACCGGCCCAACCCGGCGGGCCGTCCGGTCGAGGGGACCACGCTGCTGCCCGGCTGGGAAAGCTTCGTCGGGGCCGGGCCGATGCCGATGCGCCACGGGTTGACGCTGGGCGAAATGGGCCGTTGGTTCGTCGAGCACTTCAAACTCGACGTCGATTACCGGGTGATCGAGATGGAGGGCTGGGCACCCGATACCGCGCCTGTCAGCGGTTTTGGCGGCTTTGGCTGGCCGCAGGACCGCATCTGGATCAACCCCAGCCCCAACGCGGCCAATCTGGCGATGGCACGCGCCTATGCCGGAACCGTCATGCTCGAAGGCACCACGCTCAGCGAGGGGCGCGGCACCACCCGCGCGCTCGAACTGTTCGGCGCGCCCGATATCGACGCCAAGGCGGTGCTGGCCGAAATGCGCCGGTTGGCTCCGGCGTGGCTCGAAGGCTGCGCGATCCGCGAAGTGTGGTTTGAACCGACCTTCCACAAGCACGCGAAGACGCTCAATCACGGTTTGCACTTTCACCCCGAAGGACGCTTCTACGATCACGCCGCGTTCCGTCCGTGGCGGCTCCAGGCGCTGGCGTTCAAGGCGATCCGGCGGTTGTGGCCGGACTATCCGCTGTGGCGCGATTTCCCGTACGAGTACGAATTCGACAAACTGGCGATCGATGTCATCAATGGCGGCACCGGTTTGCGCGACTGGGTCGATGACATTGCGGCCGAACCGGGCGATCTCGAGCGCTTGGCCAGTGCCGATGAGGCGGCATGGCGCGAAGATATTGCGCGATATCAAATATATTGAACAGTCAGCCATGACGGTTTGCGCTTGACCGCGCGGCTCGGAGTCGCGAACTTGCCGATATAAAGAGGCAACAAGCCTCGCCAGGGCAGAGGACCGGCATGGCCGCAAGCATTCCAATCCCCCGCGCCGACAACTCGCCACGACTGGTCATGTGGCTGTTGCTGATCGTCTACATCTTCAATTTCATCGACCGCCAGATCGTCAACATCCTGGCCGAACCGATCGCCCGCGATCTGGATCTTTCCGACACCCAGATCGGCCTGATGACCGGGATCGCGTTCGCGCTGCTCTATACGCTGCTCGGCCTGCCGATCGCGCGCTATTCGGATCGGCCGACGACCAACCGGATCGGGCTGATCTCGCTATCGCTGGCGGTATGGTCGACGATGACCGCGCTGTGCGGAATGGCGCAGAACTTCACCCAGTTGCTGCTCGCGCGGGTCGGGGTCGGGGTCGGCGAGGCGGGCTGCACGCCCGCCGCGCACTCGCTGATCGCCGACATCGTACCCAAGGAACGCCGCGCTTCGGCGCTGGCGTTCTATGCCTTGGGCATCCCCATCGGCACGCTGCTGGGCATGTTGATCGGCGGGCAACTGGCCGATCGGCTGGGCTGGCGCGAGGCGTTCATGGTCGTCGGGCTGCCGGGAATCGCGCTGGCGGTCGTGCTCATGCTGGTACTGCGCGACCCCCGGCGCGGCGCGGCGATGATCGCCGCGCGCGCTGCGGCGGAACCCCCGCGCGTGCTGACCAACCGCGAAGCACTGACCGCGATCATGAGCTCGCGCGCCTTCGTGCTGCTGCTGGTGGCGGGGACCGCGGCCTCGTTTCTCAGCTATGGCAAGACCACCTGGACGACGATCTTCTTCCAGCGCACGCACGGCATGACCCCGGGCGAAGTCGGCTTCTGGTTCGGCCTGTGGGGCGGCGCGGCGGGCATCGCCGGCACCGTCCTGGGTGGCTGGCTGGCCGACCGCTATGGAGCCAAAAACCGCCGCCACGTGCTGACCGCCCCCGCAATCGGCATGGCTCTGGCCGCTCCGATCGCTTTCGCCGCCTATTTTGCGACCGACTGGCGGATAGCGCTGGCGCTGCTGATGCTCCCCACGCTGCTCAACTCGCTGTATTACGGGCCGTGCTATTCAAGCGTGCAGGGGCTGGTCCGGCCCGAGGCGCGGGCGATGGCGACCGCGATCCTGCTGTTCTTTCAGAACCTGATCGGGCTGGGGCTGGGTCCACTGTTCTTCGGGATGCTGTCCGATGGGTTCAAGCCCATGTTCGGGGAGGAATCGGTGCGCTGGGTGTTGTATGGCGCAGCCTGGCTGGGACTGATCCCGGCTTTCTTCTTCTGGCGCTGCAGCCTGCGGTTGAATGCAGAGCTGGACAAGCACGGCTAGCGGAGCGGGCGGATCATCGCGCAGCGGCGATCGGGGGCGGGTTCGGACGCCAACCGGGCGGCCAGCCGCGCCTCCGATGAATCCGGGGCGATTATCTTGAACCCGAGCCGTTCGTACCACGGCGCATTCCAGGCAAGGGTCCGGTCGGTGGTCAGCGTCGCCCGCAAGAACCCTTGCCGCACAGCCACGGCAAGCGCCGTTTCCATGAGCGACCGGCCGATCCCTTGGCCCTGCGATGCCTGCCCGACCGATACCTCGCAGATGTGGAAATCTGCGCCGCAAGCTTCCGCGAGAAGAAATCCGCCAAGCTCGCCATCGCGCTCCGCCACCCACAGCATTTCCCTGCCGGCGGCATTGGCAAAGTCGGCAATGTCGGTCACCTGGTCGACCGCCCATTCCATGTGAGTGCCGGAAAACAGGAAGCTGGCCGACCGTTCGACCGCCTGGATCGCCGCAAAGTCGCCCGGATGGCCGAGCCTGATGCTGATCAATGCTTCTTGCGGGTCAACTCGCGCATCGCGTCGTCGAGCCCGCCAAGGGTGAGCGGGTACATCGAATCGCCCACCATTTCGCGGATCATCTTGGTCGATTGCGAATAGCCCCACTGCTTTTCGGGCACCGGGTTGAGCCACACCGTCGCGGGATAGACATGGGCGACGCGGTGCAGCCAGGTCGCGCCGCTCTCCTCGTTGAAATGTTCGACCGAGCCGCCCGGATGGCTGATCTCGTAAGGGCTCATCGCCGCATCGCCGACAAACACGATCTTGTAGTCGTGGCCGAACTTGTGAAGAATGTCCCAGGTGTTGGTCCGTTCGGACCAGCGGCGGCGGTTATCCTTCCACACGCCTTCATACAGGCAGTTGTGGAAATAGTAGAACTCCATGTGCTTGAACTCGGCGGTGGCGGCGCTGAACAGCTCCTCGACCAGCTTGATGAACGGGTCCATCGATCCGCCGACGTCGAGAAACAGCAGCAACTTGACTGCATTGTGCCGCTCGGGCCGCATGTGGATATCGAGCCAGCCCTGCTTGGCCGTGCCGTCGATCGTCGCATCCAGATCGAGTTCGTCGGGCGATCCCTCGCGCGCAAACCGGCGCAGGCGGCGCAGCGCGATCTTGATGTTGCGGGTGCCCAGTTCGCGGGTGTTGTCGAGATTTGCGAACTCGCGCTTTTCCCAAACCTTCAGCGCGCGCTTGTGCTTGCTCTCGCCGCCGATCCGCACGCCCTCGGGATTGTAGCCGGAATTTCCGAATGGACTGGTGCCCCCGGTGCCGACCCACTTGTTGCCGCCCTGGTGCCGCTTTTCCTGTTCCTCGAGCCGCTTCTTCAGCGTCTCCATTATCTCGTCCCTATCGCCCAGCGATTTGATCGCTTCCTTTTCTTCGGGCGAGAGGAATTTTTCGGCGACGGCTTTCAGCCAGTCTTCCGGCACATCGTCAGCCTGCTGGCCGTA
>JBBSKI010000094.1:0-6805 GCA_038256425.1 Sphingomonadales bacterium
CCGCGTGCAGATCGTCCATGTTGCTGGTGAAACCCGGGTCTATTCGCGCACCGGCGACGACATCTCCGCCAGCTTCCCCGAGATTGCCGGCGCGCTCGATCTGCCTGCCGTGCTCGACGGCGAACTGCTGGTGCGCGGCAGCCACCAGGGCGGCGAGGAGGGCGGGGCGGCGAGCTTCAACGCGCTTCAGCAACGGCTCGGGCGCAAGACCGTCTCCAGGAAGATGCTGGCCGACTATCCCGCCTTCGTCCGGCTTTATGACCTGCTGATCGAGGGGGGCGAGGACCTGCGCGGCTGGTCGTGGGAGCATCGCCGCGCCCGGCTCGAGGCCTTCGTCCTCCGGCTCGATCCCGAGCGGTTCGACCTGTCGGCGACGATCCCCACCGCCAGCCTCGACGATCTCGCCACGATCCGCGAGGGGACCCGCGACGCTTCGATCGAAGGCGTCATGCTCAAGCGGCGCGATTCGACCTATGTCGCCGGTCGCCGTACCGGGCTGTGGTACAAGTGGAAGCGCGATCCGCTGACGATCGATGCGGTGCTGATGTATGCCCAGCGCGGATCGGGCAAGCGCAGCTCGTTCTATTCGGATTTCACGTTCGGCTGCTGGGATGGCGATCCCGATGCGGGGGCCGAGCTGCTACCCGTCGGCAAGGCCTATTTCGGCTTCACCGACGCCGAACTGAAACAGCTCGACCACCATGTCCGCCAGAACACCGTCGCGCGGTTCGGGCCGGTGCGTGAAACCGACAAGAGCCTGGTGTTCGAGGTCGCTTTCGATTCGGTCCACTTGTCCAAACGCCACAAGTCGGGCGTGGCGATGCGCTTTCCCCGGATCAGCCGCATCCGCAGCGACAAGCCAGCGCACGAGGCGGACCGGCTCGACAGCCTCAAGGCGCTGATCCGGGATTGATCGTTCGCACCGCAGGCGGGGAAGGACTAGGCGTCGGGGCGATGCAAACGCTCGATCGCCAACGTCGCTTCGTCGCCTATGCGGCGGCCGGGATTGCCGGTTTCGTCGATGCGACCGGGTTTCTGGCGGCAAACGCGTACTTTGTGTCCTTCATGTCCGGCAATACGACCCGGCTGGGGGTGGACCTCGTCACGTCGCCGGGGAATGCCTGGTTTCCCGCAATTCTGATCGCGGGGTTCATCGCGGGGGTGACGGGCGGCGCTTTACTGGCGCAGGTCGCGCGGAACCGGCGCAAGTCAGCGGTTCTGGCCCTGACGGCGGTCCTGCTGGCAGTGGCCGCCAGCGGTGCGCTGCTGGCCTGGCCGATGGTTGCCGTCATGCTGTTGCTGGTGGCGGCGATGGGCGCGCTCAACAACACCTTCCAGCGCCAGGGCGAGGTCGCTGTGGGGCTGACTTACATGACCGGGGCGCTGGTCCGGATGGGCCAAGGAATCGCTGCGCGCATGGCCGGGCGGCAAGACGATAGCTGGATCGCATGGTTGCTGTTGTGGGTGGCTCTGGCGACCGGTGCCGTGCTGGGTGCGGCGACATGGCTGGCAATCGGGATGGCGGGACTATGGATCCCCGCTGTCGCGGCAGCGCTGCTCGCTGCGTTCGCGGACCGACTGCGAACGCCTTAGCGTTCGTTTACGGCAAGCGCCTCCCTATGGGCGCGTCCGTTCTCGACGTAATGCGCAACGCTGGTCCGCATCCCGGCAATCGCCATATCATCGAGATTGCGCATGAACTTCGCCGGACGTCCGGCCCACAATGCGCGTGGCTCGATCACCTTGCCTTCGGTCAGCATCGCGCCCGCCGCCAGCATCGCGTCGCTGCCGATCCGCGCCTTGTTCATGACGATTGCGCCCAGCCCGACGAAGGCGCGGTCCTCCAGCACGCAGCCGTGAATCATCGCCATGTGACCGATCAACACGTCCTCGCCGATCAGGGTGGGCGAGCCCTCCGGGTCACCCGGCCGCGGCGGATCGCAGTGGACGACGCTGCCGTCCTGGATGTTCGAGCGAGCGCCGATGACCACGCGGTGGACCTCGGCGCGGACCACGCAGTTGTACCAGATGCTGACCCCCGCCCCGATCGTCACGTCGCCGATGATCCGGCAGCCAGGCGCGATGAAGGCGGTGGGATCGATTTGCGGAGTCTTGCCGTGGATCGTCACGATGGTGACGTCATGGCGCGGGACAAAACCAGTCATTACAATACCTTCCCCACAAGATTTTCCCACCGGACGGCGGGCAGGATCGAAGCGTGATCATCGGTCCATGGCCGGGTGTCGGGATCGCTGAGCAAGGGCTTCCAGTCCTTGCGGCTGGCCGTGAGCTGCGCCAGCCGTGCCTCGTCGCGCGCCACCGCGACCCACACCGAGGACGTCAGGCCCTGTTTGCGATCGGCTCGATCGGACAGCACCCGCGCGGTCCATCCCGCCTTGGCGATCGAGGCCGAAAGCTGCGGCTCGAGCTCGAAATAGCGGTTGGAGATGTGGATCAGCAGGTAGCCGTCATCGGACAGTGCGCGTCCATAGACAGCCAGCGCCTCTGCCGTCAGCAGGTGCAATGGGATCGCATCGGACGAGAACGCGTCAATCGCCAGCACGTCATAGCTGCCGGGCGGGTCTTTCGCCAGTTCGAGCCGCGCGTCGCCCAGCCGGACCACGGCATCGGGCGCGCAATCGGGGAGGAAGGTGAAGCGCCGCTTGCGCGACAGCTCGAGCACGGCAGCGTCGATCTCGAAAAAGGTCCAGAGTTCACCCGGGCGGAGTAAACAGGCCAGCGTTCCGGTGCCGAGCCCGACCACCCCGATCCGTGCCGCCGGGCCGAAAAGTTCGGGGGCCTTGGCCACCGCGATCCCGACGCCGGAGGTCGGCCCATAATAGGTGGTCGGCTGCCGCGCCCGTGTATCGGTGTACTGCATCCCGTGCAGCGTCGTGCCATGCGCCAGCATCCGCTGGTTCGTGTCGGGAAAGTCGCGGACGGTGTAAATGCCGAAGTAGCTGCGGCTGCGCGCGCCCGACAGCGAGGTCTCGATCGTCTCGTAACCGCCGCGCCCCAGCATCGTCAGCCCGAGGATCGCGATGAACGCCCAGCGCCGCCCGATCACCAGCACCCCGCAGAACGCGAGTCCCAGCGCGAGCCCGAGGACCAGCAGCGCATCGTCCTTGGGATCGAGCTTGAGCATCAGCCAGGCGAGAAACCCGGCGAACAGCACCAGCATGGCGACCGCGACCGAGGCCATGTCGCGCGACATGCCGCCCAGCTTCATCCAGCCCAGCAGCGGCTTCTGCGGCAGCAGCAGCGCGGCCGCGACGATCAACAGCGGGTGTTCCCACACCCAGTCGAACCACAGCGGCGCGAACAGCGCCGTGAACAGCCCACCCAGCGCACCGCCCGCCGACATTGTCAGATAGAACAACGTCAGCCGCGACGGTTCGGGGCGCAGATCGTACATCCGCGCATGGAGCGTAACCGCGACGGCAAACAACAGCACCACGCTGGCCAGGGCAAGGCTGATCGAACCCGAACTGCTCGAGCCCATCGCCATTCCGCCCGCCAGCAGCAGCAGGATCGGGGTCGCGCGCGAGATTGCGTTGGCCAGCGGGCGCCGGTCGGCGAATGCGGGGACGAAGCTGAGCAGATAGAGCCCCAGCGGGATCACCCAGAGCAGCGGCATTGCAAAAATGTCGGTGGTCAAATGCGTGGTGGTCGAGAGCATCAGGCCCGAAGGCACCGCCGCCAGCGCCAGCCAGGCGAGGATCCGACGCCAGCCGATGGCCTCGCGCGGTTGTTCGCCGACACTCGCAACGGGTGCGGTTGCAACCGGCGCCGGGCTGCGCCAACGCGTCCAGGCGGTCGCCGCGATCAGCGCGATCAGCAGGCCGTACCCCGCGCTCCAGCTCCAAGCCTGGACCCGCACCGGCAACAGCGGCTCGAACACCAGCGGATAGGCGATCAGCCCGGCAAAACTGCCGAGGTTCGAGGCGGCGTAGAGCGCCCACGGCTCGCCCGCCTGGGGATGCGCGGAATACCAGCGTTGCATCAGCGGGGCCTGCGCCGAGACGAGGAAGAACACCGGGCCGATCGAAACCGCGAACAGCAGCGGCACCCACAGGGCCTCGCGCCCCTGGGCCGGCGCGGCGAGATCGGCGAGATGGACCGGCAGAGTTACCGCCGCCAGCGCGAGCAGTGCGAGATGGATCGTCGCCTGCCGCCGCACCGGCCAGCGCGACAGCAGGTGGGCATAGGCATAGCCGCCCAGCAGCAGCGCCTGATAGACCAGCATCGCGCTGTTCCACACGTTGGGCGCGCCGCCGAGCCGGGGCAGCGCCATCCGCGCCACCATCGGCTGGACCACGAACAACAAGAAACTGCCGGTCAGGATCGTCGCGACAAACAGCGGGCGATTCACCCCGGCCCGGGTCGGAGCCTGGCCGCTTGCCCCTTCGTTCCCGGTTGCCTGATCGTTCCCGGTTGCCTGATCGTTCCCGGTTACCTGATCGTTCATTGTGCCCCCCACCTTGATCGTTCGAGCGCATAGGCGACGTGGCGCAGCAGCGGGTCGTCGACCGGCACCTGCGGATGGTCGAAATCGAGATCGACGCGATGCTTCATGCCAAGCCGTTCCATCACCGCGCGACTGCGGCGGTTTTCGACCGTCGTGATCGCCCAGACGGCATCGTCGGCCAAATTGGCGAAGGCCCAGTCCGTCGCGCCGCGCGCCGCTTCGCTGGCGTAACCATGACCCCAGCAATCGCTCGCCAGCCGCCAGCCGAGTTCGGGCTTTCCGGTCACCGGCCCGGCGGTGCCGCGAATCAATCCGCACCAGCCGATCAACCGGGAATCCTCGCGCCGTTCGAGCGCCCAGAAGCAATGTCCGTCGCGCGCCTGATCGGCCTGGCATCGCGATACCACAGCTGCGGTCTGATCGTAGGTCATGAGCGGCCCGAGCGTCGCCATGACGAGCGGATCGCTATTGATCGCTTGAAACGCGGCGACATCCTCGCCGCGCCATTCGCGCAGGATCAAGCGGCCGGTTTCGATCATCCCGGCGCGGGTGAATCATTCATGCCGGAACGTCAAGCCGGTCCCGTTTGTGACTGGCCCGGGTCAGGCCATAGATGGTCGTCGGATTGTCCGCCGCGGGGTAGTCCGGATCGTCATAGTCGAGTGCGGCAAGCCGATCGAACCCGAGCTTCTCCATCAGCCGGGTCGAAGCGCGGTTCGATGCGCTGGTGCGCGAATAGACCGTGTCATGGCCCAGCGTTTCGAAGCCATAATTCAGCACGGCGCGCGCCGCTTCGGCGGCATAGCCCTGTCCCCAGAAAGGTTCCGCCAGCGACCAGCCGATCTCCGGCTGACCGCGAAGCTGCGACGGCGCATGCTCGCCATCGATCGCGCCCAGCCCGCACTTGCCCGCGCGCTCGCCGCTTTCGCGCAGCGTAATCGTCCAGAAGCCGACCCCACTGCGCGCGAAGCCCTCGGCACTGCGCGCCAACCCGGCGGCAACCGCATCGCGGGTGCGTACTCCGCCAAGATGACGCATGACCGCAGCAGTGTTCATGTGCTCGACGAACCAGTCGAGATCGTCGTCCTGCTGGATCCGCAAGATCAGACGCGCGGTCTCGATCATTGGCCTTGGTTCACCCGCCGAGCAGCCGCGCCGCGTGGGCCGCGTGATAGGTCAGCACGCCTGAACACCCCGCCCGTTTGAATGCCATCAGCGTTTCCAGCACGAGGGCATCGCGGTCACCCGCACCGGCAGCGGCAGCGGCCTCGATCATCGCGTATTCGCCGCTCACCTGATAGGCGAACACCGGCACTTCGAAGCGCTCCTTCACCCGTCGCACGATGTCGAGATAGGGCAAGCCAGGCTTGACCATCACGCTGTCCGCCCCCTCGGCAAGGTCGAGCGCTACTTCGCGAAGCGCCTCTTCGGCATTGCCGTGATCCATCTGGTAAGTCTTCTTGTCGCCCTTGAGCAGGCCCCGGCTGCCCACCGCATCGCGGAACGGGCCGTAGAACGCGCTCGCATATTTGGCGGCATAGCTCATGATCTGGACGTTGGCGTGGCCGGCGCCCTCCAGCGCTTCGCGGATCGCGCCGATCCGCCCGTCCATCATGTCCGACGGCGCGATGACGTCGGCTCCCGCGGCGGCCTGGTTGAGCGCCTGCCCGACCAGCACTTCTACGGTCGCGTCGTTGGAAACGTAACCGGCAGGGTCGACCAGACCATCCTGTCCGTGGCTGGTATAGGGATCGAGCGCGACATCGGTCAGCACGCCGATGCTGTCCCCGCAGGCTTCCTTGATCGCGCGCACGGCGCGGCACATCAGGTTGTCGGGGTTAAGCGCTTCGCCGCCCCTGTCATCACGCAGACCCGGCTGCGTATTGGGAAACAGCGCGATACAAGGGATGCCGAGCGCCACCGCCTCTTTCGCGCGCCCGGCGATCCGGTCGATCGACCAGCGCGACACACCGGGCAGTGAACCGATCGGTTCTTCCACGCCTTGCCCCCCGGTGACGAACAGCGGCCAGATCAGGTCGGCCGGGGTCAGCACGGTCTCGCGGTACAGCGCGCGGCTCCATGCCGAGGCACGCGTGCGGCGCAGACGGATTTCGGGGTAAGCTGCGGTCATCGGAGAAGGCTTGTGCCGGAAACGGTGCGGCGTCTCAATGGCCGCCCGCGTTTCTATGCCAGAAAGCCCTCAGCGCAGCTTGCTCTCGCTCAACCGGTCGATCTCTCGAGATGGGGCGCCAGCGCTGCGGGCCGGTGCCAGACTGGCGAGCGCCGCCCCCGGCTTGACCTCGCGCAGCGCCGCCAGCCGCTCGCGGAAAGCGATCA
>JBBSKI010000095.1:0-6615 GCA_038256425.1 Sphingomonadales bacterium
GCGTTCGGGTGCGCCGGGAACGGTGTTCGGATCGGTGCTGTTCATGGACAACCTGCTGACCAACTGGGCGCGGCCCTTCCTCGTCAACGAAGGGCGCTATGTCTATCCGCACAACCCGGCGCTCCAGGCCAACTGGATCAGCCTGGACGACGTGGCGAAGTTCATGCTCGCGTCGATCGAGCGCCCCGACATGGAAGGCGCCTGGCTCAATATCGGCGGGCCCGAGCGGCTGGTCGGCAAGCAGGTTACCGAAATCCTGTCCAAATCTCTGAAAAAGCCGATCAAGTACGATCCGTGTACCCCGGCGGAATTCGGGCGCTATCTGGTCGATGCCGCGGGCGACGATATGGACCCCGAACTGCGCGAGGGCTTCGCCAAGGGGATCGAGGCGTTCTACGACTATAACAACACCGCGCCGACCCGACCGTTCGAGGTCGAAATGGACCACGTTTATGAGCGCTTTCCCGAACTGGAGGGCAAGCTGGAGCCGATGCAGGATTGGGCCGACCGGCAGGAATGGGGCGAGAGCAATCACCGGCCGGCGTTTGGGTGATGCGCTAGCTCCTCCCCCTCGAGGGGGAGGGGCAATGGAGCCTACTCCGCCGCCTCCGCCACCCGCTCCCGCGCAAAAATATCCTTCAACTCTTCATCGCTTGCCTGAACCAGCCGTTCGGCCCAGCTGTGGAAGGCCTGTCCGCCGCCTTCGTTGCGACCGAACAGGACATGGCTGGTCAGCCCCGACATCAGCGCGTCATGCTGGCGCTTGCCGGTCGAATAATCCTCGTCCTGAACCACGGTCTTGAGGAAATCGAACTGCTGGTGCGCGCCCGCGATGGTTTCGGGGTCGCTCGGCTCGCGTTCCATCAGGTAGTACTGCGTGGTGACGCTCTCTCCAACGCCGTCGCCGGGGAACAACTGCGAGATCATCACCGCGCGGGCGTTGCCGCCATAGAAGCTGGCGATCGAGATATGCGGGAAGATCGTCCACACCCCGGCCATCAGCGCATCGACCGGCCACTCGTCTTCGGGCATTTCGTCGAGCTGGACCGTGATATCGCTGCCCAGCTTGGCATATTGCGCCGATGGATTGGTCAGCCGCTGGTGCGGCCCCCAGGCGAAGAAATTGGCGCGGTTGAAAAAGTCCGATCCAAAGGTGTTCGCATGGAGCACCGGCAGGTGATAAAAATCGAGGTAGCCATCGTAGGCGGTCTTCCAGTTCGGACCGGCCAGCGTCCGCTTGGCGAAGACGTGCCAATCGGCAAATCCGAAATTGACCAGCATATCGTCATACCCGCACAGGTAATCCTCGATGCTGAGCGTCGACGCGGGATCGAGGATCGCCCAGATCAGGCCGGCGCGTTCGAGCACCGGGAACCGCTTGAGGCAATGCGCGGCCTTGTCGATTGCGCCGAAATCGTCCGCTGAGGCCACCCCGAGCAGCGCGCCGTCGTTGCGGAAGGTCCAGCCGTGATAGCCGCAGACGAACCGCGTCGCCTTGCCCTCGCCGTTCGCCAGCGGATTGCCGCGATGGGTGCACATATTGAGGAAGGCGGCCACGCTGCCGTCTTTCTGGCGGCTGAGCAGCACCGGCACGCCGACCACGGTCATCGCCTTGTAGCTGCCCGGCTCGGGCAGTTCGCAGCTTGGCGCCAGCATCAGCGGCAGGCGCCGGAAGATGCGCTTCTTCTCAAGCTCGAACAGGTCGGGATCGGTATAGGCCGATACCGGCACCTGCATCACCGCCTCGGTCTGGTCGATCGTCCCGGCGTGGGCGTGGTCGATCAGCGAGCGGGTCATTTCGATCAATTGCTGGCGCGACATGGCATCTCCGGAGGATTGGTGCCCTTGCGATCTCCGCGCGGCAAGCGATCAGCGCAATTGCCTATTTAGTGCATGGTCAGGCTTTTGCCCGCTGACTCCGGGATCATCGCGCTTGACATGTTGCAGCGCAGCACTAGTGCCGCCTCCGGGCCACGCGGTCCCAACGCCGCGCGAGCTCTCTGCAAGGAGAGACTACAATGACTGCTCTTAAACCGGACCGCCTTCCTGCGCGTCCGTTCTTCTCATCGGGTCCCTGCGCGAAGCCGCCGACCTGGTCCCCCGATAAACTGGCGACGCAATCGCTCGGTCGTTCTCACCGCGCGAAGATCGGCAAGGCACGGCTGCAACTGTGCATCGACCTGATGCGCGAAGTGCTGCAGCTTCCCGATACGCACCGCGTCGGCATCGTCCCGGGCTCCGACACCGGGGCGTTCGAGATGGCGATGTGGACGATGCTGGGCGCGCGGCCTGTCACCACGCTGGCGTGGGAAAGCTTCGGCGAAGGCTGGGTGACCGATGCGGTCAAGCAGCTCAAGCTCGACCCCACCGTGATCCGCGCCGACTATGGCGCGCTGCCCGATCTGGCTTCGGTCGATTGGTCCAGCGACGTGCTGTTCACCTGGAACGGCACCACCAGCGGCGTGCGGGTTCCCGACGCCAATTGGATCCCCGCCGATCGCGCCGGCCTTTCATTCGCCGACGCGACCAGCGCGGTCTTCGCTTACGACATCGACTGGACGAAAATCGACGTTGCCACCTTCTCGTGGCAGAAAGTGCTGGGCGGCGAAGGCGCGCACGGCGTGCTGATCTTAGGCCCGCGCGCGGTCGAGCGGTTGGAGACCTACACCCCTGCCTGGCCGCTGCCCAAGGTGTTCCGCCTGATCGCCAAGGGCAAGCTGGCCGAGGGCGTGTTCAAGGGCGAGACGATCAACACCCCGTCAATGCTGGCGGTCGAAGACGCGGTCTTCGCGCTCGAATGGGCCAAGGATCTGGGCGGGCTGGCGGGCCTCAAGGCCCGTTCCGACGCCAATGCGGCGGCGCTGGACAAGATCGTGGCGGAGCGCGACTGGCTCGGGCACCTTGCGACCGATCCGGCAACGCGCTCGAAAACGTCCGTCTGCCTGACCGTTGAGGGTGCGGACGAGGACTTCATCAAGAAGTTTGCCGCGCTGCTCGATGCCGAGGGTGCGGCTTATGACATCGCCGGTTACCGCGATGCCCCGCCGGGCCTGCGTATCTGGTGCGGTGCGACGGTCGACACCGCCGATATCGAGGCGCTCGGGCCGTGGCTCGATTGGGCATGGGCCAGTCTTCGATCCCCCAACTAAAACAGCTGCGTCGCCCCGGACTTGATCCGGGGCCCCGCTTCCTTCCTCCCGCGCAGACAAGCGGGATCCCGGGTCAAGCCCGGGATGACGATTCCGGAGACGACAATGACCAAGCCCCGCGTACTCATTTCCGACAAGATGGACCCCAACGCCGCCGCGATCTTTCGCGATCGCGGGTGCGAGGTCGACGAGATCACCGGCGAAACCCCCGAGCAGCTGATCGCCCGGATCGGCGATTACGACGGCCTGGCGATCCGCTCCTCGACCAAGGTGACCAAGGCGATCCTCGATGCCGCCCCCCGCCTGAAAGTCATCGGACGGGCCGGGATCGGGGTCGACAACGTCGATATTCCCGCTGCCAGCGCGCAAGGCGTGGTGGTGATGAACACCCCGTTCGGCAACTCGATCACCACCGCCGAACACGCCATCGCCCTGATTTTCGCGCTCGCCCGCCAGCTGCCCGAGGCCGACCTCTCGACCCAGCAAGGCAAGTGGGAGAAGAACCGCTTCATGGGCATCGAAGTCACCGGCAAGACGCTCGGGCTGATCGGCGCGGGCAATATCGGCTCGATCGTCGCAAGCCGGGCGCTGGGGCTGCGGATGAAGGTGATCGCCTACGATCCGTTCCTCACCCCCGAACGCGCGATCGAGCAGGGGATCGAGAAGGTCGATCTCGACAGCTTGCTGGCGCGCGCCGATTTCATCACGCTGCACACTCCGCTGACCGATCAGACGCGCAACATCCTCAGCCGCGAAAACCTCGCCAAGACCAAGAAGGGCGTGCGGATCGTCAATTGTGCGCGCGGCGGGCTGATCGACGAGGCGGCGCTCAAGGACGGGCTCGACAGCGGGCACATCGGCGGCGCGGCGCTCGACGTGTTCGCCACCGAGCCGGCCAAGGATTCGCCGCTGTTCGGCACGCCCAATTTCATCTGCACGCCCCACCTGGGCGCGAGCACCAACGAGGCGCAGGTCAATGTTGCACTGCAGGTGGCCGAGCAGATGGCCGATTACCTGGTCAACGGCGGGGTTACCAACGCGCTCAATATGCCCAGCCTGTCTGCCGAGGAAGCGCCCAAGCTGCGTCCCTACATGGCGCTCGCTGAAAACCTCGGATCGCTCGTTGGCCAGCTCGCCCACGGCAATCTCGACAAGATCAGCATCGAGGTCGAAGGGGCCGCCGCGCACCTCAATCCCAAGCCGATCACCGGCGCGGTGCTGGCCGGGCTGATGCGGCGCTACACCGACACGGTGAATATGGTGAACGCGCCGTTCCTCGCCAAGGAGCGCGGGCTCGACGTACGCGAGGTCCGGCACGAGCGCGAGGGCGTCTATCACACGCTGGTGCGCGTTGCGGTCGAGACCAGCCAGGGCAAGCGTTCGGTCGCGGGCACGCTGTTCGGCAACACCCAGCCGCGGCTGGTCGAGATCTTCGGCATCGGGATCGAAGCCGAACTGGAGGGGCACATGCTCTATATCGTCAACGAGGACGCGCCCGGCTTCATCGGACGGATCGGGACGCTGCTGGGGCAGAGCGGGATCAACATCGGCACGTTCAACCTGGGCCGCCGCGAGGCCGGGGGCGAGGCGATCCTGCTGCTGTCGGTCGATCAGGCTCTGCCCGAGGCTGTGCTGCAGGCCGCCTGCGCGCTGCCGGGGGTGAAGACGGTCAAGGCGCTGGCGTTTTAATGGAAAGTCGCCCTAAGGCCGCGCCAGCATGAACGATAGCGATCCCGACCTGTTGCCCGAGGGGCTGGAAGACCGGCTCCCCGCCGCCGCCGCCGCCGGTGCGCGCGTCACCCGCGCCATTCTCGATTGCCTCGATTCGCATGGCTACGACCGTGTCGTTCCGCCGCTGATCGAGTTCGAGCGCGGGCTGGCGGGGCGTATGGCGGGGGTCCAGCCGCGCCGGATGTTCCGGTTCGTCGATCCCGCCTCGCTGCGGACGCTGGCGCTGCGTTCGGACATCACCCCCCAGATCGGGCGGATCGCCGAGACCCGGCTCGCCGCCGCGCCGCGCCCGCTGCGGCTGTGCTATGCCGGGCAGGTCGCGACGATCCGCGGTGACGGGCTCGATCCGACCCGCGAGCAATTGCAGTGCGGGGCGGAACTGATCGGCAGCGACACCGTAGCTGCCGCCGCCGAGATCGCGCGCGTCGCAATCCTTGCGCTTGAAGCTGCCGGAGCGGGTGCGGTGAGCATCGATTTCACCCTGCCCGACCTCGTCGATACACTGGCCGCAAGCGCGCTGCCACTCGCGCCGGGAGCAATCGAGGCGGTGCGACGCGAGCTGGATTCTAAAGACGCGGGCGGGTTGGTCGCTGCGGGCGGGTCAGCCTATCTGCCGCTGCTTTACGCCACCGGCCCGTTCGAACAGGCGATCGAGCGTCTGGCGCAGTTCGATGCGGCCAGCGACGGCGCAAACGGCGCGTTGGCAAGCCGGATCGCCGCCTTGCGAGAGATTGCCGCGCGGCTGGGCGCCATTGTCGAACGGGGGGCCGCCCACGTCACGCTCGACCCCAGCGAGCGCCACGGCTTTGAGTACCAGAGCTGGTTTGGCTTCACGCTGTATGCCCCCGGATTGCGGGGCACTATCGGGCGCGGTGGCACCTATCGCATCGCCCGGGCCAATGCGGCGGACGGCAAGGTCGCCACGGGGTTCTCGCTCTATCCGGATCGGCTGGCCGAGGGCCTGACGGGTGACCTCCGCGACGCCCTGTTCCTTCCGCTCGGACACGATCCCGCGGTGGCCGATCGCCTGCGTGCGATCGGTTGGCGCACCGTCGCCGCGTTGGGAGACGCCGACAATGCGGCGTTGCTGGGCTGCACCCACGAACTCGACGGGGCCGAAGTGCGGCCGATCTAAGGCCGGCTATCGGTCCTGACGTGGCAACCGCCCGTCTCGCGCGACCGATATCCACCCGCCTTGCTGCGTTGGCGTCGACTGCCGCACGGGCCAGGCCATTCCGGACCCACCGGAAAGCATATCGTCGAGACTGCGCGCACCGCCGATCGCGGACGGTGGGCTAGACCCTGCCTAAAGTCCTAAGCCGCGGCTAGTTCCGCCACAGGCTTCGACCCTTCGAGCCACAGCCGCACCGCCTCGGTGCTGTGGCGCGCCGACAGTTTGGTCAGCGCATTGGTACGATGGATTTCAACCGTGCGCGGGCTGATGCCCAGGGCTCGCCCGATTTCCTTGTTGGTCAGCCCTTCGGCCATGTTCGCCAGAACTTCGCGCTCGCGCCCGGACAATCGCGACAGGCGGGCTTCGGCGTCGATCTGACGCATGTGGCGACCGCGTCTGCGCTCCGCCTCAGCCGAAACCTTTTCGAGGACGAGGGCCAGGTTTTTCTCGTCCAGCGGCAACGGGAGGTAGTCCAGCGCCCCCTCGCGCATGGCAATGACGGCCTTCTCGATCGAAGGGTTGGAACTGGTGGCGATCACCGCCAGCCACCGGCCCTCACGA
>JBBSKI010000096.1:0-6593 GCA_038256425.1 Sphingomonadales bacterium
GAAATCGCCCAGAACCAGGCGTTCTGCGGGACGGACAAGAGCGGCGCGAACATCTGGATGCACAACAACTTTCTGGTCGAACGCTCTGGCAAGATGAGCAAGTCGGCGGGCGAATTTCTGCGGCTGCAACTGCTGATCGACCGGGGCTTTCATCCGCTGGCGTACCGGCTGATGTGCTTGCAGGCGCACTATCGGAGCGAACTGGAGTTTAGCTGGGAGGGGTTGCAGGCGGCTTTGGTGCGGCTGAAGCGGATGGTTATGGGGGTTGGAAAGCTTCAGGAACGTGTGGCCAAAGGCCAAGGCGGCACCTTTAAAGTTGAAACGTATTTGAGTTCGTTCGATGACGTTTTATCGTACGACCTAAACACGCCAGAAGGTTTGGCGGTTCTTGATCTTCTTACGGGTGTTAGCGCAATTCCACCAGTCGACGCCCTCGCAGCAATTGCGAGGGTTGATGAGATTCTCGGCTTAAAACTGATGGCACTAGAGCGGGATGAACTGCGCATCCGCCCCAAGTCCACCACCATCACCGAACCTGAAATCGAAGCCATCCTCGCCCGCCGCAAGGAAGCCCGCGCTGCCAAGGACTTCGCCACCTCCGACGCGCTGCGCGATGAATTGGCCGCGCAGGGGGTGGAGGTCATGGACGGCGATCGGCTGGGGTGGGACTGGAAGCTCGGTTGAGCGACGAAGAGACCCCGCCGTCAGTCGCTAACGCGACTGCCACCTCCCCATCGCAAGACGATGGGGGAAATTGAGCTGTGAAGCTGTGGCGGCTCACCCGCGTGCCGTTCGTGGCGCTCGACGGGGCGGGTGCCGCATTGCACGGATCGCGTTATGCCCCGCCCGGCGAGCCGGTGGTCAGCTTCGCTTCGGAGGCGGGGCTCGCTGTGCTGGTGACGATGCGCTACCTGCCGCGTGACCTTCAGGGCATCGACCAGGACTATGTTCTCGGATGGACTGTGGTTGATGCCGTGCCGGAGCGCGTGCCGAGCGCCGAGGATGGTGTTATCCGCGAATGGACTGCCTGCTGGCTTACGGAACGCCGCTCGCTACTGGCGGCAGTCGCTTCCAAAGTGCTGCCCGAAGCCGATGTGATCTTGTTCAACACGCGCCATCCCGACGCCCACAGAGTTCCGCCGCTTACCACCCGCCCGTTCAGCTTTGCCGAATGCCTGCATCGCCCGCCGATGCTCGACAGTTACCGGAGTACTGCATGACCGTCCTCGTCGCCTCCGCGCTCGCCCGCCCCTTGCTCGAACCGCACTTGCCCGATTGGGTCGATGCGCGGTTCTACTCTTCGGGCGAGGAGATGATGGCGCTCGCGCCGCATGCCGAGATTGGCTGGTTCGACATGGAGAACAAGGAGCCGATGCTGGAGGCGATCCGGCGGGCCGAAAAGCTCAAATGGCTGACCTCGATCTATGCCGGGCTCGATTTCCTGCCGTTCGAACTGCTGCGGACGCGCGGCGTGATCGTCACCAACGGGGCGGGGATCAACGCGATCACCATCGCCGAATATGTCGTGATGGGGATGCTGACCATCGCCAAGGGCTATCGCGATGTGGTCCGCGCGCAGGACCGGCACGAATGGCTGCCCGATTCGCCGGGCAAGATCGAGCTGGCCGGGAGCAAGGCGCTGCTGCTGGGCTACGGCGCGATCGGCAAGCTGATCGAGACGCGGTTGATGGCGTTCGAGGTGGAGATCACCACGGTGCGGCGCACGCCCGGGCCGGGCACTATCGGCCCCGACGACTGGCGCGCACGGCTCGGCGAGTTCGACTGGGTGATCCTTGCAGTCCCCGCCACTCCCGAAACCGACGCGATGATCGGCGCGGCCGAACTGGCGGCAATGAAGGACAGTGCGGTCCTGCTCAATATCGCGCGCGGTGCGGTGATCGATCAGGCGGCTCTGGTGGAGGCCTTGCGCGAAAAGTCCATCGCCGCCGCGTTCCTGGATGTAACCACCCCCGAGCCGCTGCCGCCGGGCGATCCGTTGTGGGACCTGCCCAACGCGCACATCACGATGCACCTTTCCGGCCGGGCGCAGACCCTGATGTTCAGGCGCTCGGCTGAAAGGCTGATCGCCAATCTCCGCCGCTGGGGGAAGGGTGAGGCGGTCGAGCCGCGCTTCGATCTCGAACTGGGATACTGAAGCAACGTTATTTCCCGAAAGGCGGGGGTGACTTGGCCCCCGGGCTTTGATAGGCCTTGCGACGGCGGGCAGACGGGGGGCTCAACAACACGTCACCGCCACGGGCCGCGCAGTCGTGAACCCGGGACAGTACGCCGCAGGGCGTCGCCTGTCCCCAGCTTTGCCTTAAGGGAGCGAGCTTATGTCCGATGCAGGCGCGAAGGGTGGGCAAAAAGCCTCCGATCTATTCATCCAGTGCCTCGAGGAAGAGGGCTGCGAGTATATCTTCGGGGTCCCCGGCGAGGAGAACCTGGATTTTCTCGATTCGCTTTCGCGCTCGACCAAGATCAGGCTGATCCTCACCCGGCACGAACAAGGCGCCGGCTTCATGGCCGCAACCTATGGCCGCCACACCGGCAAGACCGGCGTTTGCATCGCCACCCTGGGCCCGGGCGCGACCAATTTCGTCACCGCCGCCGCCTATGCGACGCTGGGCGGTATGCCGATGCTGATGATCACCGGCCAGAAGCCGATCAAGAAGTCCAAGCAGGGCCGCTTCCAGATCCTCGACGTGGTCTCGATGATGGGCCCGATCACCAAATACACGCACCAGATGGCCGCTTCGGACAACATCCCCAGTCGGGTGCGCGAATGCTATCGTCTGGCCGAGGAGGAAAAGCCGGGCGCAACCCACATCGAGCTGCCCGAGGATATCGCCGACGAGCACACCGATGCCCGGCCGCTCAAGCGCAGCATCGTCCGCCGTCCCAGCGCCGATCCCAAATCGGTGCGCCAGGCGGTCCAGGCGCTGGAGAACGCCAAGTCGCCGGTGCTGGTGATCGGCGCAGGTGCCAACCGCACGATGACCGGGCGGATGCTGCTCCAGTTTATCGAAAAGACCGGCATCCCGTTCCTTACCACCCAGCTCGGCAAGGGCGTGATCGACGAGCGCCATCCCAAGTTTCTGGGCTGCGCCGCGCTTTCGGCGGGCGATTTTGTCCACCGCGCGGTCGAGGACAGCGACTGCATCGTCAACCTGGGCCACGACGTGATCGAAAAGCCGCCGTTCTTCATGCGCGAGGACGGGCCGACCGTGATCCACATCTCGTCCAAGACGGCCGAAGTCGATCCGGTCTATTTCCCGCATATCGAGGTGATCGGCGATATCGCCAACGCGATCTGGCAGATGAAAGAGGACATCGTCCCCAACGGCTCGTGGAAATTCGATCACATGCTGGCCTATCGCAAGGCCGAGGTCGATCACACCGCGCCGCTCGCCGCCGATGCGCGCTTCCCGATTTTTCCGCCGCATCTGGTCCAGTCGATCCGCGATGCGATGCCCGATGACGGGATCATCTGCCTCGATAACGGGGTCTACAAGATCTGGTTCGCGCGCGGTTATACCGCCTATCGCCCCAACACCGTGCTGCTCGACAATGCGCTGGCGACGATGGGCGCGGGGCTACCCTCGGCGATGATGAGTTCGATGGTCTATCCCGATCGCAAGGTCATGGCGGTGTGCGGCGATGGCGGGTTCATGATGAACAGCCAGGAGATGGAAACCGCGGTGCGGTTGAAGCTCAACATGACCGTGCTGATCCTCAACGACAGCAGCTATGGCATGATCCGCTGGAAGCAGGCCAACATGGGCTTCGAGGATTTCGGGCTGACCTATGGCAACCCCGATTTCGTCAAATATGCCGAAGCCTATGGCGCGTTTGGCCACCGGGTCGAAAGCGCGGCGCATCTCAAGGAACTGCTGGCGCACTGCAACAGTACACCGGGTGTCCACCTGATCGATTGCCCGGTCGACTATTCGGAGAACGACCAGATTCTCAACATCGACATCAAGCGTCTCTCGAAAGAGCTGTGATCCGACGACAAGCACAATGCAAATGAGCGAACCTCGTCGTCCCCGCGAAAGCGGGGACCTATCTCGCGAGGCTGGGCTTGGTGCGAGGGCAGGAATTGGGTTCCCGCTTTCGCGGGAATGACGAACGGTTTTAAAGGCTTTCGCTGAAAATGCGCGGGTCGGAGATTGCAATGGTCCAGCTCAAAGATACCTACCCGCTCTATCTCAACAACAAGGCGGTGCAGCCCAACACCAGCCTGGCGGTGACCGACAAGTTCACCGGCGAGATCGCGTTCCGCTGCGCGCTGGCGACCCCCGACGTTATCGATGAGGCCATCGCCGGGTCGGTCCGCGCAGCCGAGCCGATGGCGCGGATGGCCAGCTTCGAGCGCCAGGCCGTGCTCGATCACTGCGTCGTGCGGTTCAAGGAGCGGTTCGACGAGCTGGCCTATTCGTTGTGTGTCGAGGCCGGTAAGCCGATTGCCGACAGCGAGGGCGAGGTCACCCGCCTGATCGACACGTTCCGCATCGCTGCGGAGGAATCGACCCGCAATTACGGCGAGGTCCAGCCGCTCGACATCAGCCCGCGCGCCAAGGGTTATATCGGGATGTGGAAGCGCGTGCCGATCGGCCCGTGCAGCTTCATCTCGCCGTTCAACTTCCCGCTGAACCTGGCCGCGCACAAGATCGCCCCGGCTATCGCGATCGGTTGTCCGTTCGTAATGAAGCCGGCCAGCCTCACTCCGCTCGGTGCGATCATCATGGGCGAGGTGCTGGCCGAGACCACCCTGCCCGAAGGCGCATTCTCGATCCTCCCCGCCAGCCGCGACGGGGCCGACCTGTTCACCACCGACGAGCGGCTGAAACTGCTGTCGTTCACCGGCTCGCCCGGGGTCGGTTGGGAACTGAAGGCCAAGGCGGGCAAGAAGAAGGTCGTGCTGGAACTGGGCGGCAACGCAGCGGTGATCGTCGATGCCGACGCCGATCTCGATCATGCGCTCGCCCGGATCGTGTTCGGGGGCTATTACCAGTCAGGGCAAAGCTGCATCCACGTCCAGCGCGTGATCATTCATGAGAGCGTTTACGACAAGTTCCGCGACATGCTGGCGGCCAAGGTGAAGACGCTGGTGCACGGCGATCCCAAGAGCCGCGGAACCTACATCGGCCCGATGATCTCCGAGAAGGAAGCGACCCGGCTCAAGGGCTGGATCGATGCGGCGGTGGCCGGCGGGGCGACGCTGCTGGCGGGTGGCGGGCGCGAAGGTTCGATGCTCGAGGCGACGCTGCTGGAAGGCGCCTCGACCGACAGCGACGTGTATCGCGAGGAAGCGTTCGGGCCGGTCGTCATTCTCAGCAAGTTCAGCGATTGGAAGGCCGCGCTCGACGAGGTCAACGACAGCAAGTTCGGGCTGCAGGCGGGCATATTCACGCGCGACATCCACAAGGTGCTGGACGCGTGGGATCACCTCGACGTGGGCGGGGTCTGCGTCAACGAAGTCTCGTCCTACCGGGTCGACAACATGCCCTATGGCGGGGTCAAGGACTCCGGCCTGGGCCGCGAAGGCGTGCGCTTTGCGATGGAGGACATGAGCGAGATCCGCAACCTGGTGATCCGCCGCGAGGGGTAAGTCTTCCCATGTGGCTGATCCCCGCGTTTTTCGCGACCGCGCTGCTCTATGCCTCGGTCGGATTCGGTGGGGGATCGACCTATTCGGCGCTGCTGGCGCTGGTCGGGACCGATTACCGCATCCTTCCCATAATCTCGCTGTGTTGCAACGTCGTGGTGGTTACCGGCGGAACGATCCGCTTTGCCCGCGCGGGTGAGATGCCGTGGAGGGGGGCGCTGGCGATCTCGCTGGTCGCCGCGCCGCTGGCTTTTCTCGGCGGGCTGACCCCGATCAGGGAGGGGGCTTTTCTGACACTGCTGGGGGCGAGCCTGACCTTCGCGGCGCTGGCGCTGCTGCTACCGGTGGCGCGCGATGGTCGGGCCCGCCCGCAGCCGCAATGGGCGATGCCGCTGGCTGCCGCGCCGCTGGGTTTTCTGGCCGGGCTGGTCGGGATCGGGGGAGGGATTTTCCTCGCCCCGCTCCTCCATCTGACCCGCTGGGACGGCGCGCGGCGAATCGCGGCGACCGCCAGCCTGTTCATCCTGATCAATTCGCTGGCGGGTCTGGCCGGTCAGCTTGCCAAGGCGGGGCCCGGCAAGTTCGGCACTGCACTGGCCGGCAGCCTGCCGCTGCTGATCGCGGTGGTTATCGGCGGGCAGATCGGCAGCTTTCTGGCGCTGCGCCATTTTCCTCCGCGGGTTATCCGCTGGCTCACCGCAGGGCTGACCGGATGGGTCGGGCTGCGCTTGCTGCTGCCTTGAATCGGAAAGCGGAATTTTTTCGCCAGGCGGATTTTGTCGCTCTGGTACAAGACGGGCTTGCTACTCCAGGAGTAGGTAAGCGTTTGACGCAGGGCCATTTTGGTGGTTAGTCTCCAATCTGTAATTATAAAAATCCAGGGTCGCCTACCGGTCGCAAATTGCACCAAGGGGGCATTAATGAAGGTTTCGCGCAAGGACAATGCGCGCTGGGTGATCGCCAGTGCGGTTGCCTCTTCGGC
>JBBSKI010000097.1:0-6564 GCA_038256425.1 Sphingomonadales bacterium
GCCACGTCCATCAGCGCCTCGCGGTCGATGATGTTGACGCGTCCACCCTTGAGCCCGATCACCCCGCTTTCGGCCCAGGCCGAGAGCTGGCGATTAATCTGTTCGCGTGACATCCCCGCGAAATTGCCCAGCTCGCCCTGGCTCAGCGCCAATTTGAGCTGGCCGTCCCCGCCCGTGATCATCAACCGCAACAGGAACCGGGCGAGGCGCGGACCCGAAGTATAGGCCCGGTCCGCCTCGATCACCGCGTTATTCTGCCGCGCCCGCCGCGCCATGGCGCGCAGCAGCCGCATCGACAACCCCTGATGCCTGGCGACTACCTCGTCGAACGCCGGGCGAGTCAGGCACAGCGCCTCGACCGGCTCGATCGCATGAACGCTGGCGGTGCGTTCGCCGCTATCGAGAAACGCAATTTCGCCCAGCACCGCGCCGGGTTCGGCATAATCCAGCACGATCTCGCGCCCGTTGGCAGCGACCATGCTGACCCGGGCCAGCCCGGCCAGAACGATGAACAGGCTGTCGCCCTCACCGCCCTGGGCCAGCATCTCCTGATCGCGCTTGAACGACCGATGATGTCCGCGCAGCAGAATATCCGACAGCTCATCCGGCTCGCAATCGGCGAACAGGCTTTGTGCGGTCAGCAGTTCGGCAAGTTGGGCTGCGTGCATTATGGCGGTCGTGGCGTCCGTTGTCAGGGAGCGACCCATGTCAAATGACGTACCGGGGCTATGATATCGCGGCCCTGACTGGCAAGGAAATTCTACTGCAAACAGGTGAGTTCGCACAATTACTTGGGATTGTGCCGCGAAAGCGAGGCACTCCGCCCAAGCGGGGTTAGGCCGCCAGCGCTAAACCAGCCGGGCCTGCTTGAGTGCTGCACCGATAAATCCGGCGAACAGCGGATGCGGCGCAAAGGGGCGGCTCTTGAGCTCAGGGTGGAACTGCACCCCCACGAACCACGGGTGATCGGGTCGCTCGACGATCTCGGGAAGCAAGCCATCGGGCGACATTCCGGAAAACACCAGCCCGCCCCGCTCCAGCGGCTCGCGGTAGGCGGCGTTGACCTCGTAGCGGTGGCGGTGGCGTTCGAAGATCGTAGTCGCGCCACCATAGAGCGCCGAAGCGTGGCTGTTATGGCTGAGCCTCGCCTCATAGGCGCCCAGGCGCATCGTCCCGCCCAGGTCACCACCGGCGGCGCGGGTTTCCAGACCCTCGGGGGTCATCCATTCCGTGATGATCCCGACCACCGGCTCGCTGGTTTCGCCAAATTCGGTCGAGCTGGCGGCCGCGATCCCGGCGGTGTTCCGCGCGGCTTCGATGCAGGCCATCTGCATCCCCAGGCAAATCCCGAAGAACGGCACCTTGCGTTCGCGCGCGAACCGCACGCTGGCGATCTTGCCCTCCGATCCGCGTGTCCCGAACCCGCCGGGTACGAGGATCCCGTGGAGCGGCTCCAACCGGGCGGCAATGTCGTCGGCGTCGCCTTCGAACAGCTCGGCGTCGAGCCAGCGCAGGTTGACCCGGACCCGGTTGGCCATGCCGCCATGAACCAGCGCTTCGTTCAGAGACTTGTAGGCGTCCTGCAGGCCGACGTACTTGCCCACCACCCCGATCGTGACTTCGCCTTCGGGATGCTGGTAGCGGTCGAGGACATCGTCCCAGCGATCCATCGTCGGTTCGGGCGCGGTCATGCCGAAATGGCGCAGAACCTCTGCGTCGAGCCCCTCGGCGTGGTATTGCGAGGGCACCGCATAGATCGAAGAGGCATCGAGCGCGGGGATCACCGCTTCCTTGCGGACGTTGCAGAACTGCGCGATCTTGGCGCGTTCGCTCTCGGGCAGCGGCTTCTCGCAGCGGCACAACAGCAGGTCCGGCTGGACCCCGAGCGCGGTCAGCTCGCGCACCGAATGCTGGGTCGGCTTGGTCTTCAGCTCGCCCGCCGCCGCGATATAGGGAACCAGCGTGACGTGGATCGCGCAGGTGTTCTCGCGCCCCATCTCGTTGCGAAGCTGGCGCAGCGCCTCGATGAACGGCAGGCTTTCGATATCGCCCACCGTGCCGCCGATTTCGCACAGGACGAAATCGAGATCCGCCGTCTCGGCGCGGGCGAATTCCTTGATCGCGTCGGTGACGTGCGGGATCACCTGAACGGTCGCGCCCAGATAGTCGCCGCGCCGCTCGCGCGTGATGATCTGCTGGTAGATCCGGCCCGAGGTGATGTTGTCCGATTGGCGCGCCGAAACCCCGGTAAACCGCTCGTAATGGCCCAGGTCGAGATCGGTCTCAGCCCCATCGTCGGTCACGAACACCTCGCCGTGCTGATAGGGGCTCATCGTGCCCGGATCGACGTTGAGATAGGGATCGAACTTGCGGATGCGGACGCTGAACCCGCGGGCCTGGAGCAGCGCAGCCAGGCTCGCCGCCATCAGCCCCTTGCCGAGCGAAGAGACCACGCCGCCGGTGATAAAAATAAACCGCGTCATGGGAGCCGGGCCTTAGAGTGTGGGTGGGGGGCGGCGCAAGCGGATGCCCGCCCTCATCCACAATCTCGCCACGAAAACCCGGTCGAGATTACTGGGCCGCACCCTTCAGCGGGTCTGCGGGAGCCGGGCTGGCGCTGGTGGCTGGCGCAGGGGCCGGAGCATTCGCGGGCGGCGCACCGACGCCGGCCAGCGGATCGGCGCTGAGCGGATCGAGCGGAGCCTGGACCGGGGTTCCGCGCTGAAGCGAGGTGTCGATCTTGGCGGTCGTGCTCGCCCCGACGGCCACCACCGCCAGCGCGATGCTCAGACTGACGAAGGCAATTGCGAGGAACGTGGTCATCCGGGTCAGGAAGTTGGCCGCGCCGCGCGCCGACATCAGCCCCGCCGGGCTGCCGCCCACCCCCAACCCGCCGCCTTCCGACCGCTGGATCAGGATCACGCCCACAAGCGCGGTGGCGACAATCGCCTGGAGGACGGTGAGGAAGATGAACAACGACATCGGACTACGACTTTCAGGCTCGCGTTGGAGCAGGCAAACAGGTCAACAGGCGGCGCGTTTAGGCGCGACTCGAAGCTGGCGCAATCCTTCGGCTCAATCGACCGGATCGCCCCCGGCGGCAGCGGCGACGATCGGCAGGAACGCCTCGGCCGTCAGGCTCGCCCCGCCGACCAGCGCACCGCCCACACCGGGTGCAGCCAGCAATTCGCTTGCGTTGCCGGCATTGACCGAGCCGCCGTAGAGAATCCGCACTTTCGCCCCGGCCTCGCCATAGGCCGAGACAAGGACCGGGCGCAGCGCCGCGTGCATCGCGATCACATCCTCGACGGCTGCGACGCGCCCGGTGCCGATCGCCCAGACCGGCTCGTAAGCGACCGCAAGCTTCATCGGGGGCGTGTCCGCGCCAGTGGGCTCACCCGCCGCGATCTGCGGCAGCGATGCCTCGAGCTGGCGCGCGACGAAGTCCTCCGCCTTGCCCGAATCGCGGATGGACAAAGTCTCTCCCACGCACAGGATCACGCCCAGTCCTTCGCCCAGCGCGGCTTCCGCCTTGGCCTTGACCGCGGTGTCGCTCTCGTTGTGGGGCGCGCGCCGCTCCGAATGCCCAACGATCACGAAATTGCCCCCGGCGTCGGCCAGTTGCGCGGCTGAAACGTCACCGGTGAAAGCGCCCTTGGGCTGTGCGTGGCAGTCCTGCCCGCCGACCCCGATGACGCTCACCGCCTCGCGCAGCGGCGCGATCAGCGTGAACGGCGGGGCGAGCGCAACGGCGACCTGGGGATAGCGCGCGGCCCCACGATCGATCGCCCGCGCCTCGGCGAGCAGGGCACGGCTGCCGTTCATTTTCCAGTTGCCGACGATATAGGGACGGTGCGGCATGGGCGAGGGTTCTCGTATCGGGAAGGACTTGGGATGCGGCGCGGCGGCTAGCAAAGCGGCGGGGGTTTTGCAAAACGCGAATGAACTGCATCGCTTCGGCGGCTTGGGCGGTTCCCATCGCCCCGAACAGCGGCTAAGGCGCGCGCTCCCCATTCTGCCAGTTCTGGCCAATCCCGCCGGTCGCGGCGCTGCTTTTGGAGACCGTCCCGGTCATGATCGGTTTTTTCCGCTCGATGTTCCAGTCGCGTATCGGCTTGATCGTTACGCTTGGGTTCGTCGCCCTGATCGCGTTGGCCTTTGCCAGTTCGGACATCACCGGCACCGGCTTCGGCGGGGTCGCGGGGGGCGACCGTGCTGCAACCGTCGGCGAGGCGACGATCGGGACGGCCGCGCTCAACCAGAGCGTCGGCAACGCGTTCAACCGCGCCCGCGAGGAAGACCCGACGCTGACCATGCAGCGCTTCACCGCCCAGGGCGCAGTGGACGAGGTGCTCGATTCGATGATCGACCGCTTTGCCATCGCCGAATTCGGACGCGCCCACGGGCTGGTCGCCAGCGATGCGCTGGTCGGCAGCGAAATCGTCAAGATTCCCGCCTTCCAGGGCCCCGATGGCAGGTTCAGCGAAGCCGCCTATCGCCAGGTGCTGGCGCAGCAGCAGCTCAGCGACAAGACCGTGCGCGAGGATCTGGCGCAGGGGCTGGTCGCCAAGCAGGTGCTGGTCCCCGCCGCGTTCGGGGCAAGCGCACCGACTGCGCTGGCGCTGCGCTATGCCCAGCTCAGCCGCGAACGCCGCACGGGCGAGATCGTGCTGATCCCTTCGGCCTCGTTCGCACCGGCCGCCCCGCCCAGCGAGGAGGCGCTGGCCGCATTCTTCAAGGCCAACCGCGCTGCCTATACCTTGCCCGAGCGCCGCACGCTGCGTTTCGCGACCTTCGGCGAGGAAGCGATCAAGAACCGGCGCGGGCCGACCGACGCCGAAATCGCCCGCGTTTACGAGACCGACAAGGCCAAGTATGCCGCATCCGAGACCCGCACGATTACGCAGGTGATCGTGCCCACCGAAGCTGCTGCCAAGGCGCTCGAGGCCGAGGTCAAGGGCGGCAAGGCGCTCGACGCGGCGGCTCGTGCCAAGGGCCTGCTGCCGAGCCAGGCAGCGGTCACCCGCGCGCAGCTGGCGGCGCAATCTTCTGCTGCGGTGGCCGCCGCAGTGTTTCAGGCCGACAAGGGCACGCTCGTCCCCCCGGCCAAGGGCGCGCTGGGCTGGCACGTTGCGCGGGTCGACACCATTGTTTCCAAACCCGCCCGATCGCTGGCCGAAGCGCGCGGCGAGATCGCAGCCCAGCTCGACATCAAGCTGCGCCGCGACGCATTGTCCGACCTTACTGCCGGGCTTGAGGAAGCCTTCGACGGCGGCGGCAATCTTGGCGATTCAGCACGCCAACTGGGCCTGACCCTGACCACCACCGCGCCGCTCACCGCCAGCGGGCAGGTGTTTGGCAAGCCCGGCGAAACCGCGCCGCCCGCGTTGACCAAAGTGCTCCAGACCGCGTTCCTGATGGACCGCGAGAACCAGCCGCAGCTTGCCGAGATCGAGCCGGGCAAGACTTTCCTGGTGTTCGACGTCGCCGATATCACGGCATCGGCGCCGCCCCCGCTGGCGCAGATTCGCGCCCGCGTGATTGCCGACTGGGGCAAGGCACAGGGCGCGATCCGGGCCAGGGCCGCCGCCGACAAGACGCTGGCGGCGCTGGCCAAGGGCGGCTCGATCGAGACCGCGCTGGCCAGCGCCGGTGCGAGCGGGGCGCAGCGCGAAGCCGTCGACCTCGGCCGCCAGGAACTCGTCGCCCAGGGCCGCGTGACCCCGCCGCTGGCGCTGCTGTTCAGCATGGCCGAACGGACCGCCAAGAAGCTCGAGGCGCCCAGACGCGAGGGGTGGTTCGTGATCCGCCTCGCCGATATCGAGCCGGGCAAGGTCGAGCCGGGCGACCCCGCGCTGCCCGCGCTGACGCGTGAACTCGGCGGGCTGGCGGGGCGCGAATATGCCGAACAGCTGCGCACCGCGCTGCGCCGCGAAGTGGGCGCGGAAAAGAATGCCGCAGCGGTCCGCGCGGTCCGCTCGCAGCTGACCGGCGGCAACTGACCTGTTGCCCCGAGACCATTTGCCTGAGAACCACGAGGCTGCGCGGGCCGCGCTGGAAGCAGGCCGCCCGGCGCTGGTCTGGCGGCGGCTGATCGCGGATACCGAGACCCCGGTGGGGGCCGGGCTCAAGCTGATCGAGCCGGGACGCGGCGATTTCCTGCTCGAATCGGTCGAAGGCGGCGAGGTGCGCGGACGTTACTCGCTGCTGGGGATCGACCCCGACCTGATGTTCCGCGCGACCGGCGCATCCTGCGAGATCAATCGCAGCTGGCGCATGGACCGCGCCGCCTTTGCGCCGCTCCCCGGTGACAGCCTGGCCGAACTGCGCGCGCTGATCGCCGAGTGCCGGATCGAGATGCCGCCCGGCCTGCCCTCGGCGCTCGCCTGCCTGGTCGGCTATTTCGGTTACGAGACCATCGGCCTTGTCGAAAACCTGCGCCGCGCGCCGCAATCCGCGCTGGAACTGCCCGACATGCTGTTCGCGCGCCCCGGCATCGTCTGCGTGTTCGACCGGCTGAGCG
This sequence comes from Sphingomonadales bacterium, assembly GCA_038256425.1. GTDB lineage: Bacteria > Pseudomonadota > Alphaproteobacteria > Sphingomonadales > Sphingomonadaceae > Novosphingobium. The sequence goes on from JBBSKI010000097.1 coordinate 6,524, forward strand.
ACGAGCTGTTCGTCGTCGCCCCGGTATGGGCGAACGGCAAC
>JBBSKI010000098.1:0-6483 GCA_038256425.1 Sphingomonadales bacterium
CGCTGGTCACCCTGGTCAGATCGACCTTGTGCCCGACCATTTCGACCTCGCCAGGCCGCGTGAAGACCAGCGTATCGAAAATCTCCAGGAAATCGCCCATCAAGGCGGCCGAGAGGTTGGTCGCATCGGCATTCCAGAACAGCACGTCGAACGCGGGCGGATCCTCGCCCATCAGGTAATTGTTGATCACATAGTTCCAGATCAGGTCGTTGGGCCGCAGCCAGGCGAACCCGCGCGCCAGGCTGTTCCCCTCGATGATCCCCTTCTTGGCGGCGCGACGCTTGGCCAGTTCCATCCCGTTTTTCGACATCAGCGCGCCGGCCTCGATATCGTTCTGCTTGGGATGCAGCACGCAGACCATCAGCGTGATCGCGCCAAGCCGGTCGTCGCCGTCCGCCGCCATCGCGCTGGCCAGCATCGCGGTGGTCTGTCCGCCCGAACACCCGCCCGAAACGTTGACCTTGGCCGATTTGGTGATGGCGCAAATCACATCGATCGCCCTGCGGCAGCACGCGATGTAATCGGCCATGTCCCAGTGGCCCTCATCCTTGGTGGGGTTCTTCCAGCTGATGACGAAGGTCTGGATGCCGTTGTCGACCTGCCATTTGACCACCGATTTCTCAGGGCTCAGGTCGTTGATGTACATCTTGTTGATTTGCGGCGGGATCGTCAGCTGCGGGATCGCGTGGACCTCGTCGGTGGTCGGCGCATACTGGATCAGCTCCATCATCGCGTTGCGAAAGACGACACTGCCCTTCGACGTGGCGACATTGACCCCCAGCGTGAACGGCCGCTTGTCGACCTGGCTGACCATCTGGTTGTTATGGACCATGTCGTTGTAGGCGTTCTTGAGACCCTTGATCAACGACAGTCCGCCGCTGTCGATCACCCGCTTCTGCGCCATCGGATTGCCGATCAGGGTGTTGGTCGGGGCCAGACTGTCGATGATGACATTGGAGATGAAATTGGCCCGGTCACGCTCGATATCGTCGAGGTCCAGATCGGCCAGCCAGCTTTGCATGCCTTTCTGCACGGCAAGGTAATACTGCGCGCCCGCCCGGTAGAACGGGTTGTAACGCCACGCCGGATCCATGAACCGCTTGTCTTTGGCATTGGGGGCCAGATCGGACTTGCCGGTGACGATCTTGACCACGTCGTCGCCAAAACTGCGTGCATGGCGCAACGATCGGGCAGGATTGCTGGCCGTCTCGCGCAGCAGCATCGCGATGGCGCCGACAAAGTCTTCTCGTGCCAGCCCGACCAGCGGACCTAGCGCCGTGGTCGATTGTGCTGCCTCGTTTTCAAGCGACACGCCCTTTTTAACCATCTTTTTCTCGCCCCGATCGAACCTTATCGAACGAACATGCACGGCGCGCCGCAGCAATTCAAGCGGCGGGGTCGAGTAACAATGTCAGGCGGGTGTGGCGGGCGCTTCGTCCGCATCGAGGAACGCATCCAACGCCGCCGTAAACTCGGTGAGATGGCTGAGCATGAACAGGTGGCCGCCGCCCGCGAACATCCTGAGCCGGCTGCCGGGGATAAGGGTATGGAGGAACTGGGCATTCGCCGGCGGGACCACCTGGTCGTCGTCCCCCGCCATGACCAGCGTCGGCATATTGAGCAGCGGCAGCATTGCTACGCTGCTCCACCCGGCCAGCGCGCCGAGCTGATAGAGAAAACCCGAGGGCGAGGGCGGGGTGACAGCATTGAGTGACACCGGGGTGTCTCCGCCGCCGGCATATAGCATCGCCAGATTGCGCTGGAGCGCCTTGGGGACGGTATACTCGGCCGGATCGGTCAGCCGTGCGAGCATCCGCGGATCGCCCGGCGCCATCGCCACCCCTGCGCTGGTCGCCGCCAGCACCAGCCGGCCGACCCGATTGCGGTGCTGGAGCGCGAATTGCTGGGCAATCCCGCCGCCCCAACTGATCCCGAGCAGATCCACCGTGTCGATCCCCATGCGGTCGAGCACCGCTTGCGCGGTGAGCGCCATCGTCGCGGCGGTATAGGGCACCAGCGGATCGGGTGACTGTCCCACGCCGGGCATGTCGAAACTCACCACCGGACGGGTGCCGAGCGCGGCGGCTACGGGCTCGAGCAGTTCGAGATTGAGCCCGATCCCGCCGAACACCAGGAGTGGGCGTTTCGACGTGGCGGACTCGCCGGAATTCCAGCGCGCAACACGCAGGCGACGCCCCAGCGCGAGGATCGAATTGGTCTGTGCGGTCAGCTTGGCCATCGCCGCCCGGCTAGCAGCTTCTTGCTGCGATGCAACATCACGAGACAAGTTGCTCATACCCACCGCTGGATTAACAGTTTCTCAAAGCTACATGGTCAGACGGTTGCCATGACCGGAACCGAGGCCGACACCGTTGCACGCTGCCTCGACGTGGAAACGGCCACGGTGCCTCGGCTTGCCGGGGGCGAAGACCGGTCAGCTATGGGTCAACGGCCTAAATCCCGCCGTGTTGCAGCCTCTCGCACCATGGGCCTGGCTCCGGTGCTCACCAAAAGTCTTGTGTCGATCGGCCCGCAATGGAGGGTCATGGCACCGGTCAAGCTGGCCGTCGCGGCATCGGTCCTGGCGATCGGTGGAGCGATGCCATCGGGACTTGTGGCAACCATGCTGCTGATCGCCATCGTTCTGGACGCCGCCGCACCGCTGATCGCACGGCTCGAAGCTGCGAGCAGCGGGACGAGTGCCAAGGTGGCTGCGATGGGCGCGGGGATCGTGCTGCCGATGGGTCTGTTCGGCGCGGCCATGGCCGTATTGGCCCAGAGTGGCCCGGCATCGGTCACCAACGCGGCTATCGAGGGGGTGGCGGTCGTCGTGTTGCTCGCATCGATCATCGAGGCGGGGCGTCTCCCCGGCTTGCTCGCCGCGCATTGCAGCTTGTGGGCCGGCGTGGCCTGCGCGGTCAGCGGTCTTGTTGGCATCATCGCGGTCGCCTGCGGCCTGCCGTTCGCGATCTTCGTATTTGTGCGGCAGTTGCAGATCGATCGCGACGAGGCCGAACGGGCCGCCGCCGCGGAGCGGATCGATAGCCGCGCGCGCGAAATTCTCGCCGATTACGAAGAGACCGGGCAGGGCTGGTTCTGGGAAACCGACCGCCGTGCCACCGTGACCTATCTGTCGGACCCGGTCGCGGCCACCGTTGGCGCGAGCGCCGAGGACCTTGTCGGGCGGCCATTTGCCAGCCTGTTCGACTTGTCGGCCCGGGGAGCGGATAGCGAGCGCAGCCTTACCTTCGCCCTGACTGCGCGTTCGTCGTTCAACGAGCTGGGAGTCAAGGCCGCGACCGCCGATGGCGAAGAACGCTGGTGGTCGATTTCCGGTCGCCCGATCTACGACGAGTACAAGAATTTCCAGGGTTTCCGCGGCAGTGGCACCGATCTGACCGAAAAACGTCGCTCGGCCGAACACGCCTCGCGCCTGGCGCACTATGATTCGCTGACCGGGCTGTCGAACCGCTTTCTCCAGTCGCAAAGCCTCGAGAAAATCCTCACCGCGCCACAAATCCATCAGCGTGCCTGCAGCGTGTTGCTGCTCGATCTCGACCGCTTCAAGCAGGTCAACGATACGCTTGGTCACCCCGCCGGCGATGCTCTGCTCAAACAGGTCGCGCAGCGGCTGGAACGGAGCACTGGCAAATTGGGCCGGGTCGGACGGGTGGGCGGAGACGAGTTTCAGGTTTTGCTGCCGGGACGGATCGAGCGTGTGCGGCTGGCGCAACTGGCCGGCCAGATTATCGACGCGCTGTCGCAGCCTTACACCATCGACGGGGACCGGGTGGTGATCGGCGCTTCGATCGGAATCGCGCTGGCGCCCGACGATGGCATGACCAGCGAGGCATTGATCCGCAACGCGGACCTCGCGCTATATGCCGCCAAGGACGGCGGGCGCGGAAGGTACCATTTTTACGCCGCCGATCTCCACAGCGACGCCGAGGAGCGCCGCCAGATGGAGCAGGACCTGCGCGACGCCATCGCCAGCGGCGGCCTGGAATTATACTACCAGCCGGTCATCCAGACCGCGACCGAGAGGATCACCGGCTTCGAGGCGCTGCTGCGCTGGACCCATCCGGTGCGTGGACCGATCAGCCCGGCGAAATTCATCCCGGTGGCAGAAGATGCCGGTCTGATCGCGCCAATCGGGGAATGGGCGCTGCGCACCGCCTGCCAGGACATGGCTCGCTGGCCCAAGGAGGTGCGCTGCGCGGTCAACGTTTCTCCGTTGCAGTTTGCCAACCCGGCTTTACCCGCGATCGTTACCAGCGCGCTCGCCCAGGCGCAGATCGCGCCCGACCGGCTGGAGCTGGAAATCACCGAAAGCGTGTTTCTGAACGATAGCGAGGGAACCGACGCGATGTTCAAGGCGCTGAAGGGCGTGGGCGTCCGGCTTGCGCTCGACGACTTCGGGACCGGCTATTCCTCGCTCGGCTATCTCAAGAAGGCGCCGTTCGACAAAATCAAGATCGATCAGAGCTTCGTGCGCGGTGCGACCGTTCCGGGCAGCCGCAACGGTGCGATTATCGCCGCAATCGTCAGCCTGGCTGAGGCTTTGGGGATGGAAACCACCGCCGAAGGGGTAGAGACCCTCGACGAGCTCGACCTTGTCCGCATGCTCGGGTGCAGCCACGTCCAGGGCTATATCTACGAACGACCACTCAGCTCGGCAAAGGCGCTGGCGCGGCTGGAAACCGGGCTGATCGCGGTTGCCGACGGGCCGCGGGCGGCGCGGGCCATTCGCCAGTCGATGTTGCGCAAGATCGTGATCGATCACGACGGCGAGATCTTTAATGCCACGGTGCGCAACATTTCTCCAACCGGGGCGCTGGTCGAAGGGCTTGGAAACGTCCCGCGCGATACCGTCCTTCGTATTCAGCTGGCCCGGGATCGGGTTTGCGATGCGACGGTGCGGTGGGTGCGGGGAGATCTCATGGGGATCGAATTCGCGCGGCCGCTGCGGTTCGACGAGGACGGCCAGATCGCACCGATGCCGGGCCGCGCTCAGGAACCTGCTCACCCTGCGGCATCGATGCGTCGAGCCGGCTAGGCAGCTTTGCGGTTTTTTAATCAAGATGCGTTAGCAATTGCCTGCGCGGATTATCCGCTGGTTCGGCAACACACTGTCACCGATTGAGGAAAGTCCTGCGAGATGAGCAGCAGACCGTTCGGCTTTTCCCGATTGAAAGGGGCGTTGCCCGCGTTTGGCGGTGCCGCCAAGTCTAACTCCTCCAAGGCTTCCCATGCCCGCCAGGTCAACGCCTTGATGCAGGATTATGAAGCTTCGGGACTGGGGTGGTTCTGGGCTACCGACGGCGAAGGCCGCCTGACCTACATTTCCGACACCGTCGCCAGGCGGCTGGGACGGCCCATCGACGAATTGCTCGGCCAAAGCTTCGCGGCCCTGTTCGAACTCGATAGCGAGGATACTGACGCCAGCCAGCGGACCCTGCCGTTCCTGATCGCCACGCACACCAGTTTCGTCGAGTTGGCGGTCAGCGCCAGCGCCAAGACCGAAGACAGCGAGGCGGATTGCTGGTGGGCCATTTCGGGCCGTCCTTCTCAGGGCGCGGATGGTGAATTCTGCGGATACAATGGACATGGCCGCGACATCACGGAGCATCGCCGGAGCCACCGCGATGCATCGAGGATGGCGCTGTACGATTCGCTGACCGGGCTCGCCAACCGGCTCAAGATGAGCCGCCGCCTGGCCACCATCCTGACGGCCTACCAAGCAGCCAAGCGCAGCTGCGCGCTGATGATGATCGACCTCGATCGGTTCAAGGCGGTCAACGATACGCTGGGGCACCAGGCCGGCGACGAACTGCTCAAGCAGGTTGCGCAACGCCTTACCCGGGTCATCGGCAATGGAGCCGAGATCGGTCGGTTGGGCGGCGACGAGTTCCAGGTCATCCTGCCCGACATCGACGATCGCGGCCAACTGGGCGACATTGCCCAGAAGCTCATCACGATGATCTCGCAACCCTATTCGATCGATGGCGATCGCTGCGTCATCGGCGCCTCGGTGGGCATCGCCATTGCCCCCTACGACGGGCTCGAAAGCGAGGAACTGGTCCGCAATGCCGACCTTGCCCTTTATGCGGCCAAGGGCGACGGCCGCGGGCGCTATCGCTATTACTCGAGCGACCTGCACTCGGTCGCCGAAGAGCGCCGCAAGCTCGAGGAGGACATCCGCGATGCGCTGGCCAAGGACCAGATGCGCCTCGCTTTCCAGCCGATCGTCGCGCTCGATTGCAACCACATTTCCGGTTTCGAGGCGCTGCTGCGCTGGGAACATCCCAAACGCGGCCCGATCTCTCCCGCAGTGTTCATTCTGATTGCGGAAGAAGCCGGGCTGATCGGCGCGCTGGGCGAATGGGCCCTGCGGCAAGCCTGCATGGAGGCGGCCAAGTGGGAAGGCGGGGTCCGGGTGGCGGTGAACGTTTCGCCGATCCAGTTCGCCAATCCAGCCCTGCC
>JBBSKI010000099.1:0-6385 GCA_038256425.1 Sphingomonadales bacterium
CATCGAGGGCGCGCTGGCGGGCATCCGCTCGATCGCGCTGAGCCAGGTCTATGCGCGCGAAGGGATGGGCGACGAGGTGCCCTTTGCCGCCGCCGAAGCCTGGGGTGAACGTGTGCTGCGCCCTCTGCTGGGCGCGCCGTTTGCGCCGCGCAGCCTGGTCAACATCAATTTCCCCGCGCTCGCGCCCGAAGCGGTGCGCGGCGTAAAGGTGGTCCGGCAGGGCTTCCACGATTATTCGCGCGGAAGCCTTGTCGAGGGCATGGACCCGCGCGGCTATCCCTATTTCTGGTTCGGGCTCCACGCGATCGAGCCGACCCCTGGCCATCAGACCGATCTCGAAGCCATCGCCGATGGGTTTATCTCGGTCACTCCGCTCCAGCTCGACCTGACTCACGAACCGGCCATGCAGGCGCTGGCAGCGCGGTACGGCCAGTGAGGCGCATGGCCGCCGCGCTCGCGCTGGTTGCGATTATGGGCGGGTGCGTGTCGTCGGGCGAGCGCGCGCGCCCTGCCCGCGCGGCTTCTGGTGGCTATGTGGTCCAGCCGGGTGATACGCTCTCGGCCATCGCCGCGCGGTTCGGCGTGGGGCTGACCGCGCTGGCCTCGGCCAATGCGCTTCCCCCACCCTACCTGATCCGCGTCGGTCAGCGGCTGGCTGTGCCCCGGCCGGGTTCGGCCATGGGGCCGCGCATGGAAAGCCGTCCCGTGGTCCAGCCCCTACCGCGTGAGACTATTCCGCGTGAAACGATGCCGCGTGATTACGGCGCTCCAGCCCCGTCCCCCGTTTTCACTCCCACGCAGCAGCCCCCCCCTGCCCAGACGTACATCGGACCCGCACCTCGTTTGGTCTGGCCCACCGACGGTCCGGTCAGCGTACCGTTCGGGACCGGTACCGAACCGCGCGGGCTGACTTTTGCCGCACACAAGGGCGCAGCGGTTCGCGCGGCGGCGGGCGGAACGGTGTTGTTCGCGGGCACCGAACCTAAGCGCTATGGCCAGCTGGTGCTGATCGATCACGGCAACGGCTGGGTCACTGCCTATGCCCACCTCAGCCGCATCGTGGTGCGCGAGGGCGAGACTGTGCGGAGCGGCGCAAGGCTCGGCTTCGTCGGGGCGAGCGGCGCGGCAGACGAGGCCCGGCTGCATTTCGAGCTGCGGCGCGACAATCAGCCGGTCGATCCCGCTCCGCTCCTTCCGCCGCGGTTCTGACCATGGCCGGGCGACGCATCAAACCGGCTCCATTCCGCCCTTTGCGCCGCGCGGTGAAAGTGCCGGTTTGGGCCGACGCCGGCTTGCGACTGGGCGCGGCCTTCGCGCTGATCTTCCTGGTCGTGATGATTCACTGGCTCGACCGAGACGGGCTGAAAGACCATTACGATGGTCACATCAGCTTCCTCGATGTCGTCTATTTCACGATGATCTCGATCACCACCACCGGGTTCGGCGATATCGCCCCGATCAGCGATCAGGCGCGCCTGGTCGAGGCGGTGATCGTAACCCCGATCCGGATTGCGGTGCTCTTCATCTTCGTTGGCACCGCTTATAATTTCATCATCAAACGCAGTTGGGATAATTGGCGCATGGCGCAGATCCAGAAGACCCTCGAGAACCACGTCGTCGTGCTCGGCTTCGGCGTTTCGGGCGGCGAGGCGGTGAGCGAGCTGATCGCGCGCGGCACCGATCCGGGCCGGATCGTCGTCCTCGACCGGAGCGAGGAGCAGTTGGCGCTGGCCGAGGACTTGGGCTGCAATGTCATCGCTGGCGATGCCACGCGCGACGACACGCTGATCGCGGTGCGCATCGCCAATGCGCAGAGCGTGCTGGTTTCCGCCGGGCGCGACGACACCTCGATCCTGATCGTCCTCACGGTTCGCCATCTCGCGCCCGATGTCCCGATCACCGTAGTGGTGCGCGCGACCGACAACGAATTGCTCGCGCGTCAGGCCGGGGCCGACAACGTCATAAACCCGGTGCGCTTCACCGGGCTGTTGCTGGCGGGATCGGCGCAAGGCGCGCACGTTGCGGACTACCTCGCCGATCTCGCCTCGGTCTCGGGCATGGTCCAGCTGGTCGAGCGCGCGGTCCGGCCCGAGGAAGTCGGCCGCTCGCTCCACGATCTGGCGACCGGCGGGCAAGGTTTGCGGATTTATCGCGGCGGCGAATCGATCGGCTTCTGGGAACCGGCGGCGCAGCGGCTCGAGCCGGGCGATATGCTGGTCGAGATCCAGCCGACGTGCACGAGTGAAGTGGCCTAAAGCTTTACCCCAGCGCCCAGAACACCGTGCCCATCGCCAGATAGGCGACCAGCCAGTAGCCCGCATCGATCATCGCCAGCCGGATCGAGAGGCGCTGGTGAGCGTAGCTGATCAACAATGCGGGAACCACGAAAGCCCCCGCCAGCCCGCCCGTCATCATGAAGTACAACCACGGTTTGGCATCGAGCGTCGCCGGATCGAGCCGCGCGAACATGTGGCCGATCATCGCGGCAGAGATCAGCAGCAGCATGAGTGTTATGCCCAGCGTGCGCACCGGAGTGCGGCGCGCGGCAAGCCCGCCGGGGCCGACTTCCTCGAGCTTGGCCCGGCCCAGCAGCGGCCCATACCATAACCCGCCCGCACCGAACGCAGCGAGCGCGGCGGCGATCACCGCCAGCCAATTGACCGGTCCCATCGCGACCCTTCCCTTGCGCCCCCGCATTGTCAGCAGGTTACTCGCCGTATCGCTCCAAGGCAACGCTTGTGCCGGGGCTGGTGACTATCGTGCGATTTGCGCCTATGCGCGCCGCTTCATGGCTACCGTAATCTCAGCAGCGCCGCGCGTCGGCATGGTTTCGCTCGGCTGCCCCAAGGCGCTGGTCGACAGCGAGCGTATCCTCACGCGCCTCCGCGCCGATGGCTATGCGATGTCGCCAGACTATGCCGGGGCCGACGTCGTGCTGGTCAACACCTGCGGGTTCCTCGATTCGGCCAAGGAGGAAAGCCTGGCCGCGATCGGCGAGGCGATCGCCGAAAACGGGCGGGTCATCGTCACCGGCTGCATGGGCAACGAGGCCGCGGCGATCCGTGCCAGGTTCCCCGCCGTGCTCGCCGTGACCGGCGCGCATCAATATGAGGCGGTGGTCGAGGCGGTACATGAGGCCGCGCCGCCCAGCCAAGGCCCGTTCGTCGACCTCATCCCGCAGCCAGATATAAAACTGACCCCGCGCCACTACAGCTACCTCAAGATTTCAGAGGGCTGCAATCATTCGTGCAGCTTCTGCATCATCCCCAGCCTGCGCGGCAAGCTGGTCAGCCGCCGGATCGACGCGGTGCTGCGCGAAGCCGAAAAGCTGGTCGCGGCGGGGACGCGCGAGCTGCTGGTGATCAGCCAGGACACCTCGGCCTATGGGGTCGATACCCGCCACGAACCGCGCGACTGGAAAGGCCACCCGGTGCGCGCGCACATGACCGATCTGGCGCGCGAGCTGGGCGGGCTGCGGACTCCTGAGGGCGCGACCCCGTGGGTGCGGCTGCATTATGTCTATCCCTATCCGCACGTCGATGCGGTGATCCCGCTGATGGCCGAGGGCTTGCTGACGCCCTATCTCGACATCCCGTTCCAGCACGCCGCGCCCAGTGTCCTCAAGCGGATGCGCCGCCCGGCCAACGAGGCGCGGGTGCTCGAACGGATCGCCGCGTGGCGCGCGATCTGTCCCGACATCGCGATCCGCTCCAGCTTCGTGGTCGGCTTTCCGGGCGAGACCGAGGCCGAGTTCCAGTACCTGCTCGACTGGCTCGATGTGGCCCAGCTCGACCGGGTTGGCGCCTTCCGGTTCGAGCCGGTCGCAGGGGCCCATGCCAACGGCCTGCCCGATCCGGTGCCCGAAGCGCTCAAGGAAGAGCGCTATGCCCGGATCATGGAAAAGACCGCCGCGATCAGCGCCGCGAAACTCGCCGCCAAGGTCGGGCGGGTTCTGCCGGTGATCGTGGATGAAGTCGGCGAGCCCGACGAGGACGGCGATATCGGCGCGACCGCGCGCAGCCAGGCCGACGCACCCGAGATCGACGGCAGCGTGTTCCTCCGCAACGTGCCCGCCACTCTCAAGCCGGGCGACATCGTCCGCGCCGAGATCGAGGACGCCGACGCGCACGACCTGTTCGGGGTGATTGCCGCCCGCTGAAGTCAGTGTGCTGGGGCAGCCTTGCCGCCCCGCCGCGACTGTATCGCGTGGACCGCCAGCGCGATCACGCTGCCCAGCGCCAGGCCGGCCAGTGCAGAAGCGACCGCATAGGTCAGCCAGCCGGTTACCCCCGCCAGCGACCCGCTCACTCCCTCGACCGCGTACTGGATCGCGTGCGCGACGTCTGAAGGGCCGTGGAGGCCGAGTTCGTGCAGTCCGTGCAGGATGATCCCGCCGCCGACCCACAGCATCGCCAGCGTGCCGACATTGGCCAGAACCGCCAGGACCACCGGCATCGCCTCGACCAGCCCGCGCCCGAATCGCTGCGATCCGGCGCCGGGCTTTTGCGCCATATGCAGCCCGACATCGTCCATCTTCACGATCAGCGCGACCGCGCCATAGACCACCGCGGTAATCGCGATCCCCACGATCGCCAGAATTGCCCCGCGCTGGATCAGCGGGCTGTCGCTCACCTCGGCCAGCGCAATCGCCATGATCTCGGCCGAGAGGATGAAATCGGTGCGGATTGCCCCTGCGATCCGCGCCTTCTCGAACGCGGCGGGGTCTTCGATCGGGTCTTCCAGCGTCTCGCCATGCTTGGCCCCGCCGAACTTCTCGATCAGCTTCTCCGCGCCTTCGAAGCACAGATAGGCCCCGCCCAGCATCAGCAGCGGGGTGATCACCTGCGGCAACAGCGCACTGAGCGCCAGCGCCACCGGCAGGATGATCAGCAGCTTGTTGCGCAGCGAGCCCTTGGCGATTGCGGCGATGATCGGCAGTTCGCGCGCCGGGGTGAAGTTGGTGACATAGCTGGGGGTCACCGCCGCATCGTCGATCACTACGCCGGCCGCCTTGGACCCGGCCTTGGCCGCGGCCAGGCCGACATCGTCGATCGATGCGGCGGCCATGCGGGCGATCACCGCAACGTCGTCGAGCAGGGCGGCGAGGCCGGATGGCATGAGCGTTGGTTTCCCCGTGGTGGCGGTGCCTATTGCGGCACAGCGCAGTCCGGGGTCAACCGCCGGGTTGCGTTAAGTATCCTAAAGCCAGCCAATCGACTTGAAGCGCAACCACAGCCCAAAGCAGATCGTTCCGATCGCCCCGAGCACCACGAAATAACCATAGCGCCAGTGCAGTTCGGGCAAATAATCGAAGTTCATGCCATAGATCCCTGCAATCGCGGTCGGCACCGCGAGGATCGCGGCCCACGAGGCGAGCTGGCGGGTCATCGTGCCCTGGCGGTGCTGTTCGAGCAGGCTGGCGGTTTCGACCACCGAGGCCAGCGTCTCCTTGAGCCCGTTGACCCGGGCCAGAGTGCGGCGGACGTGATCGAGCACGTCGCGAAACCAGATGCGGGCCGTGGCATCGACCGCTGGCAGATCGGTATGGGTCAGCCGCTCGCACACCTCGCGCATCGGCCCGACGATCCGCTCGAACCGGCGCAACTGGCGGCGCAGCCGGAAAACGCGGCGGATGGTCGCCTGATCGGGAAAGCGGTCGATCGCGGCCTCCTCGATCCGCTGGAGCGCGGTCTCGAGCTCCTCGATGATCGGCAGGTAGCCGTCGACGATGAAATCGAGCACCGAATGGAGCACGAAATCGGGGCCTTCGCTCAGCCGTTCGGGGTTGGCTTCCAGGTTGTTGCGCAGGTTCACATGCGCGCGGGTGCTGCCCTGCCGGACGGTGACGAGAAAATCGAGGCCGAGGAAAAACGCGCTCTGGCCGTATGAAATCGTATCGTCGGCCTCCAGCGCGGCAGTCCGTGCGATGACAAACAAATATGCGCCGTATGGCTCGATCTTGGGGGTTTGATTGGGATTGAGCGCATCCTCGACCGCGAGCGGATGCAGCCCGAATTGGCGCGCGACCCGTCCGATCTCGTCGGGTGTCGGCTGCGCCAGTCCGATCCAGTCGAACGAACCGGGCGGCAGGGCCACGCGCAACTCTCCGTCGATGGTCACCGGGGCCTCCTGGACCCGACCCGAAACATAGCGGCGCGCAGCGACGATCGACATCAAAAATCCTCTGGGCAATGCTGTGGCAAACCGCAATGATGCTGGCAATCGCCTGTGAATTAGCTTACACTAGTGTCAGTATTGGGGATGCCAATACCGGGAGAGCTTGACGATGAATGCAATCAGCCCCCACTCCAGCTATGCGCCGCAGACCGGTGCTTCGGCCGATTTCGACATGCTCATCGTCGGGGCAGGTATCTCGGGCATCGGA
>JBBSKI010000100.1:0-6383 GCA_038256425.1 Sphingomonadales bacterium
CTGATCCAGTTGGCCTGGAGCGCCGGGTTGTGCGGATAGACATAGCGCCCTTCGTTGACGAGGAAGGGCCGCGCCCAGTTGGTCAGCAGGTTGTCCATGAACAGCACCGATCCGAACACCGTTCCCGGCGCACCCGAACGCCACAGCGCGTTGATTCCGGCGGTATTGCCGGCATAGGTGTGGGCCTCGCCCGGCTTGTCGGGGATCCAGCTCGAGGTGTTCCACACCACCCGCTTGACCCCGGCCTCGGCCCCGGCCTTGCCGACCTCGCCGACCAGCACCGCGCGATCGGCGCGCGCCTGGAGAGGGTGGGTGTAGAAGATGTAGTCCGAGCCTTCGAACGCGGTTGTGTAACTGGCCGGATCATACAGGTCGATCGGGCGGACTTCGACCCGCTCCGAACCATCGATCTTGGCTCCGGCGAACGGATCTTCCTGGCGCGACAGCGCGCGCACTTCGTAACCGGAGGCGAGCGCCTGGCGGACCTGCGCCATGCCCTGGCGTCCCGATGCCCCTACGACTGTTATCAGTGGCATAAACCTGTCTCCCCGATTTAGGCTGGCTGGGCCTTTAAGCAGAAGGCTAACCGAAAGCCGGACGGGCTGCGCCGCGCAATTCTGATAGCGCTGCCCCGATCACGGGGTGGGGGATGGAGGATCGCTCGATGAGTTCGACCAATCGTTTCTGGCGGCTCGATACGCGGCCCAAGGGCAATGCGTTCGAAGATGCGCTGACGCTGATCGAAGCACCGCTGGCCGAGCCCGGGGCGGGACAGGTCGTGGTGCGTAACGAACTGCTTTCGATGGATGCAGGCACGCGGATGTGGATGTCCGACCGGACCGACGGCTATCAGCCGCCGCTCGATTTGGGCGTGGCGATGATGGGCCTCGTCGTGGGCCGGGTCGTGGCATCGCGTCACGCGAATTTCCCCGAAGGGACGCTGGTTCGCGCGTTTGGCCAGTGGGCCGATTACAGCATCGTCGATCCCGCGCTGGCGGGGGCCGTCGCGCTCGACGAAACCGTTGCCGACAAGCGCGTCTGGCTGGGCGAACTCGGCATGAACGGATGGACCGCGCTGTGGGGGATCGAGCGCACCGGGGCGGCGAAGGCGGGCGAGACGGTGCTGGTTTCCGCGGCTGCAGGCGCGACCGGGCTGCTCGCCTGCCAGGTCGCGGCGGCGCTGGGCTGCACCGTCTGGGGCATCGCCGGCGGACCGGACAAATGCCGCGCGCTGGTCGACCAGTTCGGTCTGGGCGGAGCGATCGACTACAAGGCTGACGGCGTGCGCGGGCAGCTTGGCGCGATCGGCGGAACCGACGTGTATTTCGACAATGTCGGCGGACCGCTGCTCGACGACGTGCTGCTTGCCATGAACCATTATGGCCGGGTGGCGGTCTGCGGGCTGCTATCCGATTATGGCCGCGGCGAACGCACGACCCCGCGCGAATTCGACCAGGTGTTGATGCGCAGGCTGCGGATCGAGGGGTTCTTCTCGCCCGATTTCATGCACCACGGACCTGAACTGACCACGCGGCTGCGCGGCTGGTACGAGGCGGGCCAATTGGCGCTGCCTTACGACACCTCCCGCGGGCTCGATCAGGTGCTTGTCGCTTACCGCCGGATGTTGACCGGGCGCAATCTCGGCAAAGTCATAGTGGAGCTGGATCGATGACCGGAACGCTTGAAGACCGCGAAGCGATCCGCGAGATCATCGCGCTGTACACCCACATCATCGACCGGCGGCGCTGGGACTTGATGGAGCGGGTGTTCCACCCCGATGCCATATTCGGGTTCGGCCCGGTCAAGGGTGACTGGCGCAGCTTCGTCGAACAGGCGCGCAGCATCATCGACCCGTGCATCTCCACCCAGCACATGCTCGGCCAGACCCTGATCGGATTTGTCGACGCGGTGACGGCGCATTGCGAAACCTACCTGACCGCGATGCATGTCGTGCCGGTCGGCTACTCGCGGCCCGAGGTGTTCCCGCCGCGCGACGAGGCCTATGGCGCGATTATCGCCGGGCGCTATGTCGATCGGTTCGAGCAGCGCGACGGACAATGGCGCATCGCCCGGCGGCAGGGGCTGTACGATTGGCGCGAATTTCGCCCGATCGGCGAGGCTTCGCTGGCTGCAATGCCCGAGGGTGCCTGCGGCTATCACGACGACCGCGACCCTTCGACCCCGGTGGTGGCGGGGTGGCGGAGCTAGGTTTTCCGCCGCACGCTGAACACGCCTGTCATCGTCGCAATCGCCTGATCGCCGCAGCGGATCGTGCCGCTGGTATAGGCCAGCGCCCGGCCGATCCGGTCGATCCGCGCTTCGGTCTCGAGCCATTCGCCCAGCCGCGCTCCCCTGAGGAAGTTGACCGTGAGGGTGGCGGTCGAGACTGCCAGCGGCGGGTCCTCGCTGCTGTAGACGCACCACGACAGGGCAACATCGGCGAGCGTGGTCAGTACTCCGCCGTGTGCGACGTCCTGGTAATTGAGGTGTCCTTCCTCGATCCGCAGGCCGACCGTGGTCCCCGCCGCGTCGGGTCGCAGCCAGTAAGGCCCACCGCGATCGAGGAAGCCGGGGGAAAATCCGGCCGCAACGTACCCGGGGGGCGGGAAAGGTTCGCTCATCCCTTCGATCCTAGCGCAGTCCATGCCACTCGCGTGCTATGAATTGTGCCAATGGTCGCGCACCCGACTCGGCCTAAACCCGCTGCGATGGAGAGAACCTTGGCTGGCACCCCGACATTGGCCCTGTTGCCGGGCGCGCTCGGCGATCTGGTGCGCGAACACGCCCGCCTTCAGGGGGATGCGGCGGCCTTTGTGTTGGGGGGCGCGGAGACGACCTTCGCCGCGCTCGATGCAGGCAGCAACCGCGCCGCCAACGCGCTCACGTCGCTGGGCGTGGGCAAGGGCGACCGGATTGCATTTCTCGGCAAAAACCATCCGCTCTATTTCGAACTGCTGATCGCGGCGGCCAAGCTGGGCGCGGTGATGACGCCGGTCAACTGGCGGCTGGCTCCGCCCGAAGTGGCCTATATCGTCGGCGATTGTCAGGCGACAGTGCTGTTTGCCGGCGAGGGCTTCGGCGCGATGCTGGCGAAAATCCGGCCCGACATCCAGCTTGTCGAGCACGTGTTCGGGGTCGAGGCCGACGATCCGGACCTGCCCGACTATCGCCAGTGGCGCGACGGTTTTGCCGCCACCGATCCCGCGGTGGAAGTCGGCCCGGATGACGACGCGCTCCAGCTTTATACCTCGGGCACCACCGGACGGCCCAAGGGCGCAGTGATGACGCACGGTTCGATCCTGTCCTCGCGCCATCGCCCCGAACCCGGCGCGGAAGAGCCCGAGCTGCGCGAATGGCAAAAGCCGATCCCGGGCGAGGTGACGCTGCTCGCCATGCCGTGTTTTCACATCAGCGGGACCGGCACCGGGATCGGCACGATCGCCAACGGCACCTGTTCGATCGTGCTGCCTGAATACGATCCGGCCAAAGCGCTCGACCTGATCGAGACCTATCCGATCTCCAAGATCTTCCTCGTCCCTGCCGCGATCCAGATCCTGCTCGATCACCCGCGCGTCGCCGAGGTCGATTTCAGCCGCCTGAAATTCATCACCTATGGCGCCTCGCCGATCCCGCTCGACCTGATGAAGGCAGCTATGGAGCGGTTCGGCTGCGGCTTTGTCCAGATGTACGGGATGACCGAGACCAGCGGCACCATCGTCACGCTCGATCCCGAGGATCATGTGCCCGAGGGCAGCGCGCGGATGCGTTCGGTCGGCAAGGCGCTGCCGGGGGTGGAGATCAAGATCGTCGATTCCGTCGGCATAGAAGTTCCGGCGGGCACGGTGGGCGAAATCGCCACGCGCAGTTCCAAGAACATGCGCGGTTACTGGAACCTGCCCGAGGCGACAGCCGCGACGATCGACGCCGACGGCTGGCTGCGCACCGGCGACGCGGGTTATCTCGACGACGACGGCTATCTGTTCATCCGCGACCGGGTGAAGGACATGATCATTTCGGGCGGCGAAAACGTCTATCCCGCCGAAGTCGAGAACGCGATCTACTCGCACCCCAAGGTCGCCGATGTCGCGGTGATCGGCGTCCCCGATGCCAAATGGGGTGAGGCGGTCAAGGCCTGCGTGGTGGTCAAGCCCGGCGAGAGCCTGAGCGAGGCCGAGGTCATTGCTTACGCCCGCCAGCACATCGCGGCCTACAAGTCGCCGAAATCGGTCGATTTCATTGCGGTTCTGCCGCGCAATCCTTCGGGCAAGGTGCTGCGCCGCGAACTGCGCGCGCCGTATTGGGAAGGCCAGGAGCGGCAAGTCGCCTGAATTGGCCGCGACCCGATCCGCAAACTGAACTGAGGAGAACCGGCATGGCGGGCCAGGCACAGCAAGTCATCGAGCAATTCTGGAAGGTGCAGGATAGCGGCGATTATACCGCGCTGGTCGATCTGTTCGCAGAGGATGCCTTGTTGGAGGACCCCATCTGGGGAACATACAATGGCCGTGACGCGATCATGAAGTTCATGACCACGATGGTGAAGGAAATGAGCGAGCGCAAAATCCATTTCACCATCGACGAAATCTGCGGCGACGACCATGCGGTCTGGTCGCGATGGACGATGCATTCCCCCGCGGGATCGCGCGGCGGGTGCGGCATCTACAAGGTCGCCGGCGGCAAGCTGACCTATTACCGCGACTACTTGGACCCTGCGCGAGAGGGGTAAGGCAAAAAGATCCGACTGTCGAAATGCATTCAATCAAACTCCGCTCATCCTGAGCCTGTCGAAGGACTGTTTTTTCTTCGGGCAGTCGCGCAAAACGCACGAAGTTTAGGACAGTGCTTCGACAAGCTCAGCACGAGCGGGTTTTGTGGTCGAACCAATTTGTTGTCGTCAACTCAGCCCCGCACCCTACATCGCCCGATACAGCGGATGCCCTGACTTGACGATCTCGAGGATCGGCAGCGGGAAGGTCGGATCGGGTACGCCATCGGGCTGGTCGGGCAGCGGCGCCTTCCAGTCCATGATGTAGCGCCTTGCGGAGATGCGCCATTCGCCGTCGCGCCGCTCGAATTCATCGAGATAGCGCCCGCCGTACATTGCCCCGGTCCAGGCCCCGTCGGTCTCGCGCACACCCGTGGCGATGCCATAACATTCGCCGCTGGCGCGGTTTTCGTCGTGGAAGCGCAGTTGCAGCCCGCCCAGCAAGTGCCAGCGGCGCTGGCTGGCGCGTTCGACCTGCATGACGATCGGCACGAACTCCGCCGTGGTGCCGGTAAAGAAGCCATAGTCGATCGCCGCATCGGGCCAGTAGCACGCGGCCTGTCCGTCATCGTCGAGCCAGTCGAGCGTGCGCGAATAGCGCTGGATGAGATCCGCGATAGCCTGGCGGTCGAGAAGCTGTTGAACTGCCGGGTCCCGTGTCGTTGCCATCAGGCGCGCCCCGTCCACCACGCCGGTATCCCCAGCGGAAAGCGCTCCTGCGCGGTGCGCTGCGCGTCGCTGGCGTCCTCGGGCAGAGGCGGGTCCTGGGTTGGCGATAGCCCGCCACCCGCGCCCTCCACCGGACCTATATATTCGAGCCGGATGCCCGCCAGCACGTCGGCAAAATCGTGGCCTTCGTGGTGGTCGGACATCTGGTGATGGTAGAACGCCCATTTGTCATCAAACGACAGCAGGCAATAGTAGGCGTTCGGCTCCTGCCCCTTCCAGTATTCGTAGCGCCGCACCCCCGGTTCGGTTGCGAACGTCTCCGCGACCATGTCGCGCATGATCGCCTCCCATTTGGCTTCCTTGCCGGGCTTGATCTGGATGTGCGCGAGCAGCGTTGTCATCGGCGGGTCTCCGGTGCGGGGGCGATGGCGAGGTGAAGCGCCTTGGTGCCCAGCATGATGCCGGGCTGGCGCTCGAAAGTGTTGCCGGGCGCGAGGGCGATGCCGTCGAGCCGGTCGAGCAACCGGTTCCATGCGGTGGTCTGCTCAAGCCGCGACAGCCCCGCGCCGGGGCAGACCCGAGGGCCCGCCGAAAAAGCGAGATGGCGCGTCACCGCCTTGCGCCCGAGCTTCAGCTCCTCAGCGTGTTCGAACTCGTCGGGATCGATATTGGCCGCGCCCCAGCGCAAGTGCAGGCTTGAACCCGCCGGAACCTCCACCCCCTGGAACGTCTCGTCGCGCGACGTGATCCGGGTCGAGAGCCCCTGCGTGGGGGAGCGCAACCGCATCGCCTCCTCGATAAACGGCCGGACGAGCGCACGATCCTGTTTCAGCCGTTCGAACAGACCGGGGTTTTCGCAGATCAGGCGGGCCTGTTCGGCCAGCGCATATTGCGTGGTCTCCAGCCCGCCGATCACCATCGCATAGACGATCCCGTTGATCTCCTCGTC
>JBBSKI010000101.1:0-6326 GCA_038256425.1 Sphingomonadales bacterium
CTCGGCGCGCTGGTGGCGTGGGATCCGGTCGCGCGCAAGGAAGTCTGGCGGGTCAGCCAGCCCGGGCCTTCGAACGGTGGCACGCTCGCGACGGCAGGCAATCTGGTGTTCCAGGGGTCGGCCAAAGGTGAAGTCATCGCCTATAGTGCAGACAAGGGCGCGAAACTGTGGTCGTTTCCGGCCCAGACCGGCGTTGTCGCAGCGCCGATGACCTATTCGATCAAAGGCGAGCAGTATGTCGCGGTGGTGGCCGGATGGGGCGCGTTGTGGGACCTGTTCGGCGGCGTGATCGCGCAGAAGTCGGGTCCGGTGCGCAACATCAGCCGCGTTCTCGTGTTCAAGCTCGGCGGCACGGCCAAGTTGCCGCCGGCCCCGGCGCTGTCGCAACTGGTTCTCGATCCGCCCGCTTTTACCGGAACGCCCCAACAGGTCGCGCGCGGAGCTGAGGTCTATGGGCGGTATTGCGCCGCCTGCCACGGTGATGCGGCGATGGCGGGGACCATGAATCCCGATCTCCGCCGCTCCGGCGTCATCGGCGATGCCGAGGCATTCAAGGTCGTGGTCCTCGATGGCGCGCTGAAAGAAAACGGGATGGTTTCGTTCAAGTCGGCAATTTCGCCCGCAGATACAGAGGCCATTCGGATGTACGTTATCAAGCGTGCCAACGAGGACAAGGCGCTGGAGGGCAAGGGCGGCGGCTAATCCCAGCCCGTCAATCGCCGAAGAAGTTGAGTTCCAGCAGGACGTTGTCGGGATCGGCGGTGAAGATCTGCCGCAGCCCGATGGCATCGACCCGATTGAGCGTGAATTCGCCGCCCATCCGCGTGAGCCGCGCGACAGCTTCGTCGTGGCCGGTGCAGTTGAACGCGATATGGTGGACCGCGCCGGTCGGGCTGCCGGGTGCAACCTTGCGGTCGAAAGCGCGCGGGCAGTCCGTGCTGTTGAGAGGTAGGATCACCCGGCCCTCTGCGTCGCACAACCACTGCGCGGTTTGCGGCGTCAGCGGTGCGGGTACGTTACGCCGTTCCAGATCGAGCAGATCGGCATAGAACCGCGCCGAACAATCGAGATCGGCGGCGATAATGTTGACATGGTCGAGCGCGTTGACTCTCACGGTCGGTACTCCCTCAAAAACCCTGGTCCCGAGGCCGCCCAGACAAACCCGATGCGGCTCCACCGGGCCGCAGATCGGTAAGCTCAAGACATCGCCTCAGGGATCGATCCGCACGCCGTCCCAGGCGAAGCAGCCACCGCTGTCGCTTGGGCCGAGGCGGTCCAGCACGGCCAGCAGGTGCTGCGCCGAAACCTGCGGGGTGAACAGCCGGTCGGGGGCGACCCCGCGCTGGAACGGGCGGCTCAGCCCGGTGTCGACGGTTCCGGGGTGCAGCGCGACGCAGATCGCCTCGGGCCGGCTCCGCGCCAGCTCGATCGACAGCGTCTTGACCAGCATGTTGAGCGCCGTTTTCGAGGCGCGGTAGCCGTACCAGCCGCCCAGCCGGTTGTCGGCGATGCTGCCTACCCGGGCCGACAGCACCGCGAAAACGGAGCGCCGGTCCGGCGCCAGCAGCGGCAGGAAATGCTTGGCGACCAATGCCGGGCCGATCGCATTGATCGCGAAATACTGCGCGAGAACCCCCGGATCGAGATCGCGCCACCGCTTCTCGGGCTTCACCTCCGCCGCTTGCAACAGGCCGGTCGCGACGATCACAAGATCGACCGGGCCATCGGCACCTATCGTTGCCGCCGCCGCAGCAATGCTGTTCTCGTCGGTCAGGTCGAGCGGAATGAAATCCGCACCCGAGCGGGCAAGCCGGTGAACCGCGAACCCTTGTGCGGCGAGGGCCGAGGCCAGGGACGCGCCGATCCCGCCCGAAGCACCGATCACGACCGCGCGGCGGGGTCGATCGGGTTCGCCGCCCCGCGGCGCGCTCGGAGAAGGGGTGTCGGTCACGCGGTACCCCTAGCCGCCCGCGCCGCGGCAGCAATGGGCAAATCTAATCGGGATAGACCTCGCACATCGCCTCCCAGCTCAGCCGCACCAGCGCCTCCAGAACTTCCATATCCACCTTGTCCAGCCGCTTGATGTAGAGGCACGCCTTGCCCGTGGTGTGCGGCCCAAGGCGGGCGAACAGGGCGTCGACCTCGGCCTGCCTGTCGCCGAAATAAGCGCCGTTCAGATAGAGCACCAGCGTCGGCTTGCGGGGTGAGAACGCGGCCCGCGCCGACACCCCTTCGCGGCCGCTGTCGTATTTGTATGTGTAGCTGCCGTAGCCGACGATGCTCGGCCCCCACATCTGCGGCCCACACCCCGTCACCCGCCGGTGCAGCGCATCGAGCGCGTGGCCCTCGGCGCAACGGCGCTCGTCGGGCACCGCATCGAGGAAGGCCGCCACATCCATTTCGGTCGCCCCAATAGCCACTTGGGTCTTGCTCTCCGCCGCCATGCCTCGCTTCCCTTGCCGCAAAGCACGCCTTGCCATAGGGCGCGCGCTACCAGAACTTACCGGAAGCTGCCAATGTCCGCCACTTCAAAGCCCCCTATCAAGCGTATCGTCCTGGCCTATTCGGGCGGGCTCGACACCAGCGTCATCCTGAAATGGCTGCAGGTGACCTACGGCTGCGAGGTGGTGACCTTCACCGCCGACCTGGGCCAGGAGGGTGAGCTGGAGCCCGCGCGGGCCAAGGCGGTGCTGATGGGAGTGAAGCCCGAGCACATCTTCATCGACGACCTGCGCGAGGAATTCGTCCGCGATTTCGTCTTCCCGATGATGCGCGCCAACGCGCGGTATGAGGGCGATTACCTGCTCGGCACCAGCATCGCGCGGCCGCTGATCGCCAAGCGGCTGGTCGAGATCGCGCGCGCCACCGGGGCCGATGCGGTGGCCCACGGCGCGACCGGCAAGGGCAACGATCAGGTCCGCTTCGAACTCGGCGTCGCCGCGCTCGCCCCGGATATCCGGGTCATCGCCCCGTGGCGTGATTGGGACCTGACCAGCCGCACCGCGCTGATCGCCTGGGCCGAGCAGCACCAGATCCCGGTGCCGACCGACAAGCGCGGCGAAAGCCCGTTCTCGACCGACGCCAACCTGCTCCACACCTCGTCCGAGGGCAAAGTTCTCGAAGACCCGTGGGACGAGGTGCCCGACTACGTCTATTCGCGGACCGTGAACCCCGAGGACGCGCCCGATGCGCCCGAATACATCACGCTGGATTTCGAACGCGGCGACGGGGCGGCGCTGAACGGCACGGCGATGTCGCCCGCCACCTTGCTCACCGCGCTTAACGAACTGGGCCGCAAACACGGGATCGGGCGGCTCGATCTGGTCGAGAACCGCTTCGTGGGCATGAAATCGCGCGGGATGTACGAAACCCCCGGTGGCGAGATCTATGCCCGCGCGCATCGCGGGATCGAACAGATCACGCTCGATCGCGGCGCAGCGCACCTCAAGGACGAGCTGATGCCGCGCTATGCCGAGCTGATCTACAACGGCTTCTGGTTCGCGCCCGAACGCGAGATGCTCCAGGCCGCAATCGATTTGTCGCAGGCCAAGGTCAACGGCACGGTGCGGCTGAAGCTTTACAAGGGCACGGCCAGCGTGGTCGGACGGCGTTCGCCCGACAGCCTTTATTCGCAGGCGCACGTGACCTTCGAGGACGATGCCGGGGCCTATGACCAGCACGATGCCGAGGGCTTCATCCGGCTCAACGCGCTGCGGCTCCGCCTTCTGGCGGGGCGTGATCGCAACTGACTCGGCTGCGGCTGCGGCTGCTCGCCGGGCGCGGCCGGAGCTGAGAGTTGACCGGGGAATTCGCCCCGTCGGCGTTATCCACCGCTACGACGCGCCCTGTGGATAAGTGACGGAAATAAGTCTTGCGCGACTCGGTAACTGAGCGCAGCTTTGCCTTGTCGCGGAGGAAAAAGCGGCTGCGGATCGAGACGCAAGTATCTGAAAAGCAGTGCGAATTTCTGCAAGCGATGCGGCTCCGGATCAAGGTGCGCCAACCGACCGAACGCGGTCTTCGGAACGCGGGAAAACAGGCTTGGAGTGCGGCGAAAAGGGATCGCAAGGGCAGCTTCGCAAGCGGCCGAGAGGTGAGACGCGGGACATGGTTTCGGCCAGGTTCAAACGACGCCGAACGGCAGCGGAAAAGCGGTCCTGATCCTTCGCTCGGGAATACGGAGCAGCGGCTTTCGGACTTCGGTCCGAAACCAACGTTCCGCCCCCGGGCGATGCGATCGCAGCCGGTCCCGGCTCGCAGGACCAACGTTTCGCAAGAGATGCGCCTTGCCGAGGAACGGATCGGACGCCGGTGAAGCGGTGCGATCGATGATTGCCGGTCCTTTTGGACCACCGGAAAGGTTGCGGCGAAAGACCGGTCGAAACGCGCAAGCGCGACAATCGGTAGCCGGGCAAGCCTCGCGCAACGGGCAGCAATGCACGCGACGCGGGACACTCGAAGGCACTTGGCCATCTCCCAACCGGAACGGCAGTCGCCAAATCGAACGCGCGCCAGCAGGCGAGAGTGGGGCCCGGAAGCGATTCCGGGCCCCATTTGCGTTTGGGGGCGGGCGAAGGTTCGTTCGGGATCGGCCGGACCGCATGCTACAAATTTTGGCCACTTTCCTCTCCAAACCTTGCTCCCGTCATCCCGCGCTTGACGCGGGATCCCGCTTTTCTTGCTGGGCAGGGGGCGCAGGCAAGGCAGCAGGGCCCCGTGTCAAGCACGGGGCGACGGCGGGTTTGGGGTGGGGAGCGGACATTAAAACCAATGTTCCAATGCAGGTGCTGCCCGAACCAGAGCATCAATCGCGCGCAGCCTTCCAGGCCAGATATTGGCGCTCCGTCAATGCGACAAGGTCACCCATGGCCACCGCCATATCGACCAAGTGCAGGCCCCATGAGTCGACGCGAGAACCAGCTCTCACAAGGTCACCTGCAATGTCGTCAGTCCGGGGATCGTCGGCGTCGGCATTCACCGAAACTTCGAGATAGGTGAGATCGCCGCGCGACACGCAGCGCGTTGAAATCAAACCTGGGACCGAAACGAACTGGGTGGTCGGAATCGGTTTTCCGGCAACCCATGCCTCGATCTCTTGGCTGGAAGACCAAGTGGATGAGGTCGAGAAGATGGAATTGGCTATTCCGCCATCGCCGAGCAGCGCTGCCGGATTAACGCAAACGACGTGTTCGCCAGCTCTCCTTGCGCGTCCATACCGGCTGTTTGCAGGAGGTGGGACGGTATCGCGAAAAGAAGAATATGCGACAAGGCAACCAGACTGGTCTGCACTCGTGCAGATGGGCATCCAAGGAAAGTCGCCTGCGGCCGGATCTCTATGCGAGCGGGAGATAGTGCTGCCGACGGGCATTGCCGAAATAATCAGGGATCGCTCGGCTGGATCGGTCATCTCGTTAAGTAGTCGGCGGATCATGCCGCTACCCTGACTATGCCCAACGAGGACCACACCTCGTCCGTCATTGTCATTGGCAAGATAGCTCTGCCACGCGCGCTCCACGTCCGAATAGGCCAGCGCCCGGTCGCCGGTAAAGGGTTCCCCGGCTCTGCTGCTGCGCAACGCCGTGAGCGTCATCTGCCGATAAAGAGGAGCGAACACCCGGCAATGTTGGCGGAACCGCGCTGCCTGCACATGTGCGACCCTCAATTCCTCCTGTCCGGCCACCATATCGCTATTGCCGGTCGGGTCGCGAGAGACGGTTGGATAGACGTAGAAGCAATCGAATGGGCGATCCGTATCAGGGACTAGCGGCTCTACCGACATCGAACCGTCGGCTTCGACCACAGTAACGCTTTGATCGGTTGCGCAGGCATCAATCCGGTCAGGGCGACACAGCCAGGACTCAGGGACAGAATAATCCGGTGCCGGTGATTGCTGGGCTGACAAGCTTGATGGAACCGCAAGTGCGAAAGCCGCAGCAACCGCTGCCGTTTTGATCATTTTCAACCCCCGGTTCGATTTAAGCGGAGGCTACGCCGCATTCTTTGTTGCGACAATGCCATTGGCGCTAATTCTCCGAGCCGTGTCTTCGACGCTCGCATGAAGATCGCTGTCTATGATGTCCGCTACGGGGTCGTAAACAGACTTGGACCCCCACTTTCACCGCCGCCGCTCCATCTCTTCATCCAGCAGCCAGGTGTGGTTTTCCTCGATCAGCGAGCGGACCGGACGGCCGGCGCGGTCGCGGGCGGGGCGGAAGACATAGCGCCGCTCGATCAGGCGGCAGGCGAGCGCATCGATCCCCGAATGACCGCTCGGGCGCACCGCGCGGCAGCCGGTGGCGCGGCCATCGACCTCGACCGCATAGCGC
>JBBSKI010000102.1:0-6195 GCA_038256425.1 Sphingomonadales bacterium
CTCGATTTCGCGCGCGACCCACGGCGAGCGCTGGGCATCGGGCGAGCACAGCACGATCAGCGCACCCGATTCGGCGAGCGCCTCGCGGATCGCGGCGCTGAGATCGGCGCTGGCGGACAAATCGGCCCGATCGCGAAAGATTGCGCCGATCCGACCTCGAGAGGCACCCGGAACCTCGCTCAACCCCTCGGATCCGCGCGGCACGCGATAGTTTTCAAGGCGGCGCTGAAGCCGTACCGCCGTCGCAGCATCGGCATGGCTATAGCTGACGAAGGCCCGGAACCGCGGCGGCCGCAGCGGCTCTGCGGGCGCGGGTCGCACCCCATCCACACCGCTGTCCCTGCCGGCGTCCAGCCCGGTCATCGCGTCCCCCCCTCGCACCTGCGACGCTATCCGCAAATGCGGCGCGGTGAAAGTTGCGATGGAACGGGGCGGATCTTGCGACGCGGAAGGGGGGGGGGAGGGCAGTCCGGGGCCGGGGTGGACGTCGCCGGGCGATGTCGGCTACCTCGACGGCGACGGCACCCTGTTCCCGACTGGCTCACAAGGCCCGGACGATCATTTCGGGGGGCGTGAACATCCACCCTCAGGAGGCCGAGGATGATCTGGCTGGCGCTCTGGTTCGCGACGATCGCGGTATCGTCGACCATCTCGGTCACGCCTGAGCGGCTGCCCGCGTTCATGCTCGGGTTCTGGTTCGGGGGCAGCCTGCTCGGCCAGCTGTTTGCGCTGCCTTTCGCGCTGATCTGCGCCGTGCTGACGGTCACCAACGCGGAGGTCGGGATTGTCCTGCTGTTCGCAATCTCGGGCGGGTTGTTCGGCTTCGTCCACCTCCGCAATCGCCGCGCCGGGCGCTTCCTGCTCGACCGTGCGGGGATGAAGGATACGGCGATCCCGCTGCTCGCGGGCCTCGCCCCGTTGCTGACCGGCGGCGGCGCGGTGCGGCGGATAGCCAATCTGCCCTATGGCGATCGGGGCCCGCGCCAGTCGCTCGACCTGATCGTGCCGCGTGCGGTTTCGGCTGCGCCGATGCCGATCCTGATCCATGTGCCCGGCGGGGCCTGGGTCACCGGCAAGAAGAACCAGCAGGCCAAGCCGCTGCTCAACCACCTGGCCGCGCGCGGCTGGCTGTGCGTCGACATCAACTATCGGCTCGGCCCCAGGCACAAGGTCCCCGCCATGATCGAGGACGTGCTGCGCGCGGTTGCCTGGGTAAGGGCCCATGCCGCCGAGCACGGCGGCGATCCGGCGCGGATCGCGATCACCGGCGGATCGGCCGGCGGACACTTGTCCTCGCTCGCCGCGCTGGCGCACGACGATCCGGCGTTCAAGCCGGGGTTCGAGAGTGCCGATTGCCGCGTCGCGGTGGCGGTGCCGCTCTATGGCCGGTTCGATTTCCTCGATCGCTCGGGCCGCCTGGGGGGCAACCACAAGGCGGTGATCGAGAACTTCATGGGCAAGAGGATCATGCCCGGGATGCCCGATGCCTGCCCGGATGTGTGGCACGCGGTCAGTCCGCTCGACCGGGTCCGCGCCGACGCTCCGCCGATGCTGGTGATCCACGGCACCGGCGATTCGCTGCTGCCGCATGGCGAAGGCGAGGAATTCGCCGAGACGCTGCGCGCGGCATCATCTGCAAGCGTCGTCTATCACGAGCTGCCCGGCATCCAGCACGCCTGGGACGTCGCCGCCTCGGCGCTCACCTGGGCCCATGTCCGGGTGGTCGAGGGGTTTTTGAACGAAAGTATAAAGCCCGGTACTTTACCCCAGGATCCGCCCGAGGCGAAGGAGGCTGCATGAACGCGATCGCGCGCGAGGAATGGACGCTCACCGGGCACGGCGGGCTCGAACTGTTCGCACGATCGTGGCTCCCCGAAGGACCTCCACGTGACGTCGTCGTGATCGCTCACGGCTATGGCGAGCACGGCGATCGCTACGCCAACGTGGTCGAGCGACTGGTTCCGGCCGGCTACGCAGTCCACGCCATCGACCATCGCGGCCACGGCCGTTCGGGCGGTCGGCGGGCGCTGATCGACCGGATGGACCGGGTGATCGACGACCTCCACGGATTTGTCGAACAGGTCCGCGCGCGCGGTGACAGTGATCGGGGGGCCAGTGAGCGGGGCGGCGCGAAAGTGAAGCTGCTCGGCCATTCGATGGGCGGGTCGATCGCGCTGGGCTATGCCCTGCGCTATCCGCAGGACCTGTCGGGCCTGATCCTGTCGGGACCGGCGGTCGGCGGGTTCGTGCCGATGGGCCAGCGGCTGGTGCTGCGGCTGCTGTCGGCGCTCGCCCCCACCATGGGCACGCTGGCGCTTCCCGCGAGCGCGGTCAGCCGCGATTCCGCGGTGGTAGCGGCCTATGAGCGCGACCCGCTGGTCTATCATGGCAAGGTGCCGGCCCGCACCGCCGGCGAAATGGTTTCCGCCGCCGCCGCGTTTCCGGCCCGCGCGGGTGAAATGAAGCTACCGGTTCTGATCCAGCATGGCGCGCAGGACAAGCTGATCCCGCTCGAACCCAACCGCGCGGTCTATGCAGCGCTCGGTTCGGCCGACAAGACCGTAACGGTCTATGAGGGGCTCTATCACGAGATCTACAACGAGCCCGAGCACACCCGCGTGATCGACGATCTGGTGGCCTGGCTGGACGCCCACCCGGCGGGTTAAGCCCTGCCGCGGAGCATATCACCGGCCCTGCCGCGGAGCATATCATCGGAGCGGGTGTTATCTCCCTGCGACATCGGCAAGTTCCACACGGAAGCTGCCGCAACCGGAAGGCACGGCATGATCGGCGCAATCGAAGCGGGCGGCACCAAGATCATCTGCGCGCTGGCGAGGCCCGAGGATGGAGCGATCGTGGCGCGCGCGCGGATCGATACGGTCTCACCCGCCGTGACTTTTCCCGATATCGGCGCGTTCTTCGAAAAGGCCGCCGCCGATCACGGGGCGATCGCCGCGTTCGGGGTGGCAAGCTTCGGCCCGCTCGACATCGATCCGCGCTCACCCGGCTACGGCGACTGGGGCAATACGCCCAAGTCCGCCTGGCGGGGCGCGCGCTGGCGCGATGCGCTGGGCCGGTTCGGCGCGCCGATTGCCTATGACAGCGATGTCAACGGTGCCGCGCTGGGCGAATGGTCGGCGGGCGCCGGGCGAGGCTGCGAGACGCTGGCCTATACCACGGTCGGCACCGGGATCGGCACCGGGGTGGTTCACCGCGGGCACAGCCGGATCGGCTTTTCGCATTACGAAGCCGGCCACATCCGGGCGCGGCGCGACCCGACCCGCGATCCGTTCGGCGGGGCCTGCGCGGTCCATGGCGACTGTCTCGAGGGACTCGCCAGCGGCCCCGGAATCGCCGCGCGGTGGGGGCACGACCTGAGCGAGTTCGCGGATTCCGCGGCGCCGACCGAGCTGATCGCAGGCTATCTCGCGCAGCTCGCGGCCAGCCTCGTGCTGCTCCACATGCCCGACCGGCTGATCTTCGGCGGCGGGGTGTTGAAGACCCCCGGCCTGATAGAGGCGCTGCGCGCGGCAACGCTGGCCGAACTGGCCGGATACGTCGACGACCCAAGGCTCGATGCGGGGCTCGAACGCTATATCGTCACCCCCGAACTGGGCGACGATGCCGGGATTACCGGCGCGGTGCTGATCGCAAAGCAGCTGCTAACGGCGGCGTAGAGCACGAGCACCACTGCATCACCGCAACCGTCAGCTTCTGGCTCGGTCGATGATACTTGAGCTTGGCCCGATACCGATCCGGCGGCTGGCGGGTCAGGCGCATCGCCAAATAAAGTGTCGAGGGGAACACAGTGAGCCCGATGCCGTTTTAATTTCTCAGGTACCGCAGCAATCTTCAGAAAGTTTAAGTTATGGGCGAAAGCCAGTCTGATCGATGGCTGGCAGGCGCACGATTGAGGAGTTCCGATGTCGATATTTGCACTCGTCTACCGCAGCGCGCCCATTTTCGTTTGTTCGCTTGCCGACTATCTCGTCCAGGTCGATGATATTCTTTCAACTTCACGCCGTCATAACAGCGAAGTTTCGGTCACCGGAGCCTTGCTGTTCAACGAGGATTGGTTCGTTCAATACCTGGAAGGCGCAGAGGATGCGGTCCGCGCGATCTTTGCGCGTATCGTGGCCGACTCCCGGCATGAGGGGGTGGAACTCCTGTTCGAAGGCTTCACCACGGAGCGTCGCTTCCCGGAATGGTCGATGGCGTTCGTCGGAGATGCCGATGAAATGCGCAAGCGCTTTGCCGCATCTCCGCTGGCTGACCGAGACGTAAAAATGCACGGGCTGGAAGTAGTTAATTACGTGATGGCATTGCTCGATGACGCCTCATAATAATTCGCAGTTCGGGTCTCCGCGGGTTCAGGAAGACCTGATCTCTCATGTTACAGTTGGCACCAGCCTTTTGGGTTTCAACGCGGGGATGGACGTTTCGCTTGATGAACGGCTCGCGATCTGGCGGCAATACAATGTAAAGCGAGGGCTGACCGGGGCACTCCTGGTGAGCGGCGATGGCATCGCACTTATTCTTGAGGGACCTGCCTCAGCGGTCATGAAAGTCCGCAAGAAAATCGATGCCAACCCACTGCATGGCCGTATTCAACTTCTGTTTACGGGGCTGTGCAAAAAGCGGCGGTTCGGTGGGTGGCCATTGGCATATGTTGGCCCTTCGCGCTGGGTCCAGAACACGCTGGCAACCCGCCCGTTAGCCGAAATGACGGCGGAATCGGGGAGCGACGCGGATTTTCTGATTGAACTCATACTATTCCTGGTTGGCGAAGGCCCCTGATCCGATGGACGATTTCGCCGCGGGGAAATCGTCGGCAACGAGCCGCACCATTGTCGAGCCAGACCCGCCCCGACCTGGCGCTAGACCCTGTTTCTAGTACGATTTCGGCAACCCCAGTACCTTCTCGGCCAGGAAGTTCAGGATCATGTGCGGGCTGACCGGAGCGGTGCGCGGGATCAGGCTTTCGCGGACATAGCGTTCGACGTGGTATTCGGCGGCATAGCCCATCCCGCCCATCGACAGCATCGCGGTATGGCACGCCTCGAACCCGAACTCGCCGGCGAGATATTTGGCGGCATTGGCCTCGATCCCGCAATCCTCGCCCCTGTCGAACAGGTCGGCGGCTTTCAGCACCATCAGGTTGGCCGCTTCGAGTTGCGCCCAGCATTTGGCGAGCGGGTGCTGGATGCCCTGGTTCTGGCCGATCGGGCGGTCGAACACGATCCGTTCCTGCGCATATTTGGCCGCCTTGTGGATCGCCACCCGCCCCAGCCCGACCGCTTCGGCCGCCAGCAGCACGCGTTCGGGGTTCAGTCCGTGGAGGATGATGGGGAAGCCTTCGCCCTCCGCGCCGATCCGGTCCTCTGCGGGGATGAACCAGTCGGTGATGAACAGCATGTTCGAATCGACCGCGTGGCGACCCATCTTGGCGATCTTGCGCACCTCGATCTTCGTCCGGTCGAAATCGGTGTAGAACAGCGAGAGTCCGTCGGTCTTGCGCTTCACCTCCTCGATCGGGGTGGTGCGCGCCAACAGCAGGCACTTCTTGGCGACCTGCGCGGTCGAGATCCACATCTTCTCGCCGTTGACGAGATATCCGCCGTCGGTTCGCGTCGCGCGGGTTTTGAGCGCAGTGGTGTTCAGCCCGGTGTTGGGCTCGGTCACCGCGAAACAGGTTTTGTCCTTGCCGCTGACGATCCGGGGAATCGCCCGCGCCTTTTGTTCGTCGGTGCCAAACAGGACGACCGGCTGGAGCCCGAAGATGTTCATATGGACGCTGGAGGCCGCGCTCATCCCGCCGCCGCTTTCGGCAATCGCCTGCATCATGATCGCGGCTTCGGTGATACCCAGCCCCGATCCGCCATAGGCCTGGGGCATCGCGATCCCGAGCCACCCGGCCTCGGCCAGCGAGGCGTAGAAATCGTGCGGAAATGTTCCGTCGCGGTCGCGCGCCAGCCAGTAATCGTCATCGAACCGGGCGCAATGCCGCAGGATCGCTTCGCGGATTTCGCGCTGGTCGGCGGAATAGGAGAAATCCAAGGTCTGCCCCCGCTGATCGGATGAAGATCGCCGATCGCGGCTAGCATCGGGGCCGGTCCTGCACAATCGACCGCCATGACCATCCCCGGCAGATGCCGCCCCGGCTATCCAGAGCGGCGGCCCTTGCGGCCCCAGCGC
>JBBSKI010000103.1:0-6173 GCA_038256425.1 Sphingomonadales bacterium
CCAGGCTCGTCGAGGAGACCAACGCCCATGCCGGCCTGATCTCGCCCGAAAGCTCGGCCGGAGTCCGCATCCGCAGCGCGCTGTCCGACCGGCTCAAGCTGGTGCAGTATTTCAAGGATCATCCGCAAGCGTCTGACGAAATAGTCGAGATTTCCTGCGCAATCGTCGGGCTGCCGCGCACTGGATCGACCGCGCTCCACCGCCTGCTGGCCGCTTCGCCGCGCCTGACCGCGCTGTGGTGGTGGGAAACCGCATTCCCGCTGCCCTTTCCCGGCGAACCGCCTGGCGACCCGGCGCAGCGGCAGGATGCGGCGAAGCAGATGGTCGACTGGCTGCTCACCGAGTGGCCCGATTTCGAAGCGATCGACCCGATGGACGCGATGGCGATCAACGAGGAAGTCGTTCTGCTCGACCGCACCTTCCTCTCCACCACCTACGATTCGATGATGCCGATCCACGGTTATGGCCACTGGCAGGCGACGCAGGATCACCAACCCGCCTACCGCGATCTCTATCGCTTCATGCAGACGATCCAGCACCAACGGACCCTGCGCGGCGAACCGCGACGGCCCTGGGTGTTCAAGACCCCGCATCACCTGCTCGGCGGGATCGGCGGGCTGCTCAAGGTCTGGCCCGGGACGAAACTGGTGATGACCCACCGCCATGTCGGTGAAGTGGTGCCCAGCTATTGCTCGATGTGCTGTTCGCTGTCGCTCAATTCATCGAGCACCTATCGCAGGGAGGATGAGGGCGCGCACTGGTCGAGCCGGTTCCGCACCGGGCTCGACCGCTTCGAGCGGATCCGCGCCGGCCTGCCGGAAAGCCAGGTGATCGACGTGCGGTATGAGGAAACGGTGCGCGATCCGGTCGGCGTGGGCGAGCGGGTGATGCGCGCGCTGGGCTTCGGCTTCGAGCCTGCCGACCGCGCGGCGATGCAGGCCAGTGTCGAGGCCAACCGCCGCGAGGCACGGCCACGG
This sequence comes from Sphingomonadales bacterium, assembly GCA_038256425.1. Lineage (GTDB taxonomy): Bacteria > Pseudomonadota > Alphaproteobacteria > Sphingomonadales > Sphingomonadaceae > Novosphingobium. The sequence goes on from JBBSKI010000103.1 coordinate 978, forward strand.
CATAAGTATTCGGCCGACGAATTCGGACTCAGCCCCGAAGGCATCGCCGCCGACTTCGCAGAATACCATAGAAAATACCTGTAACTCGCTGGGAGAGCGCAATGATTCTCAAGGACAAGGTGGTCATCGTCACAGGCGCCGGACCGGGGATGGGCCAGGCCCTATGTCGCGGGGCGGCAGCGGAGGGCGCCAAAGTCGTGGTATCGGCCCGAAGTGTCGCAGCGATCGAGGCGATCGTTGCCGACATTATCGGCAAGGGTGGCGAGGCGATCGCAGTCCCGTGCGACGTTTCGCAAACCGGACAGTGCCAGGCGCTCGCCCAGGCTGCGCTCGACAAGTGGGGCCGGATCGACGGGCTGGTCAACTCGGCCTATTACCACCCCGACTGGGCCAGCCTCGAAACCCATTCGATCGACCAGTTGCTGACTGCCTTTGACGTCAACGCGGCCGGGCCGTTGCGCATGGCGCAGGCGGTGATCCCGGCCATGCGCGCGCAGGGCGGCGGGTCGATCGTCAACGTCTCGACCCTGGCGACGCGCAAGCCGATGCCCGGTGAAGGCGGCTATGCGATGGCCAAGTCCGCGCTCAACCAGCTTACCCGCCAGCTTGCGGTAGAGCTTTCGGGCAGCGGCATCCGGGTCAACACCACGCTGATGGGGTGGATGATGGGGGCGCCGCTCGAAGGCTATATCGCATCGCTGGGCGACCAGGCCGAAGCCTTCCGAACGCAACGCGCCTCGGAAATCCCGGTCGGGCACATTCCGCCCGATGCGGCCTGCGCCAAGGCGGTGTATTTCCTGCTGTCCGACTATGCCAGCGAGATCACCGGAGCCGCGCTCGACGTCAACGGCGGCGATTGGGTGGCGCCATGACGCTGCTCGACTGGATGAAAGCCGCGCCGTCGCTGGCCCAGGATCCCGCGATGGGCTTCGATCCCGATGCCGTCACCGTATCGGACACCGTCGAGATCGCGGCCCCCGCCCGCGTCGTCTGGCAGGTTCTCACCGACCTGGCGCGCTACAACGAGTGGAACCCGTTCTGCATCCGTGCGGTCTCGACGCTAGAGATGGGCGCAGCGGTCGAAATGACGCTGATCAATTACGCGACCGCCGGGGGGCCGACCGTGCCCAACCTCGAATACATCTGCGGACTGGAGCCCGAACGGCTGCTGAGCTGGGAATTTCCGAACCTGGACTATTGGCCCTACCCGGCCCGGCGCGATCAGGTGATCGAGCCCATCGGGCCGGACAGTTGCCGTTACTACTCGACCGACGCGTTCCTCGGCACCAACGGGATCCACGTGTTTCGCTTCGCCGGGCCATGGGTAAAGCGTGCATTCGATGACAGCGGGCGGGCGCTGAAGGTGCGGGCCGAGACGCTTCATGCCGGTCGAGGTTGAAGCCCGCCTGCACCGCCTCGAAGACCTGGAGGCGATCCGCGCCCTCATCGCCCGCTACGGCCCGCTGGCCGTTCCGCGCAGGTAGCGGAACTGTGGACCACCGACGGCGAGTACGAAATCGCCGGATTCGGCCATGCCCACGGCCGCGAACGGATCGCGGCAATGATCGATTCGCCGGTCCATCGCGGGCTCATGGCCGAAGGCTGCGCTCACGTGCTGTCGGCCCCCGCGATCACGCTCGCCGGCGACCGGGCCGATGCGACCAATCACAGCTTCGTGCTGCGCCGCGACGGCGAAAACTGGAACGCCTGGCGGGTTTCGGCCAACCGCTGGGAACTGGTGCGCACCGCCGAGGGTTGGCGGGTCGCCCGCCGGGTCAACCGCCCGCTCGACGGCAATAGCGATGCGCTGGCGCTGCTCGCCGAGGCGTGATCGCTAACCGGCCAGTTGTCCGCCGTCGACGTTGATGATCGTCCCGGTCATCTTGCGCGCCTGATCCGAGGCCATGAACGCGATCGTTTCGGCGATATCCGATGGTGCGCAGGTGCCTTCGACCAGCTTGGGGGCGTTGCGCATGACCAGCGACCAATCCACCTCGCCCTCCGGCGGCGTGGAATTGCCCATGGGAGTATCGACGAAGCCGGGGGCGACCGCGTTGACCCGCACGCCCTTGCTCGCGAACTCGACCGCCAGGCTCTTGGTCACGCCCATCACCCCGTGCTTCGAGGCGGCATAGGCAACGGTATAGGCGATGCCCTGAAGCGAGGCGGTCGAGGCGGTGTTGACGATGTTGCCTTGCGTTTCGATCAGGTGCGGCAGCGCCGCGCGGCACAGGCAATAGACGCTGGTCAGGTTGACCCGGATGATCTTCTCGAAACGGGCCTCGTCGAAATCGAGCGTCGGCCCCCAGCCGAGCATTCCCGCAACGTTGGCCAGCACGTCGATCCCGCCGCGCGCCGCCGCCGCGGCAATCAGCGCCCGGCACGAATCCCAGTCCGCGGCGTCGTAGGGAACGACCAACGGGGTGCCCCCGATCATCCCGGCAGTCTCGGCCAGACCGGCCTCGTTGATGTCCGCGATCGTCAGCTCCGCCCCTTCGGCGGCGAACAGCAACGCGGTGGCCCGCCCGATCCCCGATGCAGCCCCAGTGACGACGACCCGTTTGCCGGAAAAGCGCACTATAAATCCCCTCTTTATTGCTTTGCGTAGCGTTTATGCGATAGTGCTACGCAAGTCCAACAAGAGTGTCAAAGCATGAGCGAAACTGCGTTGGCCGATCTTGCTGCGCGCGTGCGGCGCCTCGAAGCCGAGCGCGCGATCCGCGACCTCAAGGCGCGCTACCTGCGCGCTTGCGATCTCAAGGATGTCGAAGGCCTGCGCGACACGCTGGACCCCGCCGTCAGGATCGACTTCGAGGGCTTTCCGCCCTTCGATAATCGCGAGGCCTTCATCGCGGTTTACCGCGAGTTCGGCTGCGCGCCGGGGGTGTTCGACATTCACCACGGTGCCAACGGCGTGATCGAATTCGTTTCGGAGCACGAGGCGACCGGGCGCTGGTCGCTGTTGTTCCACAATATCCACCTCGGCGCCCGCAGCCTGACCCAGATGGGTGTCGAGTATGAGGACCGCTACCGCCAGCACGATGGCCGCTGGTGGATCGTCGGGTCCCGTTCGCGGCGGACGTCGTTTCTGGCCCACACCGTCGGCGAGGATTCGGTGCCGCGAGTTACCGTGATGGGCGCAGCCCCCGACGTTCCGTTCGGCCAACCGGCACCAGCGCAGTGAGCGACGCGGGCGAACCGGCAGACTTCCGCACGGCGCTGGGCTCGTTCGTCACCGGGGTAACGATCGTCACCGCAAGCGACGGAGCGGGTCACGACGTGGGGGTCACCGCCAACAGCTTCAATTCGGTATCGCTCGATCCCCCGATGGTTTTGTGGAGCCTCGCTCGCAAATCCGCGAGCCTGCCAGTGTTTGCCGCCGCCAGCCATTTTGCGGTCCATATCCTGGCCGCGGATCAGGAGGCGCTGTCCAACCGGTTCGCGAAACCGGCCGCAGACAAGTTCGCGGGGCTGGAGGTCGGTCGCGGTGCGGGCGGAGCGCCGCTCCTCACCGGCTCGGCAGCGCAGTTCCAGTGCCGCACGGCATTCCAGCACGAAGGCGGCGATCATGTGATCTTCGTCGGCGAGGTCGAGCGTTTCGAGCGGAGCGCCCGCCCGCCGCTCGCGTTTCATGGTGGGCGCTATGCAATGGCAGCGCGCAAGGCCGCGAACCTGTCCGCCGCGCCGGCGACGCTGGAGCCAGGAATGTTCGGCGAGGATTTCCTGGGATATCTGCTCGGGCGTGCGCATTTCCAGGTCTATGGACGGCTGGGCCAGATCCTGAAGCGAATGGCGCTATCGTCGGGCGATCATTTCGCCCTGAGCGCGCTCGGCATTCTGGGCCAGGCTTCCGCTGGGTCGGTCGCCGCCGCGATCGGCTATACCGGCCAGGACTTCGGACCAGGCGAGGTCGGTTCGTTGCTGGAGCGCGGCCTGATCAGGCGCGATGGCGCTGGGCAACTGATGTTGAGCGAGGCCGGGCTGGCGTCCTTCGTCGAGCTGACCGCAGCCGCCATGGCAATCCAGGACGACATCGGAAGCGTTCTCGACGAATCCGAAATGGCGGTGCTGCGGCACTTGCTGAAGCGCGTCATCGCCGCAACCGATCCGGGGGTTCCTGACATGTGGCTTCGCGGCGGCGCCCTGACGGACCGGGGATCCGAGCTGCCATGACCATTTCCGGCCCCGCCAGCCCCACCAGCCCCAACAGCCCCACCAGCGGGGTGATCGTCACTGGGGGTGCATCCGGGATCGGCTTGGCCTCGGCAAGCGCGCTCGCCGCAGTCGGTCGCCCGGTCGCCCTATGGGACATCGCCGGGCCCAAGGCCGTGGACGAGGCGGCGCGGCTCGCGGACCGGTTCGGCGTTCCAACGCTAGGGATCGCGGTCGATCTGAGGCAACCCGCGCAATACGGCGACGCGATAGCGCGCACGCGCGAGGCACTGGGCACGATCGGAGCGCTGGTCCATGCGGCAGGGATCGTCGACACGGCCTCGCTCGACGGGGTGACCGAAGCAAGCTGGGCCGCCGGGATCGACACGCACTTGCGCCCGCTGGCGCTGCTCACCCGCGACCTGATGATCGATCTGGCCAGCAATCCCGGTTCGGCGATCGTCGCCATCGCCTCGATCAACGCCACGCTCGGCAATGCGATGAACCCGATCTACAGTGCGGCCAAAGGCGGGATGGTTTCGCTCGTCCGCAGCCTTGCCGATCGGCTGGCAAACGATGGCGTGCGGATCAACGCAGTTTCGCCCGGCCAAATCCGCACGCCGATGATGCAACCTGCGCTCGATGCGCTGCCATCCGGCACATTCGAGCGGCGTATCCTGTTGGGCCGGCTGGGCGAGCCGGACGAGGTCGCGCGCGCGGTGCGCTTCCTGCTATCGGACGAGGCGAGCTACATCACCGCCGCCGAGCTCGTCGTCGATGGCGGCAACATCTCGTCGCAACGCTGAACCCCGCAGGCCAGAAGCACGCGCCCGGAATCCCGCCGGGTCGCCTGACCCAGCGCCAAGATTGCGGGAGTTGGGAAGAATGGTGCGCCCGGAGCGATTCGAACGCCCGACCCTCAGATTCGTAGTTTCATGGTCGAATTTGCCGGGGCTTTCCGCTGGCGTGCCTGGGTTATCCACATACCCGCAGTTTAGCCCCTGTTCCTTGCCTGTTCTTTCTTGGTGTTTCCGCGCATTGCCG
>JBBSKI010000104.1:0-6168 GCA_038256425.1 Sphingomonadales bacterium
CAGGCCGAGATGGGATCGCTCAGCGGCAAATCGCTGGGCGAGCCGATGGTCGCGGCCGAGAGCGCGCGGATCAACCGCGATTATGACGTGCTCAAGGCGCAATACGACAAGCTTTTGCAGGATCGCGAGGAGCTGCGGTTGCGCGGGCAGGTCGAGACCGAGACCAATGCGATCAAATTCGAGGTGATCGACCCACCGACCACCCCGCGCAAGCCGGTCGCTCCCAACCGCCCCGCGCTGTTGCTGCTGGTGCTGGTGATCGGCATCGGCGGCGGGATCGGCGCGGCGGTCGCGGCGAGCCAGCTGCGCTCGAGCTTCGCGACCACCGAAGCGCTGGAGAAGGCGACCGGATTGCCCGTGCTGGGTGCGATCACCCAAACCATGACCGAAGCACACCGGACGCTCCGCAAGCGCCAGCTCAAGTGGTTCTACGGCGGCGGGGCGGGTCTGGCCGGGGTGTTCGCGCTGCTGCTGGCGGCCGAGCTGGTCCAGCGCAGCATGGTCGCGTGAGGGGCCCAGAGATGACCGAGCACACCCGGATCGCCATCCCTGCCACCGATCGGCAAGGGCCCTCGCTGCTGGAACGCGCCGCGCCCGGCTATGCCCAAGGCGGACATACACTGGGCGGGTTTGCCCTGCCGCCGATGCCGGTGCTGCCGCCAGAGGCGCGCACCGTTCGGACACCTTTCGCTGAGGTCATCGCAGCGCCGGTGGCAGCTCCGGCAACGTCGCCCGCGCCGGAGCCCATCGTCGTGCCGCGCCCCCCTGCGCGTCACTTTACCGGGCAGCTTCATCCAATCGACCGCGAAACGCTGCGCGCCAACGGCTTCATCGTTCCGGGCGAGCCGGTGACCGCGCTGCTCGAGGAATTCCGCTTCATCAAGCGGCAGGTCATGCTCTCCGCAGCCGATTCGCGCGACGGTATCGGTTCGCCGCTGGGCCACCGCATCCTTATCGCATCGGCCAACCCGGCCGAGGGCAAGACCTATTGCGCGGTCAATCTGGCGCTGTCGATCGCGGCCGAGAAGGACAACGAGGTCCTGCTGGTCGACGCCGATTTTGCCAAGCCGAGCGTGCTTTCGGCGCTGGGCCTGCCCGCCGGTCCCGGCCTGATGGACGCGCTGGCCGATCCCGCGATTGCGGTCGAGGACTGCATCATGGGCACCGACATTCCGGGTCTGTTCGTGCTCCCCGCTGGCCAAATGACCGATTCCGACACCGAATGGCTCGCCTCGGCCCGCACCGCTAGGCTGTTCGAGGCACTCAGCGCAGCCTCACCCAACCGGCTGATCGTAATCGATTCGCCGCCCGCGCTGGCCGCGTCGCCTGCTTCCGAACTGGCGATGCATGTCGGCCAGACGCTGGTCGTGGTTCGCGCCGACAGCACCGGCGAGGCGGCGCTAAAGGACGCGCTTTCGCTGCTCTCGGGCTGCGAGGACGTGAAGCTGCTGCTCAACTGCACCCAGTTCTCGCCGACTGGGCGGCGGTTCGGGGCCTATTACGGATACGGGGGATGACGATGTCACGCCGGACCATTTGGCGCGGGATGGTGAGCGCCTGCGCGTTTGCTGCGTTGGCCGCGCCCGCAATGGCGCGCGAACAGGCCCGCGATTCGGACTCGCGCGAACAGAGCCGCACCAGCGGCGGCGCGCGCACCGAAATCACGCCCTATCTCGAAGTCGGCCAGGTGCTGGTCGCCGAGCTTGAGCCTGGCAACGAGGTGCTGACCTACACCACGCTCGCCGCCGGGGTCGATGCCGCGATCCGCGGGCGCAATACCGAAGGCCAGGTCTCGGTCCGCTACGAACGCCGGATCGGCTATGGCCGCAACGACGCCAGCGGCGACGTGGTCAGCGGGCTCGCACGGGTAGGCAGCCAAGTGATCCCCGGAACGCTGCGGATCGACGCAGGCGCGCTGGCGGCGCGGACCCGGGTCGAGAGCAGCGGCGGAGCCTCGCTCAACCCGCTCGCCACCGGGCGCGACGCGGTCAGCCAGCTCTATTCGTTCTATGCCGGGCCGACGCTCACCACCAACCTCGATCGCGTGGCCCTGAATGCGGGCTACAAGCTGGGCTACACCCGGCTCGAATCGCCGAACGCGGTGCAGCTTGTGTCGGGGCAGCCCACACCGGGTCAGGCACGCGTCGATGTGTTCGACGATTCGTTCAGCCAGGCGGGCACGGTCTCGGCCGGGTTTCGCCCGCAAGTCTATCTGCCGATCGGACTGACCGCATCGGCGGGTTGGGCGCGCGAGGACATCTCCAATCTCGATCAGCGGGTCGATGAGAAGTTCGCCCGGGTGGACGCGGTCCTGCCGGTATCGCTCGACGTCGCCCTGCTGGCCGGGGTGGGTTACGAGGATGTCGAGATATCGAGCCGCGATGCGCTGCGCGATGCCACAGGCGCGCCGGTCATCGGGCGCGACGGGCGTTTCCGCACCGACAAGTCCGCCCCGCGCCAGCTTGCCTACGATGTCGACGGGCTGATCTGGGACGCGGGCGTGCTGTGGCGCCCGAGCAAGCGCACGGCCTTCGAGGCGCATGTCGGGCGGCGCTATGGCACCACCAGCTATTTCGGCTCGTTCGCCTATGCACCCGATGCGCGTACCGGGATCAACGTGTCGGTCTATGACAATGTCTCGGGCTTCGGCAGCCAGGTGCGCCGCGCGCTGGAGAACCTGCCGACTGATTTCGAGGTCAGCCGCAATCCTCTGTCGGGCGATCTCAACGGCTGCATCGTCGCGCGTTCGGATGGGGGCTGCGTCAACAACGCGCTGAGTTCGGTGGCTTCGGCGACCTTCCGCGGGCGCGGGATCGGGGCCTCGATCGGCCACGACTTCGGTCGGATCAAAACCGGCCTGTCGGGCGGGTATGAGCGGCGCAAATTCATTGCTGCCCCCGGCACGGTGCTGGCGCTGGCCAATGGGGTGATCGACGAAAACGTGTTCATTGCCGCCACTTTGGGCGCTCCGATCGACCAGCAATCGTCGATCAACGCCAGCATCTACGCCAACTGGTTCCAAAGCGGACTTTCCATCGCTGGCGATGCGACCGCGCTGGGCGCAAATGCCTCCTATTTCCGCCGCCTTACCGACCGGCTGACCGCAACCGCAGCCGTCGGCGTCGACGGGATCGAGCGCGATGCTCCACTGATCGACCAGTGGACCGCCTCGGCCCTGTTCGGCCTGCGCTATTCGCTCTGAGGAGAGCCACAATGTACGACGACTTCTACGGCTTCAGCGGGCGACCTTTCCAGCTTACCCCAGACCCGGATTTCTTTTTCGAAAGCGCGACGCACCGCAAGGCGCTGTCCTATCTCGGCTATGGCCTGGCGCAGGGTGAGGGCTTCATCGTCATCACCGGCGAGGTCGGCGCGGGCAAGTCCACGCTGGTCGCGCACCTGATGGCGACGATCGACCCGGCTCGACTGACCGCGGCGCAGATCGTCACCAGCGCACTCGACGGGTCCGAACTGGTGCATATCGCGGCGCAAGCCTTCGGGCTGGCTGTGGCGGGCAAGGACAAGCCGAGCGCGCTGCGTGATATCGAGCAGTTCCTCCACGCCGAAGCACGGGCCGGGCGGCGCTGCCTGCTGGTGGTCGACGAGGCGCAGAACCTGTCGGTCGCCGCGCTTGAAGAACTGCGGATGCTGTCCAACTTCCAGCTTGGCGCGCATCCGCTGTTGCAGATCCTTCTGCTCGGCCAGCCCGAGTTCCGCCAGAAGACCCAGGCTCCCGAGCTTGAACAATTGCGCCAGCGGGTGATCGCCACGCACCATCTCGAAGCGATGGAGCCTGACGAGGTCGGGGCCTATGTCGAACATCGACTGGCCCGCGTGGGGTGGGACGGCAATCCCGCATTCGACAGCCGCGTTTATGCCGATTTGGCCCGCGCCAGCGGCGGCATTCCGCGCCGGATCAACCAGATCGTCGCGCGGCTGCTGTTGCTCGGCGCGGTCGAGCAGCGCTCGCGGATCGATTGTGCGATGCTCGATACAGTGCTCGCCGATCTGGCCCGCGACGCTGCGGTTCCGCCGGCACAGCTCGCTCCGGTCCAGGCCCCGGCACCCGTTTCCGAGGCGGCCTTGCCCCACGATGAGCCCGCGCTGCCGCTGGCCCTGTCGCCCGATCTGGGCGAAATTCGCGCCGAACTGGCCAAGCGCGATGCGCTGATCGCCGAATTGCAGGCGGCGGTGGTCGAACTTTCCGATCATCACGACGAGGCCCACGAGCGCGAGCGGGCCGAGCGGTCAGGTCTCGCCCAGTCGCTCGACGAGGCACTGCGGCGTGTCGCGACGCTTGAAGCGCGGGGCCTCGAACAGGAGCGCACGATCCGTCATACGCTGACGATGCTGATCGAGTGGATCGAAGCCGACGATCCCCATCGCGTCGCCGCCTGAGCGCGGTCCGGGTCAACAGGATGAATGCCCCCGCCAGCTTTCCGCCCGTTGGGGGCGCGTCGAACAGCGCACAGTCCGCTGCGATCATCAACGGGCTATCGGTCGACGTCGAGGACTGGTTCCAGGTCGGCGCGTTCGAGACGGTGATCGACCGCCGCAGCTGGGGCGGACTCGATTGCCGGGTCGAGCGCAATTGCGAAGCGGTGTTGGCGCTGTTCGACGAGGCGGGGGTCAAAGGCACCTTTTTCACGCTCGGCTGGGTTGCGGCGCGCTATCCGCAACTGATGCGCCAGATCACCGATGCAGGGCACGAACTGGCCAGCCACGGCTGGGACCACGCACGCGTGTTCACGCTGGACCCGGCAAGTTTCACGGACGACCTGCGCCGCACCCGCGAAACGCTGGAGGACCTGTCGGGCCAGCCGGTGCGCGGCTATCGCGCGCCCAGCTTTTCGATCGATGCGCGCAATCCGTGGGCGCACCCGGTGCTGGCCAAGGCGGGCTATCTTTACAGCAGCAGCGTCGCGCCGATCGTCCACGATCACTACGGCTGGCGCGAAGCTCCGCGCTTTTCCTTCCGTCCGGTGACGGGATCGGAGATGCTTGAAATCCCGGTGACCACCGCCGAATTCGCCGGGCGGCGGATCGCGGCGGGCGGCGGCGGGTTTTTCCGGGTGCTGCCCTACGGCGTCTCGCGCTGGGCCATCCGCCAGGTCAACCGCCGCGAGGGCCGCCCCGCAGTGTTCTATTTCCACCCGTGGGAGATTGACCCCGATCAGCCGCGCGTCGGCAACGCACCGCTGAAATCGAAGCTGCGGCACTATGCCAACCTTGGTGCTATGCGCGGCAAGCTGCGGCAGTTGATCGGCGAATTTGCCTGGGGGCGGATGGACGACCTGGCCCTGCGCGAAGCGGCGCGCCTCTCGGCATCGGGCCAGTGAGCGCGCTGATCGAGACTGCCGCGCCGACGCTGCGCCGGGCCAACCTGCGCGCCGGCGGAGATCGCACGCAAATCGCCGCGTTCCTCGCCGCGCATCCTGAAGCGACCCCGTTTCACGATCTGGCCTGGCTCGATGCAGTCAACGCATCGACCGGGCACGACGCGATCGTGCTGCTGTGCGAGGAGCGCGGCGGGATTGCCGGGCTGCTGCCGCTCCATGCGGTGCGCTCGCCGCTGCTGGGCGCAGCGCTGGTCTCGACCGGGTTTGCGGTTGGCGGCGGAATTCTCGCCGCGACTCCGCGCGCCATGTCGCTGCTGGCCGGGGCGGCGGAGGAACTGGCCGGGCGGCTGGCCTGCCCGGGGATCGAACTTCGGGGCGGGGCGCTGCCCGATGGGCGAAAGGGGTGGACCATCCGCCGCGATGCCCACGCCGGATTTGTCGCGCCGTTGGCCGCCGATCCGGAAGCGCAGCTTCTGGCGATCCCGCGCAAGCAGCGCGCCGAAGTGCGGCGCGGGCTGGGCCACGGTCTGGAGATAACCGTCGGGACCGCAGCTGCCGACCGCGCTGCGCACTATGCGGTATATTCGCAAAGTGTCCGCAATCTCGGCACCCCGGTATTCCCGCGGGCACTGTTCGACGCGGTGCTCGATCGCTTCGGCCCCGCTGCCGATATCCTCACCGTGAGCCATGGCGGGCGAGCGGTGGCCTCGGTCCTCAGCCTGTACCATCGCGGCGCGGTGATGCCATACTGGGGCGGCGGCACTTCCGAGGCCCGCACGCTGCGCGCCAACGATGTCATGTACTATGCGTTGATGAACCATGCGCGGGA
>JBBSKI010000105.1:0-6129 GCA_038256425.1 Sphingomonadales bacterium
GAGGGCGGCGAATCGATCTTGGCCCAATCGCTTTCGTCGCTGCGATAGCCGCTGGCCGACGCGCCGGGCGGCTTGATCGTCGGAGCGGCGGAGAACACCACCGGCTCTCTCAGCCGCTGGCCGATCAGCGCGCGCGCATCGGGCTGATCAAGCAACTGGCGCAGCAGCGTGCCTGCGCCGCGGCTGGCGGTGAAAAACCCAGCCAGTTCGACCTCGCTCTGACGTCCGGTTCCGCGCAAGCCGGCATAGGCCGCCCCGATCCGCGTCTCGAGTTCGGCCCGCAGCGATTCGGGGATCGACATTTGCAACAACCGCCACATCGCCCGTCGATTCTCCCCTCGCGCTCTGGCGAAGTGCGACTTTCCGGGTTTCGCTCGGATTCTGCAAGTCCCGTGTGATCTGCACCCCTGTTTGGTTTTTTACAGCATCCCCGAATTGACCGTTCGGCGTCCTCGTGCGTTGGTCGGGGCGATGACCGGCGAACCTTCTGCACCCCCCGAAATCGCGCAGTGGTTCGCAGGGCGCGGCTGGACCGTGCGACGGCATCAGCACGAGATGCTCGCCGCCGCCGATGCCGGCCAGCACGCGCTGCTGATCGCGGATACCGGCGCGGGCAAGACGCTGGCGGGGTTCCTGCCCACGCTGGCGGCGTTCGCCCCCTCGCGGGTGAACGATGCCGCGCCGCCGGACGGCCTGCACACGCTGTATATTTCTCCGCTCAAGGCGCTGGCTCACGATGTCCAGCGCAACCTTATGACCCCGATCGAGGAGATCGGTCTGGCGATCCGGGTCGAAACCCGCAGCGGGGATACGCCCTCGGATCGCAAGGCGCGCCAACGCGCCCGCCCGCCGCACGTGTTGCTGACCACGCCCGAATCGCTTTCACTCCTGCTCAGCTATCCCGAAAGTGCGACGATCTTCGCCACCTTGCAGCGCGTGGTGATCGACGAAATCCACGCCTTCGCGACCAGCAAGCGGGGTGACCTGCTGGCGCTGGCGCTGGCCCGGCTCCAGGCGCTCGCTCCGCAGATGCGCCGCGCCGCACTCTCAGCCACGGTCGCCGACCCCGAGGCCTTTCGAGCCTGGCTAGCCCCGCATGGCGAGATCGACACCGTAACCCTGGTCGAAGGCGAGCCCGGAGCCGAGCCGCAGGTCGAAATCCTCCTGCCAGAGGATGCGCGGGTGCCGTGGGGCGGGCACGCCGCCGCATGGGCGGTGCCGCAGCTTTACAAGGCGATCCGCACCAACCGGACCACACTGATCTTCACCAACACGCGGTTCCTGGCCGAATACATCTTCCAGCTGCTGTGGGACATCAACGAGGACAAGCTGCCAATCGGCATCCACCACGGCAGCTTGTCGAAGGAGGCGCGGCGCAAGGTCGAGGGGGCCATGGCACGCGGCGAATTGCGCGCGCTGGTCGCCACCGCCAGCCTCGATCTGGGGGTCGACTGGGGGGACATCGATCTGGTCGTGCAGATGGGCGCGCCGAAGGGATCGAGCCGCCTGCTCCAGCGAATCGGGCGGGCCAACCACCGGCTCGACATGCCGAGCCGCGCGCTGCTGGTGCCGGGCAACCGCTTCGAATTCCTCGAGGCGACGGCGGCAGTCGAAGCGGTCGAGGAAGGCCAGCGCGACGGCGAGGACTTTCGTCCCGGCGGGCTCGACGTGCTCGCCCAGCATGTGATGGCCTGTGCCTGCGCCGGGCCGTTCGACGAGGCCGCGCTGCTGGGTGAAGTGCGCTCATCGCTGGCCTACGCCTGGGTCGACGCCGAGGTTTGGGCGCGGGTGCTGAACTTCGTGGCGACCGGGGGCTATTCCCTCAAGGCCTACGACCGGTTCAAGCGGATCGTGCGCGAGGTGCCCAAGGGCGGGAGCGCGACCTGGCGCCTGGCACATCCCGAGCACGCCGCGCGCCACCGGCTCAACGCGGGGATCATCCTCGATGCCGAGATGCTCGAAGTGCGGTTCAGGAACGGCCGCTCGCTGGGCCGGGTCGAGGAAAACTTCGGCGCCTCGCTCAGTCCGGGCGATACCTTCTGGTTTGCCGGGACAAGCCTGGAGGTCGAAGGCATCAAGGACATGGAGATTACGGTTCGCGCTTCCAAGAGCGCGGCGGTGATCCCCAGCTATGGCGGCGCACGAATGCCGCTGACCACGCATCTGGCCGACCGGGTCCGCGCCCTGCTGGTCGACCGGGCCGGGTGGGCGCGGTTTCCGGACGACGTGCGCGAATGGCTCGAAATGCAGGACTGGCGCAGCCAAATGCCGGGGCCGGGGGAATTGCTGGTCGAAAGCTTCCCGCACGGACGGCGCGAATACAGCGTGTACTATACCTTCGAGGGGTGGAACGCGAACCAGTCGCTGGGAATGCTGCTGACCCGGCGGATGGAAGAGCGCGGGCTGGGCCCGCTCGGCTTCGTCGCGAACGACTATTCGCTGGCGGTCTATGGCCTGAAACCGGTCGAGAATCCGGCCGAACTGCTTTCGGGCGATATCCTGGCGCATGAATTCGTCGAGTGGGTCCAGAACTCGCACCTGCTGCGGCGGGCGTTTCGCGAGGTGGCGGTGATCGGCGGGCTGGTCGAGCGGCAACACCCGGGCAAGCGCAAGTCGGGCAAGCAGGTGACCTTCTCGACCGACCTGATCTACGACGTCCTGCGCAAGTACGAGCCCGACCACATCCTGATCGAGGCCGCCTGGGCCGATGCGCGCACCCGGATGACCGATGTCGGCCGCGTCGGCGATCTGCTCGATCGGGCGGCGGGGCAACTGGTCCACGTCAAGCTCGACCGGGTCAGCCCGCTGGCGGTGCCGGTGATGGTGATGATCGGGCGCGAGAACCTGCCGAGCGGCGCGGCGGACGACGATCTCCTGCTGGAGGCGGAAGGATTGGCCGCGCTCGCCATGCGGCCCCGGAACGACCCTGCGCTGGACCCCGCCACCGGTCGCGGCTAAGCGCCGCCTCCCATGTCCAGTCCCCACCACGCCAACCGCCGCACCTTCGCGATCATCTCGCATCCCGATGCGGGCAAGACCACGCTGACCGAGAAGCTGCTGCTGCAGGGCGGCGCGATCCATCTGGCGGGCGAGGTCAAGGCGCGCGGGCAGGCGCGGCGCGCACGTTCGGACTGGATGAAGATCGAGCAGCAACGCGGGATCTCTGTGACGTCGAGCGTGATGACGTTTGAGCGTGACGGCATCACCTTCAACCTGCTCGACACGCCGGGGCACGAGGATTTCTCCGAAGACACCTATCGCACCCTGACCGCCGTCGATTCTGCCGTGATGGTGATCGATGCCGCCAAGGGCATCGAGCCGCAGACCCGCAAGCTGTTCGAGGTGTGCCGCCTCCGCTCGGTGCCGATCATCACCTTCGTCAACAAGGTCGATCGAGAGGGCCGCGATCCGTTTTCGCTGCTCGACGAGGTGGCAGATGCGCTGGCGCTCGACGTGGTGCCGATGAGCTGGCCGGTTGGCATGGGCGGGCAGTTCGAAGGCGTGCTCGATTTCGCCACCGGCCTGATCGCCCGGCCCGAAGGTGACAGCCGCGAATTCCTCGGCAAGACCGACCAGGCGGCAATTCCGCAGAACATCGCCGACGAGGTCGAGCTAGCGCGCGGCGGTTACCCCTCGTTCGATCTTGAAGCCTACCGCAACGGCGACCTGACGCCGGTGTACTTTGGCTCGGCGCTTAAGAATTTCGGTGTCGCCGCGCTTATCGATGCGCTCGCTCGCCATGCCCCGCCGCCGCGCCCCCAGCCTAGCGAGCAGGGCACCATTTCGCCCGATCGGCCCGAGGTCACCGGCTTCGTGTTCAAGGTCCAGGCCAACATGGACCCCCAGCATCGCGACCGGATCGCGTTCATGCGGATGGTGTCGGGCACGTTCCGGCGGGGGATGAAGCTCACTCCGTCCGGGCTGGGCAAGCCGGTCGCGGTCCATTCGCCGATCCTGTTCTTCGCGCAGGATCGCGAGATCGCCGATACTGCCGAGGCTGGCGACATCATCGGCATCCCCAATCACGGCACGCTGCGGGTCGGCGATACGCTGTCCGAAAAGAACGAGGTGCGCTTTACCGGGCTACCCAACTTCGCGCCTGAAATCCTGCGCCGGGTGATCCTGAAGGATCCGACCAAGACCAAGCAACTCCGCAAGGCGCTCGATGATCTGAGTGAAGAGGGCGTAATCCAGGTGTTCTATCCTGAGATCGGGGCGCAGTGGATCGTCGGCGTGGTCGGCCAGCTCCAGCTCGAGGTGCTGGTCAGCCGTCTGGAGGCGGAATACAAGGTCGCCGCCGCGCTCGAACCCGCGCCGTTCGATACCGCCCGCTGGGTCAAGGGTTCCGAAGCGGCACTGGCGGCGTTCGCGGGGTTCAACCTCGCCAATCTGGCCCGCGACCGCGACGGCGACCCGGTGTTCATGGCCCGCTCGGCATGGGACGTAAGCTACCAGCAGGAGCGCAACCCCGAGCTGGCGTTCTCGGCAATCAAGGAACGCTGACAACGGGTGACGAACCGGTTAGGGCGCTCCGCATGACCCTGCTTGGCCCCGTCTCGCGCACCTTTATTTCGCAGCGTCTGCGGCTGCACTACCTCGATTGGGGTAACCCGGAAAAGCCGCCGCTGTTGCTGGTTCACGGCGGGCGCGATCATGCGCGAAACTGGGACTGGACTGCCCAGGCGCTGCGCGACGACTGGCACGTCATCGCCATCGACCATCGCGGCCACGGTGACAGCGAATGGGTCTCCGACGGGAATTATTCGGCCGGGGACATGGTCTACGACATCGCCCAGCTGGTCCATCAGCTCGATCTCGCCCCGGTCACGATCGTCGCCCATTCGTTGGGCGGGCAGGTGTGCCTGCGCTATGCCGGGATCTATCCCGAAATGGTCCGCAAGCTGGTGGCGATCGAGGGCCTCGGCCCGTCGCCTGCGGTGATCGCCAAACTATTTGCCAAGCCCTATCGCGAGCGGGTGCGCGAATGGATCGAGAAAAAGCGCGCCTCGGCGGGGCGGATTCCGCGAAAATATGCCACGATTGGCGACTCGCTGGCGCGGATGCGCGAGGAAAACACGTACCTCACCGCCGATCAGGCCGAACACCTGACGATCCACGGGGTCAATCGCAACGAGGACGGCACGTTCAGCTGGAAATTCGATCCGCACCTGAACAACTGGCCGGTCGAGACCGGCTATGAGGAGCTGAATTCGGTGTGGGAAGCGATCTCCTGCCCGACCCTGCTGCTCTACGGAGCCAACAGCTGGGCCTCTAACCCCGAGACCGACGGGCGCATTCGCTATTTCAGCACCGCTTCGGTGATCGAATTCGAGAACGCCGGGCACTGGCTGCATCATGACCAGTTTGAGCGCTTTATCGAGACACTGAGAGAGTTCCTCTGATGGATTTCAGCGATCACTTGACCGACGACCATGTCGCGATGATTTCGCGGCAGGCAGTGTTTTTCGTCGCCACCGCGGCGGACGATGCGCGGATCAACCTCAGCCCCAAGGGGCTCGACACCTTCCGTGTGCTCGGCCCCAACCGCTGCGGCTATCTGGATTTGGGCGGTTCGGGTAACGAGACCCACGCGCATCTGGCCGCAGACGGCCGGATCACCGTGATGATGTGCAATTTCGAACAACCCGCGCTGATCCTGCGGATCTACGGGACCGGTCGCGCCGTGCTCCCCGCCGATCCCGAATGGGCGGCGCTGGAAAAGCATTTTACCCTGCTCCCGGGCACGCGCCAGATCTTCGACATAACGGTGGAGAGCGTCCAGACCAGTTGCGGCTGGGGCGTGCCGGTGATGACGATCGACAAGCCCCGCGCGACGCTGACCAAGTATCACGCGCAGCAAGACCCGGTGAAATGGGTCGAGAAACTCCAGGGCCGGACCCGCAGCATCGACGGGCTGCCGACCCGCCCGACCGACCGGTTCATCTTGGGGGATGCTCCGGCTAATTAGGTGCGGCTTACTTTCGCCAGCTACAACATCCACAAAGGCGTGGGGCTCGACCGGCGGCGCGATCCCGAGCGGATCGTCGCGGTGCTGCGCGAACTCGATGCCGACGTGATCGCGTTGCAGGAATGCGACATGCGGTTCGGCACGCGCGAGAGCGTGCTGCC
>JBBSKI010000106.1:0-6096 GCA_038256425.1 Sphingomonadales bacterium
CTTGCCGACGACCTGCTCATACAGCGGCTCGCCCATGCCGTGGAGGCACTGGAACTCGTATTTGCCGACCTCGAAATCGGGTCCGGCGAGTTCGTAGATGGTCGCGACCGTCTGCGCGTTGTGCGTCGCGAACTGCGGAAAGACCGCGTCGGGTGCTGCCAGCAGCTTGGCAGCGCAGGCGATGTAGGCGACATCGGTATGAACCTTGCGGGTATAGACCGGGAAATCCGCGAGCCCATCGACCTGCGCCCGCTTGATCTCGGCGTCCCAATAGGCCCCCTTGACCAGCCGCACCATGATCCGCCGCCCGGCGCGCCGCGC
This sequence comes from Sphingomonadales bacterium, assembly GCA_038256425.1. GTDB lineage: Bacteria > Pseudomonadota > Alphaproteobacteria > Sphingomonadales > Sphingomonadaceae > Novosphingobium. The sequence goes on from JBBSKI010000106.1 coordinate 322, forward strand.
CAGATCGACGACCCAGTCGATCACGAAGGGACAGCGCTTGCCATAGCCCTGCACGACGAAACCCAGCCCGTCCCAGTTCGCCAGATCGGGATCGAGCGCCAGACTCTCGAGCAGATCGAGCGACAGTTCGAGCCGGTCGGCTTCCTCGGCGTCGATGTTGAAGCCGATGCCATAGCCCCGGGCGAGGCGTGCCAGCACGCGAACCTGCGGCAGAAGCTCGGCCATGACCCGTTCCGCCTGCGCGCGGACATAGCGCGGATGCAGCGCCGAAAGCTTGATCGAAATCCCCGGGCCATCGTAAACCCCGCGACCGTTCGAGGCCTTGCCGATCGCATGGATCGCCTGTTCGTAATCGAGGTAATAGCGCTCGGCATCGGCCATCGTCGTCGCGGCTTCGCCGAGCATGTCGTAGCTGTAGCCGAACCCCCTGGCCTCCAGCGTCCGGGCCCGTTTCAGCGCCTCGTCGATGGTCTCGCCGGTGACGAACTGCTCGCCCATCATCCGCATCGCCAGATCGACCCCGCGCCGGATCACTGGCTCGCCCGCGCGCGCCACCAGCCGCGCCAGGGCCGCGCCCAGGCCGCGATCATCGACACTGCCGACCAACTTGCCGGTGACGACCAGGCCCCAGGTCGCCGCGTTGACGAACAACGATCTGCCGCCGCCCAGATGCGCGCCCCAATCCCCTTCGGCGATCTTGTCGCGGATCAGGGCATCGCGGGTGGCATCGTCGGGGATCCGCAGCAGGGCTTCGGCCAGGCACATCAGCGCGACGCCTTCCTCGCTCGACAGCGAGTATTCCTGAACGAGCCCCTCGACCCCGCTGCCCTTGTGATTGGCGCGCAGCGTCGACACCAGCCGGGACGCGGTTTCACGCACGGCAGACTTCCTCGCGGCATCGAACGTGGCGGCATCGAGCAGCGGCGCGAGGCATCCCGCCTCGTCGCGCCGAGTGGCCCGGGTGATCGCCTCGCGCAGCGGGGAGGGGGGGCGAATGGGCGGTGCGAAAGTCGCAAACGGAGGCTGTGCGGTCATCGCGGTACCTTAGTGGAATCGATCTGGCGATCTGATTGAATTTTGTCTGTTTTTGGCAACGGTTGACTATGTCCGTGCCATGCTTTGGGCAAGCCATACGCAGATTGGGGGGTTTGCCGCGCCTTTCCATAAGCGTGGGAGCAGGCGTCATACGCCGGCCGATGGAACTGGCCGCAGATCGTGACGATACGATCCCTGAGAATAGGCCGCGCTGCAGGCCGCCGCGTTTCGGCGAAAATAGCGCTTTCACGCGGCGATCCAGTCGCTAGCCAGACCGCATGACGATTCTCATTCCGGTTCTGGGCGATCAGCTGTCTCATGCCCTCGCCTCGCTGCGCGATGTCTCGCCCGGCGATGCCGTGGTGCTGATGATGGAGGTCGAGCAGGAAACGACCTATGTCCTGCACCACAAGCGCAAGATCGCCCTGATCCTGTCCGCCATGCGCCATTTTGCGGAGGAACTGCGGGCGGGCGGCTGGACCGTCGATTACATCCGGCTCGACGATCCGGACAACACCGGCAGCTTCACCGGCGAAGTGGCGCGCGCGGTGGAGCGGCATGGGTGCCGATCGATCCGGATCGTCGAGCCGGGCGAGTGGCGGGTCAAGACCGCGATCGATGGCTGGTCGAAGACCTGCGGGGTGCCGGTCGAGGTGCTCGCCGACGACCGTTTCCTATGCGGCATCCTGGAATTCCAGACCTGGGCGCAGGCGCGCGGCGCGCTGGTGATGGAGTATTTCTACCGCGAGATGCGCCGCAAGACCGACCTGCTGATGACGCCCGACGGCAAGCCCGAGGGCGGGAAATGGAACCTCGACCACGAAAATCGCGCGTCGCCGAAGCGTGGGCTCAACTATCCCGAACCGATGCAATTCGCGCCCGACGAAATCACCGCCGAGGTCATGGCCCTCGTCGCGGGGCGGTTCGGCGGCCATTTCGGGCGGCTGGAGCACTTTTCCCTGCCGGTCACCGCCGTGCAGGCGCACCGGGCGCTGGACCATTTCGTGAAGACCGCCTTGCCCGATTTCGGCACCTACCAGGATGCCATGGTGACCGGGCAGGACTGGCTCTATCACAGCTGGCTCAGCCCGGCTTTGAACATCGGGCTGCTGACCCCGCTCGAAGTGGCGCAGGCTGCGGCCGATGCCTATGCGGCGGGCGACGTGCCGCTGAACGCCGCCGAAGGGTTCATCCGCCAGATCATCGGCTGGCGCGAATATGTCCGGGGCTATTACTGGCTGGAAATGCCCGGGGTCGCAGACGCGAACGGGCTCGACGCGACCCGGCCGCTTCCCGAATTCTACTGGACCGGCGAGACCGAGATGCTTTGCCTGGCCGAAGCGGTCCGCAACACGCGCGACAACGCCTATGCGCATCACATCCAGCGGCTGATGGTGCTGGGCAACTTCGCCATGCTGGCGGGCGTGCGGCCGCAGGAGGTGGCCGACTGGTTCCTGGTGGTCTACGCCGACGCTTACGAGTGGGTCGAGCTGCCCAATGTCATCGGCATGAGCCAGCACGCCGATGGCGGGCGGCTCGCCACCAAGCCTTATGCCGGCGGCGGGGCCTATATCGATCGGATGTCCGATCACTGCGGATCGTGCCGCTATCGAGTCAAGCTGAAGACCGGCCCGGATGCCTGCCCGTTCAACGCGCTGTACTGGGATTTCCTGGCGCGCCACGAGCAGCGCTTTGGCAACAACCACCGCATGGCCAACATGTATGCCACCTGGAACCGGATGAAGCCCGAGGTGCGCGATGCCTATCGTGCCAGCGCGGCGGCGTTCCTCGATACACTGGAACCGGCGGCGCCCGGCTGGGCGCGCGGGGAGCAGGCGTGATGCGGGATACACAAACCCGACCCCGCGCGGCGGGCTGGCTCGCTACCTGTAACGTTTGAGGGACCGCACGATGGGTAAACTTTCCGGCATCACCGTCGTCGATCTGACGCAGTTCCTGCCCGGGCCGATGCTGAGCGTGATGATGGCCGATCAGGGCGCACAGGTGATCAAGATCGAGCCGCCCGGCGGCGATCCCGCGCGCAGCCAGACCCCGTATGAAAACGGCCAGTCGGTGTGGTTCGCGCAGCTCAACCGGGGCAAGCAAAGCCGCGTGCTCGATCTCAAGCAGGATGAGGGCAAGGCGGCGCTGCGCGAGCTGATCCCGGGGGCCGATGTGTTCCTCGAAGGGTTTCGCCCCGGGGTGATGGCCCGGCTCGGGTTCGATTACGCCAGCGTCCGCGCGCTCAACCCGCGGATCGTTTATTGTTCGATCTCGGCGTTCGGACAATCGGGCGAACTGGCGCATCATCCCGCCCACGATCTGGCGGTGCAGGCGCTCGCCGGGTTTCTCAGCGTCAACGACGGCCCCCCACACGGTGAATTTGATGGCATGCCGGTGGTGCCCGGCGCGGCCTCGGCCGACATGGCCGCCGGGCTGACCGCGCTGGCAGCGGTGCTGATGGCGCTGGTCGGGCGCGAACGCACCGGCGCTGGCGATTATCTCGACATCGCGATGTTCGACAGCCTGCTGCCGTGGTGCGCGCACACCGCGGGGAGCGCGATTGCGGGCGGGGCCGCGCCCCGGTCCAGCCACCAGCGTTCGCTCGGCGGGGCGGGCTTCTATCAGGTCTATCGCACCGCCGATGGCCGCCATGTCGCGCTTGGCGGGCGCGAGCTGAAGTTCGCGCGCAACCTGCTCGAAGCGCTCGGTCGGCTCGATCTGATGCCGTTCGCGGAGGCCGAGGCGGGCGAACAGGAGCCGCTGATCGCGTTTTTGCGCGAAACCTTCGCGCAGCGGACCCGCGACGAATGGGTCGCGTGGTTCGCGCGGCTCGACGTCGCCTTCGCCCCGGTGCTCGATTTCTGCGAGGCGTTCGACCAGCCCCATATTGCGGAGCGGAGGTTGCTGATCGAGGCCGATGGGCGCCATCAAATTGCGCCTGCGATCCGCTTTGCGGGTGAGCCTGAATGGCGGCCGGGCAAAGTGCCCGAGCTTTGACCCTGGGCGAGGCGCCGGTTTCGCACCGACACCCAACTCCTCGCCCGAAGATATCGCCGTTGCAGGGCAATATGGACAAACCGGCACTTCGCCGTATGCATGGGGACAACACCGCGCGGATGGTGAATTGAAATACAGCCGGGAGGGTTGCGTATGTTGCGTTTGAGGGTGTTGACTGTCGCCGGATTGCTGCCGGTTCTCGCCTCGCTGGCGGCCTGCTCTATCGCTGGAGGTGGCGCGCAAGCGGACGGCGAGGGCGGCGGCGTCACTGCAGCTATGCTGGAAAAAGCCGATGCCAACGAGGGCGAGTGGCTCAGCTATGGCCGCACCTATGACGAGCAGCGCTTCAGCCCGCTGGCCGCGATCAACGAGAAGACCGTGGGCGATCTCGGCCTAGCCTGGTCCTACGATCTCGATACCGCGCGCGGGCAGGAAGCCACCCCGCTCATGCACGATGGCAAGCTGTACATCTCGACCGCGTGGAGCAAGGTGCTGGCCTTCGACGCCGCGACCGGCAAGCTGCTGTGGGCCTACGATCCCAAGGTGCCGCGCGAGACGCTGGTGCGGGTGTGCTGCGACGCCGTCAACCGCGGCGTGGCGCTCTACGGCGACAAGCTTTATGTCGCCGCGCTCGACGGACGGCTGATCGCGCTAGACAAAGCAACCGGCAAGGAAGTTTGGGCCAAGGTCGTTGTCCCCGACCAGAAAAGCTATGCCATTACCGGCGCGCCGCGGATCGCCAAGGGGCGCGTCCTGATCGGCAGCGCCGGTGCCGAGTACCGGGCGCGCGGCTCGCTCGCGGCGTTCGACGCGGAGACCGGAGCCGAAGTGTGGCGTTTTCACACGGTTCCCGGCAATCCTGCCGAGGGTTTCGAGAAGGAGGGCCTGAACAAGTCGGCGATGGAGAAGGCCGCCAAGACGTGGTCGGGCAAGTGGTGGGAGTTCGGCGGCGGCGGCACGGTATGGGATGCGATTACTTATGACCCTGCCACCAATCTCGTCTATTTTGGAACGGGCAACGCCGAGCCGTGGAATCCCAAGGCCCATGGGCGGCAGGGTGACAGTCTTTACACATCGTCGATCGTCGCGGTGAACGCCGATACTGGCGAATACGCCTGGCACTTCCAGGAGACTCCGGAGGATCGCTGGGACTACGATTCCAACGCGCAGATCATGGTGGCAGACCTCACGCTGGGGGACCAGAAGCGCCATGTCGTAATGCACGCGCCCAAGAACGGATTTTTCTATGTGCTCGACGCCAGGACCGGAAAGTTCCTCTCGGCGACAGCGTTTGGCAAGGTCAACTGGGCCACATCGATCGATCCCGTCAGCGGACGTCCTGCGATCAACCCTGAGGCCCGGTACGAGCAGACCGGCAAGGTTTTCGTCGGTATGCCCAGCATTTACGGCGCACATACCTGGCACCCGATGAGCTTCAGTCCAAAGACTGGGTTGGTTTATATCCCAACCAACGAGGCGGCCTTTCCGTTCTTGGCGGCCAAGGATTTTCAGGGCAGCGACATCGGGATGCAGTTGGGACTCGATCCGGTCCCGACGCCGGCCGACTCGGCCATTCGCAAGCAAATCAGGGAGAGCACCCTCGGCGCGCTGGTGGCGTGGGATCCGGTCGCGCGCAAGGAAGTCTGGCGGGTCAGCCAGCCCGGGCCTTCGAACGGTGGCACGCTCGCGACGGCAGGCAATCTGGTGTTCCAGGGGTCGGCCAAAGGTGAAGTCATCGCC
>JBBSKI010000107.1:0-5982 GCA_038256425.1 Sphingomonadales bacterium
CGATGCGCTACGCGGCGGGTTCCTCCAGTTCGAGGAAGCGGTCCGCGCCATGCAATCGGGCCAGTCGAGCCACGTCTATACCATCGCCGCCCCGCGCGACGTGCTCGGGCTGTGGCTCGCCCCGCGCCTCGCCGCGTTCCGTAGCGACAACCCGCAGCTGCGATACGTGCTGGTCGGCGGCGACGCCGAAACCGACTTTACCGAGGCCAACCTCGACCTTGCGGTGCGGTTCGCCGAGGGGCCGGGCGATCTCGAAGGCGTGGCGCTGGGTGAGGGCGGGCGGGTAACGGTTGCCGCTCCCGGAGCGGGGCCCGATGCGCCGTGGATCGGCTGGCCGGGTGACTTGGGAGAGAATGGCGAGCCCTTGCTGACCGTTGCCGACGCCGGTCTGGCGATTGCCTCCGCCGCCGCCGGCCTCGGTCGCGCGCGGGTGCCGGTGCTGCTGGCGGGCGCAGCGCTTGAAGCCGGGCACCTGGTCGCGCTGGGTCCGCCGGAACCGTGCCGCCGCGCTTTCTGGCTGGTCGCGCCGATGCCGCAATGGCGCCAGAAGAAGGTCAAGGCGCTGGTCGGGTTCCTGACGGAAGCCGGCTAGGTTTCGCCAGGTGTTGAATGATTGGCGGCTCGCGCGCGGGCGGCTATGCCCCACCCCATGCCGCGCCGCTCCGCTTCCCAAGACTTCGCCGTCACCCTGGCCGAGCCGGGCGATCTGGCCGCGGTGGCCGATCGGATCGCCGCCGAAATCGCGCGACCGGGTAAAAAGCGCATCGCGGTGGCGGGCGGATCGACCCCGGCCCGGGTCTTCGCCCTGTTGGCCGAACGGAACCTCGACTGGTCCGGAACCACGCTGACCCCGACCGACGACCGGCAGGTCCCGCACGATCATCCGGCGAGCAATTTCGGCAAGCTCGAGTTGGCTCTGGGACATACCGGAGCGACGCTGCTGCCGCTCGAGGAAGGCCAGAAAATCAAGCCGTTCGATCTGGTCTGGCTGGGGATGGGCGAGGATGGCCATGTCGCCTCGCTGTTCCCGCGGATGTGCGCGCTACCCAGCATGAAGCCGCGGGTGATCGCCACCATGCCCAAGCCGCTACCCCCCGAGGCACCGTTCGCGCGGCTTTCGCTCAACCGCCAGGCGCTCGCCGCGACGCGGGCGACGATCCTGGTTGCGACCGGATCGGCCAAGCGCCGTCTGATCGAGGCGGCGCTGGCCGGGTCCGATGCCTGGCCGGTGTCCGACGTCCTGCGCGCACCCCGCGCCCCGGTCACGATCTACTGGAGCGCCTGACGCTGCACCCGATATTCTCTCGACCGTGTGGGCAGAAGCAGGGTCTAACGCCCCGACAATTCCCGCCGCGTCCACACCCGCAGGTCGGCGCCCTCTAGGCAGGCGCGCGGGGGCGGGGTCAGCGCCTCCCACCCGGCGCGGGCGATCCAGCCGAGCTTCGCCAGATCGGTGATGACGGTGCGATGATCCCACGCGTGCGCGCCGCGCCGCTCAACCTTTCGGGCGATCTCGCCATAGATCCCCGCCGCGCTTAGCACTGCCCAGCGCTGGCGTGGGGCGAGGCGACCCGCGCCGATCCGCCCCGAACATTCGTGCCCGTGCGCGATCCGCACCATCCGCGCGACCTGCCCGGTCAACGCCTTGCGGTAATGCGGCTTGAGGTGCTCGCCGGGCGGGATATCGGCCTCGGACAGCCATTCGAGCGGTAGGTAACAGCGGTCCGCCGCGTCGTCCTCCTCGATGTCGCGCGCGATATTGGCGAGCTGGAAGGACAGGCCAAGGTCGCAGGCGCGATCGAGCGTGTCCTCGTCATCGGGCGAGACTCCCAGCACCACTGCCATCATCACGCCCACCGCACCCGCGACGTGGAAGCAATAGCGCATCAGATCGGCTTCGGAGTGCGGCTGCCAGTCGGCCGCGTCGAGCGCGAACCCGGCGATCACGTCGTCGGCCATCGTCCGGGTGATCCCGCATTCGGCGGCGACCAGGCCAAAGGCATCGAACGCGGGATCGCCGCTGGGCTTGCCGGCAAAAGCCATCGCGGTGCGCTCGCGGATGGTCGCAAGGCGCTGGTGGGCATTTGCCTGATCGCCCAAAGCGCCGCCGTGCTCCTGTGCATCGGCCAGGTCGTCGCAGCGTCGGCACCAGGCATAAAGCAGCCACACCCGTTCCCGGGTTTTACGATCGAACAGGCGGCTGGCGGCGGCGAACGATTTCGAGCCGCGCGCGATGGAATCGCGGGCGTGAGCGACAAGGGCGGGGCGGTCGAGGATGACGGCGGGGGCTTCGACCGCGCGCAGGATCACAAATCGCTCGCCTTCATCGCAAAGATCGGCGTGTGCGGCCGATGCGCCGCCATCCGGTCGAGCAACGGCTCCAGCGCCACATCGTGCACGATGATGCCCGCGTGCGCCGCGCGGATGAACCCGGTCTCGATCATCACCGCGTTGAAGGCCAGCAGGTGATCGTAGAACCCGAAGGCGTTGAGCAGCCCGACCGGCTTGGCATGATAGCCCAGCTGCGCCCAACTGACCGCTTCCCACAGCTCGTCCATTGTGCCGACCCCGCCGGGGAGCGTCAGGAACCCGTCGGACAGATCGGTGAAGGCCTGCTTGCGCTGGTGCATGCCGGGGACGACGTGCAATTCGGTGCAATCGGTATTGGCAACCTCGCCGCCTACCAGAGCTTCAGGGATCACCCCGATCACTTCGCCGCCGGCAGCGAGCGCACCGCTCGCCAGCGCACCCATCAGCCCCAGCCGTCCGCCGCCGTAAACCACGCCAATGTTACGCGCGGCGAGCTTAGCGCCCACTTCGCGCGCCAGCTCGACGTAGCGGGGGTCAGCCGGAGTGGCCGAACCGCAATAGACCGCGATGCGTTTCACTTGACGATTTCCATCTTCAAGCGACTTTCGCAGGTGTGATGCAGGAGCTGGATCGTGACCTTCACCGCAAATCCTCCAGCATCAGTCCCGCCGTCGCCTTGGCGCTGGCGACCACGCCGGGGATACCCGCGCCCGGATGCGTCCCCGCGCCGACGAAATACAGGTTCCCGATCACATCGTCACGGTTGTGCGCGCGGAACCAGGCGCTTTGGGTCAGGATCGGCTCGAGGCTGAACGCGCTGCCCAGGTGCGCGTTGAGATCGGCGGCGAAATCGCTCGGCGCATAGTGGAACTTGGTGACGATCCGGCTGTGGATATCGGGGATCAGGCGCCGCCCGACCTCGTCGAGAATGCGCTTTTCCAAGGCCGGGCCGATCTCGTCCCAGTCGACCGGAAGCTTGCCGAGATGCGCGACCGGGACCAGCGCATAGAACGTGCTCATCCCCTCGGGCGCCATCGTCGGATCGCTGACCGTGGGATGGTGCAGATAGATCGAGAAATCCTGCGGCAGTACGCCGTGCTCGTAGATGTCGTCGAGCAGGCCCTTATAACGCGGCCCGAACAGGATCATGTGGTGCGGGATGCCCGGCCAGGTGCCTTTCAGGCCGAAGTGGACCACGAACAATCCCGGCGAAAACCGCTTCCTGGCCAGCGCCTTGGCCTGCTTCTTGCCGCGAATGCTGTCGCCCAGCAGGTCGCGGTACGAATGCATCAGGTCGGCATTGGTGGCGATCGCATCGAAGCTGCCCTTCCACCCGCTTTGGCATTCGAGGCCGGTCGCCTTGTCGCCCCCCCCCGGTTCTCTGGCAGTGGCGATCCGCGTCACCGGATCGCCCAGCCGCACGGTGCCGCCGATCCGCTCGAAATGTCGGACCATTCCCGCGATCAGGCGATTGGTGCCGCCTTTCGCCCACCACACCCCGCCGTCTTTTTCCAGCTTGTGGATCAGCGCATAGATCGCACTGGTGGTCATCGGATTGCCGCCGACCAGCAGCGTGTGGAAGCTCAGCGCCTCGCGCAGCTTCTCCGACTTGATGAAGCTGGCAACCATCGAATAGACCGAGCGCCATGCCTGATACCTGGCCAGCGCGGGCGCGGCCTTGATCATCGTGGAAAAATTCAGGAACGGCTTGGCCCCCAGCTTGACGTAGCCCTGCTCATAGACCCCGGCGCTGTAATCGAGGAACCGGGCGTAGCCCTCGTGGTCGCCCGGGGCGACGCGGGCGATCTCGCTGGCCATGCCCTTGGCATCGTTCGAATAGTCGAAATGGGTGCCGTCGGCCCAGTGGAGCCGATAGAACGGCGTGACCGGCATCAGTTCGACATCGTCGGCGAGGCGGTGGCCCGAAAGCGCCCACAGTTCCTCGAGGCAGGCCGGATCGGTCACCACGGTCGGCCCGGCGTCGAAGGTGAAGCCGTCCTTCTCCCAGAAGTAACCGCGCCCGCCGGGCTTGTCGCGGCCTTCGACCAGGGTGGTGGCGATCCCGGCCGATTGCAGCCGGATGGCGAGCGCCAGCCCGCCGAACCCGGCTCCGATAACTGCGGCACTCTTGGAAGGGACGGATTGGGCCGAAGCGGATTGGGCCGAAACGGGATTGGCTGAGACAGAATTCACGGAGAAGCCTTCAGGCAGGGTCGGCTCGCAGGATAGCATGGCGCAGCCGGATGCGCTCCGGTCCAAGACCGGCGAGGACCGCCACTGCGCGGCCGATCGGCACAGGTGGCTTGCCGCTGACCGTGCGCAGCTTGTCCCCCAGCGTCAACCGCCCCGCGTAGAAGCGCTCGATCATTTTGTGGGGATGGCGATAGAAGAGTTCAAGCACGCGGTACCGCTCGTGCGGGCTCGCCGCGCCGAACAGCATCGCGGTCAGCCGCCGGACATGGCCCCCTTCGCGCCACGCGGCACGGCCCTGGTCTTCTGAAAACTTGAGCAGGCCGGCGGGGGAGAAATCCCGCCTCGCCGCCAGCTGGGTGGCATAACGCACCGCCTTGGGCAGCGAATAGCCGGTCAGCGGGTGGAACAGCCCGGCACGGGTTCCCGCCTTGGCGATTTCGGTTCCGGTCGCGCGCCAGAAGGCATCGAAATCGCCGCCGCTCACCACCGGCAGCACCCCGTGCTCCTGGTACAGCAATTCTTCGACCTGCCAGCCGTGATCGAAGATGTAATCGTCGATCCGCTTGTGCAGCGCGGTGCGGTCAAGCCGATCGTTTTCGCTGTAATAGGTATCCTCGACGAACAGCTCGTGGGTGCCGAACGGCAGGCAATAAACAAAGCGATAGCCGTCGATCTGGTCGACCGTCGCGTCCATCACCATCGGTCGTTCGAGCCCGTGGGGCTGCTTGAGCCGGACCATCGTGCCGACGAACTTCTGCCAGCCGCCGGTCAGCTCGCCTGCCAGCCGCATCCCGCGCGCATCGATCACCGCGCCCGCCTCGATCGTGGTGCCGTCGATCATCCGCACCGATGTCGCATCGCAGCTCAGCACCCGCGCCCCGGTCAGGATCGCGCGCGGCGGCAGGGTCGCGCGAAGTTCGCGGTCGAACCGTTCCGAAGTGATGCTGTAATAGGTGGTGGGCAGGGTGCGGCGAAAGGCCGGAAAGGCGACATCGTAGCCCCTCCAGCCCTTGACCACGAGCCGCTCTAGCAGCCAGCGGTCCTCCGTCGGGACATCGCTGCCGAAGAACGACCAGACGTGGTTGCCGCCCAGCGTATCGTCCTGTTCGACCAGCAGCAGATCCAGCTCGGGCCGGCGTTCGGCCAGCGCCAGCGCGATCAGGCCGCCGGCGAGGCCGCCGCCCAGGATCACCAGGTCGGCCCGCTGTGCCTGGGATTTTCTCCGCGTTGCCATGGCGAGGGGGTGTAGCAACGCCCGCCCCAAGCGCAACCACCGCTTGGCATCCGCCCCGGAACGGACCATTGTGACGGACGATGGGTGCAAGCGCCTCTCGAGACCGTGCCGCCCGAAACCGGCCCATCCGAAACTGCAACGCCGCTCGTGCGTTGAAGCGCCTGCCAACAGGGAGCATCTTTCGCATGAACCGCCCGATTTTCCGCGCCATCGCCGTGGCCGCGCTCGCCTTGCCCGCGCTCGCC
>JBBSKI010000108.1:0-5819 GCA_038256425.1 Sphingomonadales bacterium
CATCCACCGCAGCGACTGAATCCTCCAGATCGACGATGGTGGTCAGCGCCGATTCGAGCACGATGTCTGACAATCCCGCCGGGTCGGTCGCGCCGATCGGATGCTTGGGATCGATGACAAGTTCGATATGCAAGCCATTGTTACGGAACAATAGCCCGCCTGCCTTGCGTCCGGCAAATCCGCTCGGATCGCACAGCACGGGGATCGCCTGCCCGTCCCAGTCCGACCAGCTTGTGCCACCTTCGAGCGGGAGCGCCAGGTCTAGGAAGGCGCGTCCCGCCGCGATTACCGCAGCCCCGCGCTCCGGATCGTATCCCTTGACCACAGCCTCCGGGGCATGGGGCAGCGCGTCGGTGCCGTACCAGGCGTCATACAGGCTTCCCCAGCGCGCATTGGCGGCGTTGAGAACGAACCGCTCGTTGAGGCTGGGCACCACCAATTGGGGTCCGGCCATGACCGCAATTTCGGGATCGACGTTCTGCGTGCCGATCGTGAACGCTTCGGGCTCGGGCACCAGATAGCCGATTTCCTCAAGAAACGCGCGGTAAGCGACCGGATCGTGCGGTTGCCCGCGTCGTTCGAGATGCCAAGCATCGATCTGCGTTTGCAAGAGATCGCGCTTGGCCAGCAAGGCCCGGTTGCGCGGGACGAACTGCCCGAGCAGCGCGGCGAACCCGTTCCAGAACGCCGCCGGATCGCGGCCCAGCGGCGCGAGCACCTCGGCTTCGAGGAACGCGGCGAGCTGCGAATCGACCGTCAGGCCGCTGCATTGGATCGTGTCGGTCATGATACCTCGTCAGATTTGCGCGCCCGCAGACAGGGGCGCCGGTTTGTCGCACTCTGGGGAGGAAGCCACTGCGCCTATGCCGCAGCGGGCCACGATTGGCAACGCTGTGGCGGCGCGCTAGGGCCGGTTGCATATGCAACCGCTCTCTCCCACCGAAGCCGCGCTGGTCGCCGTCCTCGACCCCGCACCGATGCTCGCCCAGGTCGAGGCGTGGAGCGCGATCAACAGCGGCACGCGCAATCTCACGGGTCTCGCCGCGCAGGCCGGGGCACTGGCCCACGCGTTTGCGGCGCTTCCCGGGGACGTAAGTCTTGCTGAACCTGCACCGATCGAAAGCGTCGGCGCCGATGGGCGGGTTATGGCGCTCCAGCATGGCCGCCACCTGGTCGTCCGGGTCCGCCCGCAGGCCGCGCGACGGTTCCTGTTGACCGGCCACATGGACACCGTGTTCGCCATCGACGATCCGTTTCAGGCGCTGACCTGGCAAGATGGCGAGACCCTGAACGGCCCCGGGGTCGCCGACATGAAGGGAGGGCTGGCGGTCATCCTCGCCGCCCTGCGCGCGTTCGAAGCCAGTCCGGCTGCCGCATCGGTCGGCTATGACGTGCTGGTCAATTCGGACGAGGAGACCGGCTCGCTTTCCTCCGCCGCGCTTATCGCAGCGCTCGCGGCGGAAAAAGTCGCAGCGCTGACTTACGAGCCATCCGCCCTGCCCGATGGCACGCTGGCTGGGGCGCGCGGGGGCAGCGGCAATTTCAGCGCGGTGGTGACGGGCCGCGCGGCTCATGCCGGGCGCAACCCCGGCTGGGGCCGCAACGCGGTAATCGCCGCCGCCGATCTGGCGCTGCAACTCAAGGCGATGGAAAGCTCGGGCCTGTCGCTCAATCCGGCGCGGATCGAAGGGGGATCGGCCAACAACGTCGTGCCCGATCATGCGGTCCTGCGCTTCAACATTCGTCCACGCGACACCGCCGACGCCGAGCGCTTCGACCGGGCGATTTATGGCGTGCTCCAGGGCGTCGAAGCCGAGCATGAGGTCAGCATCGTGCTTCACGGCGGAATTACCCGTCCGCCCAAGCCTTTGAGCGATGAAGCGCTGCGCCTGTTCGAACTGGTCAAGCGGTGCGGCGCGGCGCTGGGTCAGCCGATCGCCTGGCAACCGAGCGGCGGGGTGTGCGACGGCAACAACATCGCGGCCTGCGGCGTGCCGGTGGTCGATACGATGGGGGTCCGGGGGGGAGCGATCCATTCGCCCGACGAGTATCTGCTGGTACCATCGCTGGGCGAGCGCGCGGCATTATCGGCGCTGGTGCTGCACCGGCTTGCCGGGGGGGAATGACCATGACCTTTCGCATCCGCGCCGCTGCCACCCGCGATCTCCAGCCGCTTTACGAAATGGCGAAGCTGACCGGCGGGGGCTTCACCAACCTGCCCGCCGATCGCAAATCGCTCACCGCCAAGCTGGCCCGCTCGGCCGAGGCCTATGCTCATACCGAGCCGGGATTGAGTGACGAACTGTTTGTGATCGTTCTGGAAAATGTCGAGACCGGGGAGGTCAGGGGTACCGCTCAGTTGTTCACCCGGGTCGGCCAGACCTGGCCGTTCTACTCCTATCGCATGGCCACGTTGACCCAGCATTCGAAGGAATTGGCGCGCACTTTCCGGGCCGAGATGCTCAACCTGGTCACCGATCTGGAAGGGTCGAGCGAGGTTGGCGGGCTGTTTCTCCACCCCTCGGAACGCGCCGGGGGGTTGGGCATGCTGCTGGCGCGCAGCCGCTATCTGTTCATCGCCATGCACCGCGAGCGGTTCGGCGATCGCATCCTGGCCGAACTGCGCGGAGTTATCGACGAGCGCGGCGGTTCGCCGTTCTGGGATGGAGTGGCCGGGCGGTTCTTCGGGATGAGCTTTCAGGAAGCCGACTACTTCAACGCGATCAACGGCAACCAGTTCATCGCGGACCTGATGCCCAAGCACCCGGTCTATATCGCGATGCTGCCCGAAACCGCGCGCTCTGCCATCGGCCTGCCGCACCCGTCGGGACGCGCCGCGATGCGGATGCTCGAGGCCGAGGGGTTCGCCTACGAAGGCTATGTCGACATTTTCGACGGCGGGCCGACGATGACCGCGCGAACCGACCGGGTCGAAAGTATTGCCAAGGCCCGGGAAATGGTCGTGGCGGCGACCAACCTCAAGGACGGCGAGAAAGCCCTTGTCGCCACCGGCCGGTTGGGCGATTTTCGCTGCAGCTACGCCACGGTCGCCCCGCACGATCGGGGCCTGTCGCTCGATGCCGAAGCTGCGGCTGCGCTTGAAATCGGGACGGGAGACAAGGCGTGGTTCGTCGGGCGCTAGTCGAGATCAATTTCGACGGGATCGTCGGTCCCAGCCACAACTATGCCGGGTTGAGTATCGGCAACCTTGCAGCAACCGCTCACGCCGGGGAGCCATCCTTCCCGCGCGCCGCGGCCTTGCAGGGCCTGGCCAAAATGCGCGGCAACCTGGCGTTGGGGTTGGCGCAGGGGTTTCTCGTGCCCCTGCCCCGTCCCAACCCCGGCTTCCTGGCCGCGTTGGGCGAGCCTGACGGTCCACACCTGGTCGCTGCCGCATGGTCGGCTTCGGCAATGTGGACCGCCAATGCGGCGACGGTCTCGCCAGCACCCGATACCGCCGACGGGCGCTGTCACCTGACCCCCGCCAATCTGGTGACGATGCCGCACCGTGCGCAGGAATGGCCCGATACTGCCCGCCAGCTGGCGCTGGCTTTTGCCGATCCCGCGCATTTTGCCCTGCACGCCCCAGTCCCGCCCAGCTTCGGCGACGAGGGTGCCGCCAATCACATGCGAATGGGTCTGAGCCATGATACGCAAGGTCTTGAGATATTTGTCTATGGTCGCCCCGGCGGTGCGTTCCCTGCGCGCCAGCATGAGCAGGCGAGCCGGGCGGTGGCGCGGCTTCACGGGCTAAACCCGGCGCAGGTGTTATTCGTCGAACAATCGCCCGAGGCCATCGCCGCTGGAGCGTTCCACAACGATGTGGTCGCGGTCGCCAACGAGCGCGTGCTGTTCGTGCACGAGCAGGCCTTCGCCGACCCCGAAGGCACCTATGCCGCGATCCGGGCGATATTGCCGGAAGCCGAGATCGTGGTGGTTCCAGCCAGCGGCGTCAGCATGGCAGAGGCGATCCGCAGCTATTTGTTCAATGGGCAATTGGTCACGTTGCCCTCGGGCGAGATGGCCCTGGTGATCCCGCTCGAGGCCTGGGTAACGCCAAGCGTGCGCGCCTGGCTGGACGCCATGCTGGCGAGCAACGGTCCGATCCGGCGAGTGGTGCCGGTCGATGTGCGGCAATCGATGGCCAATGGCGGCGGTCCGGCTTGCCTGCGGCTGCGGGTGGTAGCCGATCCGGACACGATCGATCCGCGGTTCCTGCTCGACGAGCGTCGCGCCGACACGATCGAGCGGATCGTCGCGGCACACTGGCCGGCGCAGATCGATCCGGGCGACCTGGGCCATGCCACGCTGGCAGGCACAGTCATCGCCGCGCGAGCCACCCTGCTCGAAAAGCTGGATCTCACCGAACTCGCCTGAAGCGTCGCCACAGCTTACACCCGGTGACGGCGTTAACCAGCGTCTTGCGCGGCGCATCGCGTGTGGCATGATCGTTGCTCTACAATGCGTTAAGGATTGAGAGGACACCCATGCTCGATAAGATCGGTCGGCTGTTTATTATCAAGACGCGGTTCGAGGCGTTCCTCATCATCTATGCGCTCGCGCTGGGCGCGGTAGAGCGCGGCAGCGTCTATCTGACCCAATACCCCGGCATCGGCGGGAAGCTGCTGTTTCTGGCCTGCACCGGCGCGGTGTTCATGGCCGGTGCCAAGATGCTCGACTGCATCGGGCATGAAAAGCGCAACCGCGAAGCTGCGGAGGGAGCGCTGGGTTGAGAGGTTAGTGGGGTGGTTCTGTTGCCCGGCCCACCCCGAGCCGCTGGAATCCGTTCTGTTGCCCGGTCGGTCCAACCGCGCTTTAGCTCTGTAAGATCAGGCCGTTAGGCCGTCAGATTACGCGGCGATTGCGAGTGCTTCATTGTCATTGGCACTTGTGGGTTTTGAGCCTTGAACGGGTTACTCAGCCCGGAAGAAAACACCGCCTTTGAACACACGTCGATCCTAGTTCGGCCCCGTCAGAGCCCCCGCCCCCTCTTCAAACAAAGAGCGTGCGAGGGTTATGGTGGAGCCGCCGGGTACTGCCCCCGGGTCCGCTGCGTCTATTATACGGCGCAGTTTATCATCATAGCCGGGCGAACCCGGCAGGAACCGATATAGGCTCATTTTCATGAATGGAAAGCGAACGGCGCGAAAAGTGCCAGGGCGCTAGGGACGCTTGCGCAGTTCGTCGCGGATTTCGGCGAGAAGATCGGTTTCGCTTGGTCCGGCGGGAGCCTCGGCGGGCGGCGGCATCGCGCGATTGGCAGCCTTGACGATCAGGAAGATAATGTAGGCCAGGATCAGGAAGTTGATGAGTTGTGTTGCAAAGTCACCGTAACCGATCATCGGGACCCCCGCGGCCTTCAGCGCGGCGTAATCCGTCAGCGAACCCTTGTAATCCGCGGGCGCGGCGGCGAGATGGATGAACTTGTTGGTGAAATCGATCCCGCCGAACAGCCAGCCGACCACCGGCATGATGATGCTCTCCGTCAACGAAGTGACGATCTTGCCGAACGCGGCGCCGATGATGACCCCGACTGCCAGATCGAGCACGTTGCCGCGCGCGATGAACGTCCTGAATTCCTGGAACATCCCCAAATCCCCTGTAGCCAGGCATTCCTGGCATCACGATCCCCGGTGACAGTTTGCGCGTCTCTCCCATACGTCAAGCCGGACTTTCGCCGTATTGCCTGACTAAAACACCTTGTACGCAGCCAGCGTGACGCTATCTTGCAGGTGCTTTACCGGTGCGGACCCAACGGGCCGCGCGCCCGGATCTGAAAGGGATTTTCGTTTCGATGGGTCACTCGATCGTTGCGCGCC
>JBBSKI010000109.1:0-5781 GCA_038256425.1 Sphingomonadales bacterium
AGTTGATGATATAGATGCTTCGTTCGAAAATACCCCGCAGCATCAGTTAGCGGTAGGAAGTTTTTTCTCCGCTTGTCGCTATGTTGCCGTAAACTTCAAAGGGGTAACAATTCGATGCACTGTACGGAGCGATGTCTGGACGAATTTAAGAAGCGTCGAAGATCTAGATAAGTCTGAACAGTATATAATTGATATATCGTGGACGAGAACTGAGTTAAAAAGCATTCTTAGTAAAAAAAATCTATGCTTGGATTGAGCGTAATATATCAAGTAGCCCGTTGTTGGGGTACAATTATGCTAATGATCCTGATCGCTTTATAGATTTGGCATTCGAGAGACGGATAAGGTGGGGGCAGCACAGGGTTCCTCCTTTTCAGCCCATTAGCATCCTTGCAGCTGGCCGCCCACGCTGGATGTCTCAGCTATGTCGGCTGGCTGGCGTAAAAGCAGCTGCACGGCAGACGCGAATATCTAGCGTTGAAATTTCCTCTAGCATGCACGACTTTACCCGTTTCAGATTAAATGACCTGTACAAAGAGCATCATCATCAGTTTTCTAAACTTGAAAGGCTGGTTTCAATTTTTCTCGGGTCAAAAGCGAAGTTTACGACTAGTGAAATAGCCTCGAAAATCAACAAGGAGTTTGTTGGCCCGGTTGGCTCCAACAATGTTCCTCAAATTGATGGTGAGTCATATTACTCGCCTTTGCAGCTGGCAGAGCTTCTTTATAGAGTCGGTTTCTTAGTAGCACGAATGGGCGATAAAGCAGACGCGGGCTCAGTTGATTTTATTACATATAGTGAGAAGCCCGAGCTATTGCGTCATGGTATGCCAACTGACGATGGACTTGCTTGGGAGATTTATCCATCTTATCGGCAACGTCCTAAGCAAAAGACGAGAGGTATCGGCGCGTAATTTTTGTATTGTTCAATGTCAGTTAAACTTGATGCCATGAGGCACGAACTTTCGTGTCCGCAGACAAAGTTTGGACTAGCACGGCGGCGATTGGGGGGCTGAGCATTCGGTAGCCGGCGTATTGCTGAGCTATAAGTTTTTGATGTCCGGGTAGCTTGCTCCGGTATTGCCTACCATTGGACAAACCCCCACACCTTTGGCAAACACCCCCATCGGGACACCCCGTCACCCACGAAGAACCCCCATGGCCAAGGGCCAGATTAAAAAGTCCAAAGAAACGCGCAAGCCCAAGGCTGAGAAGCCGAGGAAGCAGAACGCCTCGAACCCCTCGACCAAAGGCGTGGTGGCGCAGGACAAGAACGGCTGAGGGGGGAGGGGGCGACCATGCCCCTCCACCTCTTGAGGGGGAGGATAGCGCAGCTTGGCCCGGAGGGCTTAGCGTAGCTTGGTGGGGGTGGTCCGCCCTATCGAGCTTGGCGCACCCCCTCCAACTGCGCCTAGCGAGCAAGCTCGCAAGGCTTCGTATCCTCCCCCTCGAGGGGGAGGGGGATGGATTGCGCCGCCCCCTTGATCCCGCATGATTGTCTCGTCCGGCGTGGCTGCGGTAATGCCCGGCTTGCGGACCTTCATCCGGTTGCACGCGCTGCGGCTGTCCGTGGCGGTTGGGGGGGTCGGCAGGCACAATCGCCGGAGTCATCTTGTCTGAAACGTTTCGCCGCAAAGCAAATATGAAGGGCGAATGAACTCGCGAGGTATTTGCAATAATCGGTACTATTTTTTGACTCAAGATTAACCCCGGATAAACGCGTCGTTGCTTCGCCTTGTAATCACGACAGGCCCCTTTGGTTCAGGAACCGCACAGGCAATTGAAGGTTATACGGACATCCAGCGTTTTTATTGTTCGGAGCCATGAAATGATCAAATATCTCCTCACCGCCACTGCTGTCGCAGCGCTAACCACGGCCACACCGGCATCCGCCCAGATGGGCGGCCTTTTGCAGCAAGGCATCCAGGGGCTGTTCGGCGGCACCGGCAGCGGTATCGGCAGTCGCCTTCAGACCTTCGATCGCGAGATCAGGCTTTCGTTTCAGCGCGGCGAGATTTCGCGTGACGAAGCGGGTCGTCTGCAAAACGACCTGCTGCAACTCCGCCAGTTGCACCAGTCATACAGAAGCGATGGTTTGAGCCGGGCCGAGCGTTTCGAACTGCAGCAGCGGTTCGACCGGCTTCAGCGCCAGTTCCAGAACGCGCAGCGCGATCGGGACGGTCGCTACGATAACGATGACCGCTATGGCGACGATGATCGCTACGGCGACGATCGCTACGGCAACGATAATCGCTATGGCGACGATCGGGGTTATGGGCGCGACGGTTGCCCCCCGGGCCTGGCCAAGAAGAACAACGGTTGTCTGCCCCCCGGGCAGGCCAAGAAGCAGGGCCGCTTTGGCAACCAGTATGGCAACCAGAACGGCAACCAGAACGGCAACCAGTATGGCTCGCAGTACGGCTCGGTTGACGGATACCAGAACACCGACCGGTTCATTTTCCGGCGCGATGGGGATCGGATCCTTCAGATCGATCGTCGCACCGGCCGGGTTGTGAGGGTCATCCGGCGCTAACCAGCTTACCGGAATAATAAGGAGGGGCGGTCGACAGGCCGCCCCTTTTTTGTTGGCCCCCTTTTCTGGTGGGACAACGAGGTGGCAGCAATCCGGGCCAGGAAACCTGTTGCGCCGAAATTTCTGTGGGGATCGGCCACGCGCTCCGATTGGACAAATCCTCCTCCCCGCGCCAAACAAATCCACCGGGACACCCCGTCCCCCAGGGAGAGTCGCCATGGCCAAGGGCCAGATGAAAAAGTCCAAGGAAACGCGCAAGCCCAAGGCCGAGAAGCCGAAGAAGCAGAACGCCTCGAACCCATCGACCAAGGGCGTGGTGCCGCAGGAGAAAAAGGTCTGAGGGGCGGGCGCTCCGGTCGCCCTGCTCAATCGCGCGTGATCGTCTCGTCGATGGTGGCGACGGTCATGCCCAGTTTGCGGATTTTCATGCGGTTGCGCGCGCTGTTGCCGTCCGGCGCGAGGGTGACGGTCTGGGTGATGCCCATGCCCTCGTCCGAGGTGTAGGCGATGGTCAGCACCGCGCCGCTCGCCTGCGCGAGGACCGGGCCTTTGGCGTCGCTCAGCGTGCCCGACCAGCGCCCCGGTGCGCCTGCGCGCAGCCGCCACTGGCGCTCACGCCTGGGCTCGCCGGTGATGCTCACGGTCTGATCGAGCACCAGCACCCCGCCCTCCACCCGCCCGCGCCCGGTAACGCGAACGACTTGCGCGGCGGAAAACATCTTCTTGAGCGTCCCCTCGCCAGTGGTGTTGCCGGTAAAGAACGCCACCGCATCGAAGCTTGGCGCGCTTTGGCTCGGCGCGGCCGAAGCGGCGAGTGCGGAGCAGGCCGCGACCGGGATAAGGGCGAGGCGCAAGGGGCGGGTAAGGCGAGGGCTCATGCAGCCGGCCCGGTAATGCATTTTGGCCATGGCCGCGAATCAATCCGGCGAGGCGTTGCCGGGATTTGGCACGGAGCTTGCTGAACCCGCCGGGTCGGTGCCGCCCGCATGGGGCTGGCCTCGCGCGAAAGGTCCGTCATGTCTCCTCTGTCAGCCAGCCTCCCGTTCGTCGCAGCGCTCATTGCAACGCCGCTCGCCGCACAGGGCGCGGCCGGCCCTGCCGATCCGGCAACGCTCGTCCTGTCCCAGATCGATCGGGCGGTGGTCGGGTTCATTGCAGCCGACCCGGCGGCAGGCGGCGCGGTGGCGCTCCCGCTCGACCCACGGCTGCGGCTCGCCCCGTGCCGTGCCGCGTTCAGGCTCTCATGGTACGGGGCGCGGCATGACAGCGTACGGGTCGAATGCCCCCCTGCACCCGACCAGCAGGCGCCGGGCTGGCGCGTGTTCGTGCGCATTTCGGGCTCCGTGGCTGCGGACGCCGCCCCTGCTCCCGGTGGTGCGCCGCTGGTGCTGCGCGGCGAAGCGGTGTCGATCGCGGTGGCGGGGCCGGGCTTCACCGTCGCCCGCAGCGGCGAGGCGCTGGAACCGGGCAGCCTCGGCCAGTGGATCAGGGTCCGCACCGCCCCCGCCACCGCGCCGCTGCGCGCGCGGGTTTCGGGACCCGGCACGGTCGAGCTGGCTATGCGCTAAACCCTTAATCCCGCCGCGCATCCGCCGTTCTGAAGGCCGAATGGTCACAGGAGGGCACAATGCCCAGCGAAGTAGGTCCCGTCTCGCCGGTGCGCGCGGTTCGCACGAATCCGTTCGCCGGTTCGTCCGCACAAGCTGGCGCGCCTGCGCCCGCCGCATCGCCGCAACCCGCGCTCAGGATCGAAACCTTGGCGCTCGCTGCCGCACCGCCGGTCGATGCCGAGCGGGTGGCGCAGATCCGCTCGGCGATTGCCGATGGCTCATACCCGCTGGTTCCCACGCAAATCGCCGATGCGATGATCGCGGCGGGCCTGCGGCTGAGCCTCGGCGAATGACCGGCCCCACGTCCCTCGGTCGTCTAAGGCCTGCCGAGCTTCACGCCGCGCTGCGGCAGTTGCTTGCCGGGCTGGAGCGCGAGCGGCAAGCGCTTGCCGCGCTCGATATCGACGAGATCACCGGCTGCGCGGCGGGCAAGCGCGGGCTGTGCGAGATGCTGGCCGGGGTCACGCCCGATGCGCTCGATGCAGAGGCCCGCACGATGCTCGAAGCGGCGCGGCGGCTCAACGAGGTCAACCGCCAAATTCGCAACCTGGTCGCCGCCAATGTGGCGGCCCGGCTCGAAACCCTGAGCGAGAGCCTGGGCGCCGGCGCGGTGCGGCGGGCGGCACCGCTTACCCGGTTGCGGCTGATCGCCAACGGTTAGAGCCCAGTTGGCACGGTAATTGCTGACCCCTCTGGCGAACGGTCGCACCGCGATCGGCAGGCAGGGGGATCGGCGTGAGCCGCATCGGTTCAGGAGAAGGCGCGCCAATCGAGCGGGTCCAGGTGCAAGCCGCGATCGGCCGGGCGGCGCAGGCCACCGGGACCGATTTCGACTATCTGCTGGCGCAGGCGCGGCTCGAATCCGGGCTCGATCCGGCGGCCAAGGCGCGCACTTCCAGCGCGGCGGGACTCTACCAGTTCATCGATTCGACCTGGCTGGCCACGCTCGATCGCCACGGCGAGGAGCATGGGCTGGGCTGGGCGGCGCAAGCGATCGACGGTGGCCGCCTGGATGGGGGGATCGATCCCGCCATGCGCGCCGGGATCATGGCGCTGCGCTATGATCCCGAAGCCTCCGCGACGATGGCGGGCGAACTCGCCGCCGACAACCGCGCTGCGCTGACCGCCGCAACGGGCCGCGAACCCGGCGCGACCGAATTGTATCTCGCGCATTTCCTGGGGGCCGAAGGGGCGACCCGGTTCCTGCGTGCCGAACAGGCCGATCCGTCCGCTCCTGCCGCCGCGCTGCTGCCCAAGGCGGCGGCGGCCAATCGCTCGATCTTTTATCACCCCACCGGCGCGGCACGTTCGCTGGGCGAGGTTTACGCGCTGATCTCCGCGAAGATGGACGCGGCCCTAGACCAAGGGGGCGCGCAGGGCGGCGCCTTGCCCGCACCGGCGCAGTGGGCCGGTGCCCCGGCGGGCGCGCCTCCTGCCACTGGCCCCGTCGCGCGCGAATTCGCGGCGCGCGCTGCCAGCCTATCGCCGATGCAGCGCGGTTCGATGGCGGAGACCCTTCGCGCCAGCTTCGGCACCGCCGCCCCCGCCCACGTCCGCGCCGCCTATGGCCAGCTGCGGAGTCTCGGCCTGTGAACGGAGGGCCTGTGTTGGGCACGCTGCGCCGGGTGATCTCTCCCG
>JBBSKI010000110.1:0-5711 GCA_038256425.1 Sphingomonadales bacterium
CGCCTCACTGGCCGTACCGCGCTGCCAGCGCCTGCATGGCCGGTTCGTGAGTCAGGTCGAGCTGGAGCGGAGTGACCGAGATAAACCCATCGGCGATGGCTTCGAGATCGGTCTGATGGCCGGGGGTCGGCTCGATCGCGTGGAGCCCGAACCAGAAATAGGGATAGCCGCGCGGGTCCACGCCCTCGACAAGGCTTCCGCGCGAATAATCGTGGAAGCCCTGCCGGACCACCTTTACGCCGCGCACCGCTTCGGGCGCGAGCGCGGGGAAGTTGACGTTGACCAGGCTGCGCGGCGCAAACGGCGCGCCCAGCAGCGGGCGCAGCACGCGTTCACCCCAGGCTTCGGCGGCGGCAAACGGCACCTCGTCGCCCATCCCTTCGCGCGCATAGACCTGGCTCAGCGCGATCGAGCGGATGCCCGCCAGCGCGCCCTCGATGGCGGCAGAAACGGTGCCGGAGTAAGTGACGTCATCGCCAAGATTGGCCCCGCGATTGACGCCGGACAAGATCAGGTCGGGCGGGGCGTCCATCAGCTTGCGCAGCGCCATCATCACTGCGTCGGTCGGCGTTCCGCTGACCGAAAAGCGCCGCTCGTCGTGGCGGCGCAGGCGGACCGGGCGCGACAGGGTGAGCGAATGGCCCGCGCCGGACTGTTCCTCCTGCGGAGCGCAGACCCACACGTCGTCCGACAAGGCTCGCGCGATCCGCTCCAGCACTTCCAGCCCGGGCGCATGGATGCCGTCATCGTTGGTAACGAGGATGCGCATCAGGCTAGAATACTCATGATGGAGGGACGAGCCGGGTCATCCCGGCCATGTAGGGGTGCAAGACTTGCGGCAGGCTGACCGATCCATCGGCCTCCTGATAATTCTCCAGCACCGCCACCAGCGTCCGCCCGACCGCAAGACCAGACCCGTTGAGGGTGTGGACGAATTCGGGCTTGCCGGGCGCGCCTTGCTCGGTGGTGGGGCGATAGCGCGCATTCATCCGCCGCGCCTGAAAATCGCCGCAGTTGGAAACGCTCGAAATCTCGCGATAGGCGTCCTGTCCGGGCAGCCAGACTTCGAGGTCATAGGTCTTGCGCGCGGTGAACCCCATGTCGCCCGCACACAGCAGCATCTTGCGGTAAGGCAGGTCGAGCGCGCGCAGGATCGCTTCGGCGGCCTCGACCATGCGTTCGTGCTCGGCCTCGGATTCGTCCGGGCGGCAGATCGAGACCAGCTCGACCTTTTCGAACTGGTGCTGGCGGATGTAACCGCGCGTGTCCTTGCCGGCCGCCCCGGCCTCGGAACGGAAGCACGGGGTGAGCGCGGTCATGCGGACCGGCAGGTCGGCGTCGGCGAGGATCTGCTCGCGCACCGCGTTGGTCAGACTGACTTCGGCGGTGGGGATCAGCCAGCGGCCGTCGGTGGTCTGGAAATTGTCCTCGGTGAACTTGGGAAGCTGGCCGGTGCCGAACAGCGATTCGGAACGCACCAGCAGCGGCGGCGCGCATTCGATAAACCCGGTGGAGGTCTGCGTATCGAGCATGAACTGCCCCAGCCCACGCTGGAGCCGTGCCATTTGCCCGCGCAAAAAGGTAAAGCGTGCGCCCGCAATGCTCGCCCCGGTCTCGAAATCCAGCCCGAGCGGCGGGCCGAGATCGGCGTGCTCCTTCGGAGTGAAATCGAAACTGCGCGGGGTGCCCCAGCAGGTCAGCTCGACGTTTGCTGTTTCGTCCGCACCTGCAGGAACGTCGTCGGCGGGCAGATTGGGCAAGGCAGCCAGCACATCGGCCTGCCCCGCCTCGAGTTCGCGCTCTTCCTGTTCCAGCGCGGGGAGTTGCGTCTTGAGTTCGGCGACTTCGGCCATCAGCGCCGCCGTCTCGTCGTCGCGCTTTTGCGCCTTGGCCGCCCCGATCGCCTTCGATGCCTCGTTGCGGCGGTTCTGCGCCTCCTGCAAACGCGTCGCCACCCCGCGCCGCGCGGCGTCCAGCGCGAGGATCGCGGCCGCCCGCGGCTCCAGCCCGCGCCTTGCCAAAGCGGCGTCGAACGCGGCGGGATCTTCGCGGATGAGGCGGATGTCGTGCATCGGCGCGCCTATGCCGCCTCGCCCGCCGGGGCGCAAGCAAGCGGCTCCAACATCAACGACTTCCCAAGCCTTTCCTTGACAGCTTCGTGCCTTTGGGGTGTTCTCCCGCCGTCCTCCAACGCCTGAGGATGGGGGGGATCATGGCGTTCTTTTTCAGCAGGCTCGTGCAGAGGTTTCCCGATCCGGCGCTCGAGCTGGGCTATGTCGAGGAGCAGCGCAGCCGTCAGGCGCGGGTCACGCGTACGATGGCGTGGATCGTCGGCATCTCGATCCTGGTGTTCACGCTGGTCAACGCGGTGTTCATGGGGTCGGAAAGCTTCACCGCGGTCGGCATCGCGCAGATGTCGTTCATTCCGATCATCCTCGTCTACGCCTGGATCGTTGGCCAGCGATGGTACCTGACCAATCCGTTCGTCGATTCGATTTTCTTCGCGTCGATCACGCCCGGCCTTCTGGTCAGCATCGACGAGGTGACCAAGAGCGGGACCAGCGGCTGGCAATTCCACGCGCAGCTGACTTACGGCCTGCAGTTGACGATGGCGTTCGGCTGCCTCGCCTTCGCTTCGTCGGTGTTGCCGTTCCTGATGCTGACCTTGGCCTCGATCGGGTTCCTCCTGGGGGTGCTGTACTTTCGCGGGCTGGAAACCGCGACGATCACCTATACGGTCAACTCCTACGCCACTTTCGCCGCCTTGCTGTTCTATGTGAACTGGGCAATCGACGACAAGGCGCGGCGCCTGTTCAAGACGCGCCATGAGCTGGGGATCGAGCGCGAAAAGTCCGACAACCTGCTCGAGGCAGTGCTGCCCGCGCCGGTCGCGGCGCGATTGCGCAGCCAGGAAGCGGTGGCCGACGATTTTCCCGAGGTCACGATCATCTTCGCCGATATCGTCGGCTTCACCCGCATTTCGGAAAAGCTCGGCGCGCGCGGCACGGTGGAGATGCTCAATGCGGTGTTCAGCCGCGCCGATCACGGCTGCGACCTGTTCGGGATCGAGAAGGTCAAGACCATCGGCGACGCCTATATGGCGGTGGCGGGCGCGCTGACCCATCCGCCAAGGCCCCAAAAAGCTGCGGTCGACTTCAGCGTGTTCCTGATCAACGAGGGACGCCGGGTGGGCGAGGAGCTGGGGCTCGACATCAAGATCCGCATCGGGATCAACACCGGGCCGGTGCTGGGCGGGGTGATCAGCTCCAAACGCCTGAGCTACGATTACTGGGGCGACACGATCAACGTCGCGGCGCGGCTGCAGGGGCTGGCTTTCGAGGACGGCATCACCGTGTCCGAGGCGATCTATGAGAAGATCAGGGACAGCTACAATTTCCATCCGCCGCGCGAAGCCACGCTCAAGAACCTGGGGGCACGGTTCGTCTACGATATCGACATGGGTGAGGATGTGGCGGCATGAAGATTGCTTGGGCGGCGATGCTGCTGGGATCGACTGCGTTGGCCTCTCCGGCGCTGGCGCAGGGCGGGTCCGAGCAGGCACCCGTGGAGGAAGGCCTGTTCGCCGGTGAAACCGCGGAAGCCGAACCCATCGTCGTCACCGGCACCCGCCTGCCCGATGCAGGCGGTGGCCCGCCGACCCCGGTCGTCGCGCAGACCGCTGAAACGCTGCTCCGCTCCCAACCGCTTGGGCTGGCCGAGGCGCTGCTGCAATTGCCGCAGTTCTCGGGCTCGCTCTCGGCGCGCAATCGCCAGGCGATCTCGTCCGACGGGCGCGGCAATTACCTCAACCTGCGCAATGTCGGCACGATCCGCACGCTGATTCTGCTGGATGGCGAGCGCCTGCCGCCGACTACGGTGGGCGGGCTGGTCGATGTCGACATCATCCCCGAAATGCTGATCAAACGCGTCGAGGTCGCGACCTCGGGCGTCTCGGCGGTCTATGGTTCGGACGCGGTGACCGGCGTGGTCAACTACGTGCTCGATACCCGGTTCAAGGGACTGGAGGCCAAAGCGCAGGTGGGCGTGGCCAGCCGGGGCGATGCGCTGAACCGCGAAATCGGGCTGGCGGGTGGCACCGACTTTCTCGATAGCCGTGCGCACGCGCAGTTCAGCGTCGAGCACAGCCGCGCGGGTGAGCTGCAACTCGGCGATCGTCCGCTGCAAAAGCGCAACCTGCTGACGATCGGTCTCAATCCCGCGCTGCAACCGGGCACCGCCGCCAACCCCTATGTCTTCGCCAGCGACGTGCGCAATTCGCTGTCCACCCCGGGCGGCCGGATCATTACCGGCCCCGGCGCGATCGCGGGCGCGCAGTTCGATGCGATGGGCCGCGTCGCGGGCTTCGATCCGGGGCAGTTCATCGGCGTCACGACCCAGATCGGCGGATCGGGCCAGCCGTTCGATCCCAATCGCACGCTGATCACCGGCGGCAGATCGACCCGCGCGTTCGGTTATCTGGGTTATGATCTTACCGACGACATCACCGCTTTCGTGCAAGGGCTATGGTCGCGCAACACCACGCAGTTCCGCACCGGCATAAACTTCGCGACCGTCCCGATTTTCACCGACAACGCCTTCCTCGATCCCGGCCTGCGGGCGTTGCTGAGCAATCCCGCCACCCTGCCGTTCGGGTTCGATCCGGTCTCGGCGTTCGTCTGCGGCAACGGCACTCCGGCTGCATTCTGCATCGTCCGGGTGCCGAGCGACCTGTCTCCGCCGGTCCACAACGAGCGCGACACCAGCTACACGGTCAAGGCCGGGCTGCGCGGCGAACTGGCCAACGGCTGGGCTTTCAACGCGACCTATATTCACGGGGCAACCCGCCAGAACGTCCGCACCCCCGGCGAGCTCAACAACACCAATCTCTATGCCGCGCTCGATGCGGTGCGCAGCCCCTCGGGGCAGATCGTGTGCCGGGTGACGCTGACCAATCCGGGGCTTTATCCCGGCTGCGTGCCCTATAACCCGTTCGGGTTCGGGGCCAATGCCGCTAACCAGGCAGCGGTCGAGGGCTTCATTCTGGGCGCGCCGGCCTATCGCGTCACCAACACCACCGATGACGTCATCGCCAACCTGGCGGGAGAGCTAGGCGAGACCTGGGCGGGGCCGATCCGTATGGCGGTCGGGGCCGAATATCGCCGCAATTCGCTCCGCCGGACCAGCAGCGCCGATCCGGCGGTGGCGCAGCTCCGCACCGGCATCCGCGGGATCGATCCGGCCGCCCCGCCGTTCGTGCTGACCAATGTGGGCGCGGCGGGCGGCTCGCAGACCGTCAAGGAAGCCAACGTCGAGATCGACGTGCCGCTGGCCCGCGACGTGACCGCGCTGCACCGCCTCAGCATCAGCGGGGCGGCACGCTACACCGATTACAGCACCAGCGGCGGGGTCACCACCTGGAAGCTGGGCGCGGCGTGGGAACCGGTTCAGGACTTGCGGCTCCGCGCGGTCCGCAGCCGCGACATCCGCGCGCCCACGCTGTTCGATCTGTTCGCGGGCGGCACTTCGGCGCGCGCGGCACTGTTCGATATCCACTGCAATTGCCAATCGCCCACCGGCATCAACGTGGTCGGCGGCGGCAATCCCGCGCTCGACCCCGAAATCGCCGACAGCCTGTCGCTGGGCGTGCTGGCCAAGCCCTCGTTCTTGCCCGGGCTGACCGCTTCGATCGACTATTACGACCTGAAAATCCG
>JBBSKI010000111.1:0-5627 GCA_038256425.1 Sphingomonadales bacterium
AGCCGGGGCTGTGCGATCCCGAAATCGCGGACCAGCGCGGCGGCGGCAATCATGGCGCGATCCCGGATCAATTCGGTGCTGAGCATACCCGGCACCTCGGCAAGCGCGGCGTGGACCGTGACGGGAACCACCTTCAGGCTTGGTCCGGCCAGCATCATCACCGCGTTGCGTGCCGAAACTCCGCACCGCTGGGCGAGATACTCGGTCTGGCCGGGCTGGGTGAAGCCGACTCTGGCAAGTTGGCTCTTGGCGACCGGAGCGGTTACCAAGGCGGCCGCCCCCCCGCCCCGGACGATGCCGGTCGCGACCTCGAGCGCGCGAAGCGCCAGTTCGGCGCCCCCGTCGCTGGGCTGGCCGGGGGCATAATCGATCCCTCCGATGTCCAGCACCGGGAGCGCATCGGCGAAACAGGATGCGGCCTGATCGGGCGAGTCGATTGCGCGCAGGGGCACCGTCAGGCCCCGCGCCAGAGCGGATCCGGCGAGGACTGCCATGCCGCCGACGACGAAAAAGGGAGCAAGACCGGCGGATTGACGCGCGACCCAGGCCGCGCACAGCAGCTCTGGGCCAATCCCGGCGGGGTCTCCAAGACTCGCAGCGAGGATCAGGGGTTCAGACACGCGTGGAACCATTGGCCCGCCAGGCAGGCGGTGCAAGAGATTCAAGCCAGCGCAGGCCTGGGTATCGGTTCGATCTCAACACGGGCGGACAGGGTAGGCGATGGGCTTGAACGGAGACCGCTCAGCCTGAGACTGCTGGTGGCCCCTTTCGTACCGCCTAGTTATACTCGATCACCGCATCGCGGCGCAGGTCGCGCAGATAGGTCTGGGCGCGCTTGTTGATCCGGTCGTCTTCCATTTGCGACATCAACTCGTCGAAGCTCGGCCCAGCGGCGGCTTGCGGATCGTCGCGGCCGCACAGCATCAACACGCGAACGCCGTCTGCGACCGATCCAAACGGCGGAGTGGTCTCGCCCTGGGCGAGGCTCAGCATCGCGTCCTGAAGCGGGGAGGGAAGGTCGCGGACCTTGATCTGGTCGTTTCCGACCACGGTGGCGCCCAGCGCGGCGCCTGCCGCATCGGCATTGCCGCAGCCTTTCATCTGCTTCACGCCCGAAGCAAAAGCGGCAACCCTGCCGGCCGCGTCGGCCTCGCTGGTCCCCTTGGGGAAGGTGATCGTGATCTGCTTGAGGCTGAGCGTGGCGTCGCGCGGATCCGCGGTCAGCACTTGGCGCTTGTCGATCAGGTAAAGGACCGAATAGCCGCCGCGCACCTCGATCGGCCCAGCGAGCTGACCAGCATCCAGTTTCTGCGCCACCGTGCCAAGTTCGGGCGGAAGCTGGCCGAGCCGGATCCAGCCAAGATCGCCGCCGACCGCGGCGGTCGAAGCTTCGGAAAACTGGCGCGCATAGGCAACGAAGCTGCCGCCCGCCTTGATCTGCTCGACGATCTTCTGGGCGTTGGCCAGCACCGCCGGGCGCGTGTCTTCGGTGGAGGTCAGGAAGATTTCGCCGATGCGGTACTCGTCGGTGCCCTTGGCGGCCTTGAGCCGTTCGAGCATCTCGTTCACTTCCCCGTCGGAGACGTTGATGAACGGCTGGACGTTGCGACGCAGCAGCCGCTGCCATGATAATTCGCCCCGGATCTGGCGCTTGAGCGAGCTTGCCGACGATCCGATCTTGGCGAGATAGCCGTCCAGCGCGTTGGGGTTTTGACCGAAATTCTGTTGCGCGACGCGAGCATAGGTCTGGTTGACCTCGTCGTCGTCGATCGTGATTTCGGCGGCCTTGGCCTCCTGAATCTGCAGGGTCTCGTCGATCAGGTTGCGCAACACCTGCAGGCGGAGCCGTTCGATCTCGTCGGCGCCGGGCTTGGTTTCGCTCGCCGCGACGATCAGCGCAAGACGTTGCTCGATGTCGGTACCGGTGACGATATCGCCATTGACCCGCGCGGTGGCTCGGCGAAGGTTCGGATCGGTGACCAGGAACTGGGTGGGTCCTTGCGGCAGGTTGAGTGCCGCTATGGCAGTCGGCGAGGCCGCCGCTTCGTCATTGGCCGGACCGACCGCAGATGCATCGGCAGCGGTTTGAGCTACTGCTCCAACCGAAAGCGCGAGCGCCCCGGCAGCGAGCGCGAACTTCGCGGGTGTGGAACGGACAAATTTGGCGACGGTGCTCACGATCGGGCGAATCCTGTATTGTATCAACCTGTCCGGTGGTTTCCGGAGGTCCGGCTGGGTTCCGGAAAGACGCCCGCAATTGTCGGTCAGCGGCTTAACCGAAGCTGAGTAGGCTGCCCGTTAGCCGCTTTGCCAAGTTCTGCCAAGCCGGGGGCCCGGCCGTGGAACCAAACGGGCGGGGGGATCGGTCGCTCAGCGGAAGCCCAGGTTCTTGAGCGCGAAACGTACAAGGAACGAATCGCCCTTTCGCGCATCCCCGGTGGTTTCGTAATCACGCCGCCAGGTGAAGCTCATCTCAAGGCATTCGTCGGCATAGGCGACCCCGAGGCGGGTGCGGAGCGGTTCAAACCCGTCAGAGCCGAACGTCGGGTCTTCGGCACGGTCGGTCAGGTTGACGACCGCCGAGCCGAACACCGACCAGTACCGCGCAAAGGCGATCCGGCCCGCAACCCGCGCTTCCTCGCGATCGGCGAGGTCTTCGATTGCGGTAATGTCGCGGTTGAGACGCAGGTAACCGATCTCGACGTAGGTCTTGTAGCTACCGACCCGTGCGTCGAATTCGTTGCGGCGCACCGCGAGGTTGTCCTTGTCGAGCCGATAGCGGTGGGTGAGCGAGACGAAATCGCGGTATCGCACCTGGGTGCGCCCGACGATGTCCGAAGTCCGCCCGGTCAGCCCCGTGCCATCGGGCAGCAGGGTGGGCTTGTCGGTCAAGCGGTAGCTTTGGCCGATCGTGGTGCTGACCCGCCAGCCCGGCCGATCCAGCCGCCAGTCGAAACCGTAAGTAAAGCGCGTGCCGTCCTCGACCCGGTCGTAACCGGGGAAGCGGTTGAGCGCGAACAGGTTGCTGTCCTCCAGGTCGATCGCGCGCGCGTCTTCGTTGGGCACGTCGAGATTGTCGATCCGCGGGCTGGCCACGATCTGGAAACGCGGGGTGAACACCTGGGTGCCGCCCAGCGCGGGGCCGATCAGCGGATACTTCAGGTCAATCGCGCCGATCGCCACTTTGCGGAACTGCCAGCCGGGATTGCCGCGATAGATCGCCACCGGGTTCAGCAGGTTTTCGTCGCTGTGATAGACATCGCCGCGCACCAGCCCGGTGACCGTCGCGTCGAGCCCGCCGATCGTGATCCGCCGCAAGTCCCACTGGGCGCCGAGAAACGCGCGCTGGGTGTCCTGACCATCGGCTCGGACGATCCCCAGCGTGTTGGCGCGCAGCTCCAGCGTGCCACCCAGCAGCGGCGGCGCAAACCGGCGGCGATAGTCGAACGCGGGGATCGCGATCGGCACCTGGCCCTGGTTCTCGCCAACCCGCAGCGTCTGGGTCGCCCAGCCGGCCAGGCTGAGATAGCTGTTGGTGGTAATCCGCTCCACGTTGATCGTCGAACGCAGCCGGTCATCGCGGCTGATGTCGTAACGACGCAGGAAAGTGCGATCGCTGGCGTAACGGGTCGAGGCGCTGACGCTCCATTCGGGGCTCAACTGGAAGCGCCCGTTGGCATCGAGGTAGCCGCGAAAATCGTTGCGTCGCAGACCGCCGCCCTGATCGACCGGAATGCGCGAGCTGCGGGTCGCATAGCCGGTGATCTGGTAGGCACCCAGATCGTTGAGTTCACGGTACTGCGCCGAGATCATCGGCAGCGACTTGGTGAAAACGTGCGCCGAAAGGGTCAGGTCGCGGTTGTCGCCGAAACGCAGGTAATAGCCCTGCTCATATTCCGCACCGTTCGAGCGGCTGAAGCGCAGCTGCGGCACCAGCAGGCCCGACCCGGCGCCCCCGCCGGTCGAATGGGCGAGGAGCGGCAGAGGCAGGGCAATGCCGAAAATCTCCAGCCGTGCCCCCTTGTAGCGCACCCGCTTGGTGACCGGATTGTAGATCACTTTGGCTGCCGTGATCCGCCAGCTCGGCTGCTTGGGGCAACCATCGGGGGTCTCGACCGAACAGGCGGTATAGGCGGCGTTGGTCAGCGCGATCTGCCCGCTCGCGTCGCGCGCGCCCTGGTCGGCGGCGATCCGTCCGCCCTCGCGTAGCACCAGCAACAGGTTCTCGATCATCCCCGCCTTGAGCTCGTCGGTCAGTTCGACCCGCTCGGTCAGCAGCAGGTTGCCGTCCTGGTCGACGAAGCGGATATCGCCCGTCGCCACGATCTGGCCAGTGGCGCGGTTCCAGGTGACCTGGTTGGCGCGAACCGACTGGTTATCGCGGACCAGCACCACGCTGCCGGTGGCAGTGACGGTATCGGCCTCGTTGGCATAGGCGACCTCGTCGGCCTCGAAGGCGATCTGGTCGCCCTCGGTGGGGGCTGGGGCGTCCAGCGGCGGGATCGGCACGCCCTCGGGCGCGGCGCGCATCAGCGGGTCGGCGCCTGCCCCGTCCTGCGCGGCAGCCACGTTCGACCAGGCCAGCGCCAGCGACGCACCTGCCAGCAGCAAGCCGATTCCGCGCGGACGCAAGCGATTATGCAGAGCTTGCGGACCGATCCGCGGCGACCTTGGCATTGCTTGCCTATCGCACCGCCACATTCTAATCGCAACGCCATTCGCCCGTCCGGGCGCAAGCCAATTTCGCCGGAGCCCCCGTCCATGAAAGTCACCTTCACCGCACCCGGTGCGCCCACGTCATCCGCATCCTCGCGTTTAATCGCGCGGATCGTCGAACAGGATCGCCTGCCTTCGGGGCTCGATGCGGTTGCCGCCGAGGGCGCGCGCGCCTCGCGCTTTGTCGGCAAGCTTGGGCAGGTCTTCGAATACTTCGCAGGCGGTGCGGGCGGCGTACGGCGCGAAGTGCTGGCCGGAATCGGCGATCCGGGCGCTGCTGCGCGCACCCAGGCCTACGAACGGGCCGGGGCCGCCGTTACCGCCAAGTTTCTCTGCTCGGGCGAGACCGCGCTGACCTATGACTTGTCCGGATTGTGCGCGACTCCGCAGGATGTCGCCGCCTTGCTGGTCGGCACGGTGCTGCGGGGCTGGCGGCATGACGTCTATCGCACCAAGCTGGCCGATGAGCAGAAGCCCACGCTTGCCGAGGTGGTCGTGATCGGCGCGCCCGAAGGATCCGAGGCTGCCTGGACAGTCGAATCGGCGGTGGTGGCGGGCGTGGCCTTTGCGCGCGAGCTGGTCGCAGAACCGGCCAATATCATTTATCCCGAAAGCTTCGTCGCGCGTTGCCGCAGGCTCGAGGCGCTGGGAGTCGAGATCACCGTGCTCGACAAGGCGGCGATGACCGCGCTGGGCATGGGCGCGCTGCTTGGGGTCAACCAGGGCTCGGTGCGCGAGCCGCAGCTGCTGGTTATGCGCTGGAAAGGCGCGGATGCCGACAAGCCCACCGCATTCGTCGGCAAGGGCGTTACGTTCGACACCGGCGGCATCTCGATCAAGCCTGCGGCGGGCATGGAAGACATGAAGTGGGACATGGGCGGCGCGGCGGCTGTGGCGGGGGCCATGCTGAC
>JBBSKI010000112.1:0-5605 GCA_038256425.1 Sphingomonadales bacterium
GGATCTATTCGAAGCGTGATCGCGCCCGCCTTGCGTGGATCATGCGCGCCAAGAACGTCGGCTTCAGCCTCGGCGAAATTCGCGAATTGATCGACCTCTATGATCTGGGCGACGGTCGCGCGCAGCAGCGCCGCGTCACCATCGCCCGCTGCCGCGACAAGATCGCCACCATGCAGGAGCAGCGCCGCGACATCGAAAGCGCGATCCGCGAGCTTTCCGAATTTGTTGCCGGGCTGGAATCCGGCGAACTGCACCCGTCTCACGAAAGGTAACCCATGCCGAGCTACATCGCCCCCGCGCGTGACCACCGCTTTCTCGTCAACGAAGTGCTTCGCCTTGAATCCTATGGCAATTTGCCTGGGTTCGAAAGCGCCGACCGCGAGATGACCGACACCGTGATCGGCGAGGCCGGACGGTTCATCGCCGAGGTGATCGCGCCGCTCAACCAGTCGGGCGATGTCGAGGGTTGCACCCGCCACGCCGATGGCAGCGTCACGACCCCTAAGGGCTTCAAGCAAGCCTATGCCCAGTTCCGCGAATCCGGCTGGGGCACGCTCAGCGCGCCCGAGGCGTTCGGCGGGCAGGGAATGCCGCACGTTGTGGGGATGATCGTCGAGGAATACCTGTCGAGCGCCAATTGCGCGTTCGGCATGTACCCGGGGCTGACCAACGGCGCAGTCTCGGCGATCATCGCCAAGGGCTCGCCCGAGCAGCAGGCGCTCTATCTGCCCAAGATGATATCGGGCGAATGGTCGGGCACGATGAACCTGACCGAGCCGCATTGCGGCACCGATCTCGGCCTGATCCGCACCCGTGCGGTTCCCCAAATGGGTGATGGGGCAGCGGACGGCAGCTATGCGATCACCGGCACCAAGATCTTCATTTCGGCGGGCGAGCACGACCTGACCGAGAATATCATTCACTTGGTCCTCGCCAAGACCCCCGACGCGCCCGAATCGTCGAAGGGCATCTCGTTGTTCATCGTTCCCAAGTTCCTGCCCGACGCCGAGGGCAACCCGGGGGAGCGCAACGCGGTCGCGTGCGGGTCGATCGAGCACAAGATGGGCATCCACGCCAACGCGACCTGTGTGATGAACTATGACGGCGCGAAAGGCTGGATGGTCGGCGAGGAGAACAAGGGCCTTGCCGCGATGTTCATCATGATGAACGCGGCTCGGCTCGGCGTCGGCATCCAGGGGCTGTCGCAGGCCGAGGTCGCTTACCAGAACGCGGTGCTTTATGCGCAGGATCGCCGCCAGGGCCGGGCGCTGACCGGCGCCGCCGAGCCGGGCGAAAAGGCCGACACGCTGTTCGTCCACCCCGACGTGCGCCGCATGTTGATGGACGCCAAGGCACTGACCGAGGGCCTGCGCGCGCTGTGCGTCTGGGGCGCGCTCCAGGTCGATCTCAGCCACAAGGCGGCGACCCCCGAAGAGCGCGCGGCCGCCGACGACCTGATCAGCCTGCTCACCCCGGTGATCAAGGGCTACGGCACCGACATGGGCTACAAGATCGCCACCGACATGCAGCAGATCTGGGGCGGCCACGGCTACATCGCCGAAAACGGGATGGAGCAGTTCGTCCGCGATGCCCGGATCGCGATGATCTATGAAGGCGCCAACGGGGTCCAGGCGATGGACCTGGTGGGCCGCAAGCTGGCGATGAACGGCGGCCGCGCGGTGCAGGCGCTGTTCGCCGCGGTCGATGCCGAATGCGAGGGAGTGGAAGGCGATCTTGCAGCGGTCGCCGACCGGCTTGCCAAGGCCAACGGCGAACTCAAGGCGGCGACGATGTGGTTCATGCAGAACGCGATGGCCAATCCCAACAACCTCGGCGCCGGCGCCTATGCCTATATGACGCTGACCGGGATCGTCGCGGTCGGGCTGATGTGGCTGCGGATGGCCAAGGTTGCCGCGACCTCGCTTGCTAACGGCGGAGCAGAAGACCCCGCGTTTTACCGCGCCAAACTGGTCACCGCGCGCCACTTCGCCCAGTCGATCATGCCCGAGGTCGGATCGCTTCGGCGCAAGATCGAAGCGGGCAGCGACGTGCTGATGGAACTGCCGATCGAGGCGTTCGCCACGGCGTGAGCGACGGGCGGCAGGGTGGCGTTTAACAGGGTGACAGGGGTGACACCGTGTCACCCTGACTTTGCCGTTCGTTTCCATGCACTTCGCCCGCCAGGGTGACAGGTGATACGAGGACGATGAGGCTGCGTGTACGGCGCTCGTTAGAGCTGGACAGGGCACTGGCGATCATCCCGATCTTGCAGCAGGCGAAACCTATAATGCAAGAATTGGGGTCGGATGATCTCTCCACCGCGCTGGGCCGCGACCGTGGGAAGTATGCCAAAGAGTGGGTGGCGTCACCCGAAGGTGCGTGAAGCCGACACCGTATCAGTAACGCAGTGGTATCCCCGGAGTGGAGAATTCTTGTGGCGCAAGCGGCTGTGCGCCATGCAAAGCGAGGCAAGACGCGCTCTGGGTCATGCCATTTGTTCGGTTGCGTGGTGCCAATGGATACGTTTCCCAAGGGTTTTCTGGCGACGCTGTAACCAAAAGCACGTTGCTCGCGAACAAATCTCCGGCAAGTCCGTCAAAAATTGGGAGCACCGATGAACATAGAAAACAGTCGTCATTATTATGGCGATGTTCTTCAGGGCTCTGGCGATCTGTTGACCGATGCCTGCACCATGGCCGATGCGCCGCCGCCGCACGTTCGCCGCGCCCTCGCCAATGTGCATGACGAGGTAAAAGCGCGTTATTATGGCTGCGGTTTGGTCGCTCCCTCGTCCGTTGAAGGCGCGCGAATACTCGATTTGGGTTCTGGTTCCGGCCAGGATGCGTACTTGCTCGCGCAGTTGGTCGGCGAAAAGGGGGAGATAGTGGGCGTCGATACCACACCAGAGCAGCTGGCGGTGGCCCGTTCACATGAAGAATGGCACCGCGACCGTTTCGGCTATGCGAAGGGCAATGTCCGTTTCATCGAAGGCGATATCGAGCAGCTCGGCATGCTCGATCTGGAAGCCGGCAGTTTCGATGTCATCGTCTCCAATTGCGTAATCAATCTGGTCGCCGACAAACAAGCGGTGTTCGCTGCTGCGCATCGTCTGTTAAAGCCGGGTGGTGAGATGTATTTCTCTGACGTCTATTCAGACCGCCGCGTGCCTGCGTATCTTCTTGCGGATCCGGTTCTGCACGGCGAATGCCTGTCAGGCGCGCTCTATTGGGGCGATTTTCTGGCGCACGCAAAAGCCGCTGGTTTTGGTGATCCGCGATTGGTGAAGGATCGCCCGCTGGGGATCGGCGAGCCAGAAATCGCCGATAAGCTTGATGGCATTCATTTCTTTTCTGCAACCTACCGGCTGTTCAAGTTGAAAGGGCTTGAAACCGAATGCGAGGATTATGGTCAGGCCGTTGTCTATCGGGGCGACATTCTCGGTGAAGAGCGCGTCTTCTTGCTCGACAAACACCATATGATCGAAGCCGGTCGTATTTTCCCGATATGCGGCAACAGCTGGAAGATGCTCGCCGAAACCCGCTTTGCACCCCATTTCCACTTTATTGGCGATTTCAGCCGTCACTTTGGTGTGTTCCAGGGCTGCGGAGGGGGCGTGCCGTTCGACATACCGCCAGAGGCGCAAGCAGCAGCCTGCTGCTAAGGGCGTTGGCTGTAACGGCCTTTTTAGCGCTCCCGCATTCTTAAAGCCGCCGTTCCTGAGTGTCCAACATGGCCGCCGCTTGAACCGCAGCAAAGCGAAGCCCGCAAGCGGGCAACCGACATGACGCCAATGTCAAATTTGAGGTCGAAAGCCGTCGTTATTCCGGCAAGAAGTCCGGCACCGACAGATACCGCTCGCCGGTATCGTAGTTGAACCCCATCACCCGCGCATTCGGCCCCAGATCGGGCAGTTTCTGCGCGATTGCGGCCAGCGTGGCGCCGCTCGAGATCCCGACCAGGATGCCTTCCTCGCGCGCGCAGCGCCGCGCCCATTCCTTGGCCTCGCCCGCGTCGACCCGGATCGCGCCGTCGATCGCCTGGGTGTGGAGGTTGCCGGGGATGAACCCCGCGCCGATGCCCTGGATCGGGTGCGGGGCGGGCTGGCCGCCGGAGATCACCGGCGACAGCGCGGGCTCGACCGCCCAGGCCTGCATATCCGGCCAGTGGCGCTTGAGTTCCTCGGCGCAGCCGGTCAGGTGCCCGCCGGTGCCGACCCCGGTGATCAGGGCGGTAAGCGGGGTGCCGGTGAAGTCCTCAAGGATTTCGCGAGCGGTGGTGGCGATGTGGACCGCGACATTGGCGGGGTTATCGAACTGTTGCGGGATCCACGAGTTTTCAGTCTCGTCGCGCAGTTGCAACGCGCGTTCGATCGCGCCCTTCATGCCCTTTTCGCGCGGGGTCAGGTCGAAACTCGCGCCATAGGCGAGCATCAGCCGCCGCCGCTCGATGCTCATCGATTCGGGCATGACCAGCACCAGCTTGTAGCCCTTGACCGCCGCGACCATCGCCAGGCCGATTCCGGTGTTGCCCGAAGTCGGCTCGATGATCGTGCCGCCGGGCTTGAGGCTGCCGTCCTGCTCCGCGGCCTCGATCATGGCGAGCGCGATGCGGTCCTTGATCGAACCGCCGGGGTTGGCGCGCTCGTTCTTCACCCACACTTCCGCATGGGGGAACAGGCGGGCAAGGCGGACGTGCGGGGTGTTGCCGATAGTGGCGAGGATGCTGTCGGCTTTCATGGGGAAGGCTCCTGCGAAGATCTGTATTGGGGCGCGAAAGTTTTTGCGCGGCGCAGTTCGGGAAACCACACCACCCATATTGCTGTGACGACTATGGCCCCGACGCCGCCGAATACAACTGCCCCGGTCGCCCCGAGCAGCGCGGCGGCGACCCCGGACTGCATCTCGCCGAGCTCGTTCGAAGCAGAGATCGCCAATCCCGAAATGGCCGAGACCCGCCCGCGCACGTCGTCGGGGGTGTTGAGCTGGATCAGGCTGGAGCGGACATAGACCGAGACCATGTCGGCCGCGCCGAGCATGGCCAGCAGCCCCAGCGAGACGATGAATTCGCGCGACAAGGCGAAGGCGACGGTGATTGCGCCGAACGCGGCGACCGACCACAACATCTTGACCCCGACGTTCGTGGCGAGAGGACGCCAAGCGAACCACGCCGCAACCAGCATCGCACCTGCCGCCGGGGCCGCGCGCATCAGGCCGAGACCTTCGGGACCGACGTGAAGAATGTCGCGCGCGAACACCGGGAGCAGCGCGGTCGCCCCGCCGAGCAGCACCGCGAACAGATCCAGCGTCACGCAGCCGAGCAGGAACCGCTCGCGCCAGACAAACCGGAATCCGTCGGCGACCTGGCGGAACGGATGGACGTCGCGCGCCGAGGGTGAGGCCGGGAGTGGGCGAATCCACAGCACCAGGCCGGCAGAGACCACCAGTAGCGCTGCGGCGAGCCAGTACGGCGCATCGTTGCCCCAGGCGAACAGCAGGCCCGCCACCGCCGGCCCGCCGACCGCTGCGGTTTGCCATGCGATCGAACTCATCGCGATGGCGCGCGGCATCAGCGCGGCGGGAACCACGTTGGGGACGATCGAACTGAC
>JBBSKI010000113.1:0-5545 GCA_038256425.1 Sphingomonadales bacterium
AATTCCTTTATAATTTTGGCCTGTTGACGAAGCCGGCTATGCTTAGCTGGGCACCGCAGAGGTCAGTTGCAAGGCGTGCAGCTCGCCGCCCATCCTCCCGCCAAGCGCAGCGTAGACCGCCTTGTGCTGGGCAACCCGGGACATTCCGGCGAACGAGGCCGAGACAACGTGCGCAGACCAGTGGTCGTTATCGCCCGCCAGATCGGTCATCGTCACCACCGCATCGGGCAGCGCCGCGACGATCAGCGCCTCTATATCCCCAGCGGGCATGGCCATGGCGCGGTCAGACCCCGCCCATCAGGGCGCGTCTTGCCTCGACCGACTTTTCTTCGAGCATGGCGCGAATTTAGGCGTCGCTGGTCTCGACCCCGGCGGAGGTAAGGTCGCCGATCAGCTTGCGGATGACGTCCTCGTCGCCCGCTTCCTCGAAGTCGGCCTGGATCACCGACTTGCCATAGGCTTCGGCTTCCTCGGCGCTCAGCCCCATCTTTTGTGCCGCCCAGGCCCCCAGCAGGCGGTTGCGGCGGGCGGCGACGCGGAACTGCATTTCCTCGTCGCGGGCGAAACGGCCCTCTTCGGCGCGTTCGCGGTCATTGAACATGGTCATTGGGAAGGTCCTTCGATCATGGATGTGGAAATAGGCTGCCGCTGCCAGCCGGACAAGCGGCAAGCGGCGTCAGGTGGTCCCGGTCATGATGCCCTCATTCCGGCATCGTCACCACGACCTTGCCCACCGCCTTGCGATCCGCCAGCAACTGGATCGCCTCGGCCCCGCGCTCCAGCGGCAGCGTCTGGCTGATCCGGGGCGCGATCTTGCCCGCCTCGAGCAGTTCGAACAGCGTGGCGACATGCGCCGCATTCTTCTCCGGCTCACGCGCTACGAACGCGCCCCAGAACACCCCGCAAACATCGCAGCTCTTGAGCAGCGTGAGGTTGAGCGGCAGCCGCGCGATCCCCGCCGGAAATCCGACCACCAGGAACCGCCCTTCCCAGGCGATGGCCCGCAAGGCCGGCTCCGAATAATCGCCGCCGACCACATCGTAGATCACATTGGCGCCGTCCTTGCCGCAAGCCGTCTTGAACGCCTCGGTCAGTGCACGCTGCTGGTCCTTGTCGAGCGGATTGGGCGGATAAATCACCACGTCGTCGGCCCCGGCCTCTCGCGCGATGGCCGCCTTTTCCTCGCTCGATACCGCAGCGATCACGCGCGCGCCCCAGGCCTTGCCCAGTTCGACCGCCGCAAGCCCCACGCCGCCCGCTGCACCCAGCACCAGCAGCGTATCCCCGGCTTTGAGGTGCCCGCGATCGAGCAGGCCATGGATGTTGGTGCCATAGGTCATCAGGATTGCGCTGGCGGTTTCGAACGAGACGCCATCGGGCACCGCGAACAGCCGCGCGGCATCGACCACGACCGCTTCGGACAATCCGCCGCTGCCGATCCCACCCATAACCTTGTCGCCGATCTGCCAGCGCGTCACGCCCTCACCCAGCGC
Organism: Sphingomonadales bacterium; assembly: GCA_038256425.1. Taxonomy (GTDB): domain Bacteria; phylum Pseudomonadota; class Alphaproteobacteria; order Sphingomonadales; family Sphingomonadaceae; genus Novosphingobium. Next base: position 1,494 of record JBBSKI010000113.1, read on the forward strand.
GGCGACCGTGCCCGCGATCTCGCCGCCTGGCGCAAACGGGCGCGGCGGCTTCATCTGGTACAGGTCGCGGATGATCAGCGTGTCGGGAAAGTTGATCGCACAGGCCCGCACCGTCACCAGCACCTGGCCGGGTCCGGGCACGGGCGCAGCGATTTCATCGAGGATCAGCGTTTCGGGTCCGCCAACGGCGTGGCTTCGCAGGGTCTTCATGCGGCTTTTGCTCCGGCTGGGTGGGCCAGCCACGGCATCGCGGCGTGCTGGCGTGTTTCAAAGGTTGCGATGGCGGCATCGCGTTGCAAGGTCATGCCGATCTCATCGAGCCCGCCCAGCAGGCAGGCCTTGCGGAACGGATCGATGGGGAAGGCAAAGCGGTCCTGAAAGCGGGTGGTGACGGTCTGCGCCTCCAGATCGACGCGGACCGGATCGGTCTGGGCTACTTCAAGCAGCCGGTCGATCTGGTCCTGCGGCAGCTCGACCGTAAGGATGCCGTTCTTGAAGGCATTGCCGCTGAAAATGTCCGAAAAGCTGGGCGCGATCACGCAGTTTATGCCCAGATCGAGCAGCGCCCAGGCGGCGTGCTCGCGGCTCGATCCGCAGCCGAAGTTGTCACCCGCAAGCAGGATCGGCGCGCGGGTGAAGCGGGCATCGTCGAACGGGTTGCCGGGTTCGGCGCGGATCGTCTCGAACGCGCCCTGCCCCAGCCCTTCGCGGCTGATCGTCTTGAGCCAACGCGCCGGGATGATGACGTCGGTATCGACGTTGGCGCGGCCAAGCGGGATCGCCCGGCCCTCGATCTGGCTCACAGCTTGCATTGGCCCGCTATAGCCGGTGGCCGGGTCCGCGCAACCGGGTCGCGATCTAATCGGTATCGACCGCCTAGTCCGTATCAACAGGGGGAGCCGCGCTTTTCTGCTTGGCGGCAGCCTCTGCGCGTTCCTTGCGGCGGGTGGAATACAGCAGCGCGGCGGCAAGCGCGGCGGAGCCGATAGCGGCACCAGCCATTGCGGCCGGCCCCGCCCATTTCGAGTTTTCGATTTTCTTGGTCATGATGTGCCCGAATCTGGCATCGCCGCGGCGTCATCGCAAGGGGCGGCGAGAAATTCGCGCAGGGATTTCCACCGTTGTGCCTTGTCGGCAAAGCTCATCGCGGCATAGGCGGGGCTGGACGATGGCAGATCGAGCAGCACGGGTTTCATCTCGCCGAGCGCCTGCCGTCCGATCCGCGCCGCCGTCGCGCCATTGAAGGCGATGGCGCGCAATCCGGGAATCGCTGCGACCAGATCACCCAGCGCCGCAGCTTCAACCGCGCGCAGGGCGCTGTCGAGGCTGCCCGCGCGCTGCGCCGAAGCGACGGTATCCCACAGCCCGATCCCCACCGCACCCAGTGCCGCAAGCCGCACTTCGTAATCCAGCGCGTTCAAATCCTGTCCGATGACCGCGCCGGTCAGGCGCCAGAACTGGTTCTGCGGATGGGCATAATACCGCCCCGCCGCGAGGCTGGCCGCGCCCGGAAGGCTGCCAAGGATGAGAACGCGGGTGTTTGGTGGGCAGACCGGGGAAAAAGACGACGAGCGGCTCAATCCAGCTCCCGCACATCGGTCAATCGCCCGGTCACCGCCGCCGCCGCCGCCATGGCCGGGCTGAGCAAATGCGTCCGCGCGCCGGGGCCCTGACGGCCCACGAAATTGCGGTTGCTGGTCGATGCACAGCGCTCGCCCGGCGGGACCTTGTCCGGGTTCATGCCCAGACAGGCCGAGCAGCCCGGTTCGCGCCATTCGAGCCCGGCGGCTCGAAACACGGCGTCGAGCCCTTCGGCCTCGGCCTGCCGTTTGACCAGGCCCGATCCGGGGACGACGATCGCCCACTTGACGTTGGCCGCCTTGTGCCGCCCCCGCAGCACTTCGGCAGCGGCACGCAAGTCTTCGATCCGGCTATTGGTGCAACTGCCGATGAAGACGTTTTGCACTTCCACGCTGTCCAGCCGCTGGCCCGGCACGAGCCCCATGTAGGCGAGGCTCTTGCGCGCCGCCTCCTGCTTGCTCGGGTCGGCGAAACTTTCGGGCGCGGGCACGGTGCCTCCGATCGCCACAACATCCTCCGGGCTGGTACCCCAGGTAACGGTCGGCTCGACCTCGGCAGCGTCGATCACCACGCTGGTGTCGAACACTGCGCCCGGATCGGTCGCAAGGCTGGTCCACCAGGCCACTGCCGCGTCCCACTCGGCCCCGGCCGGAGCATAAGGACGGCCCTTGAGATAGGCGAAAGTCGCCGCGTCGGGAGCGACCAGTCCGGCGCGCGCGCCTGCCTCGATGCTCATGTTGCAGACCGTCAGGCGGCCCTCGATGGACATCTCCTCGAACACCCGGCCGCGATATTCGATGACATAGCCGGTGCCGCCCGCCGTGCCGATCCGGCCGACGATATGGAGGATAAGGTCCTTGGGCGTGATCCCCGGACCCAGCGCGCCCTCGACCCGGACTTCCATCGCTTTCGAGCGACGCAGCAACAGCGTTTGAGTGGCGAGTACGTGCTCCACCTCGCTGGTGCCGATCCCGAACGCCAGCGCGCCGATCCCGCCGTGCGCGGCGGTGTGGCTGTCTCCGCAGACGATGGTGGCGCCGGGCAGCGAGAAGCCCTGCTCCGGCCCGACGACATGGACGATGCCCTGTTCTGCCGCGCTGGCGTCGATATAGCGGATGCCGAACGCGGGGGCGTTGCTCTCCAGCGCCGCCAACTGCGCAGCGCTTTCACGATCTGCGATGGGGATACGCAATCCGCGCGCATCAAGACGAGCAGTCGTTGGCAGGTTGTGATCGGGCACCGCCAGGGTCAGGTCGGGGCGGCGCACCGTGCGGCCATTCGCGCGCAGCGATTCGAACGCTTGTGGGCTGGTGACTTCGTGGACGAGATGGCGGTCGATAAACAGCAGGGCTGTGCCATCTTCCCGCGTCTCGATAACGTGTGCGTCCCAGATCTTTTCGTAGAGTGTGCGCGGTCTGCTGGCCATGCCGTGTCGCTAGAAACCGCGCCTCCGCTTGGCAAGCGCGAAGGCGCCCCGCCGGACAGCGGGACGCCTTGCTCAATTCAACTTGGGAAGCGGATTACCAGCGGCGGCCATCACCGTCGCGGCGATCCATCTGAAGGCGCGAACGGACCCAATTGATCCGCTGCTGCAAGATCTGCGACTCGCGCTGATTCAAACCATTGCGATTGAAATCGCGGAACTGCAGCCGCAGGTTGTAGATCGCGCGGCGCAGGCCGGCTGCTTCCCGCTCGGAGATCCGGTCGCGCCCGTCGTTACGATCGATGCGACGCTGCAGCTGCTGGATCTGCTGGGCGATCGCATTGGCATTGCCGCGATACTGATGATTGCGGTCGTAGCGGTCGTCATGGCGATTTTCGTACCGATCGTAGCGGTCGTCACGATCGTGACGCTCATAGCGGTCGCCGCGATCGTAGCGGTCCTCGTAACGCGAATGCGAACTGTTATGTGCCGCAGCGGGGACTGCAGCGGCAAGCGAAACACCCGCAGCGAGCGCGGAAATCAGGATTTTTGTGCGACTGCGCATGATTATTTCCTTTTGGCGAACCGGGTCAGGCTCGAAACACGTTCACGTTTGCTCCCCTGAAAATGAACAGAACCTGCGATTGATCCAAGCGACCTGTAAGAAGGGGTCGCAGTTGGACACGGGCGGTCCTATATCGCGGGCATGTCACCGCTCGCCGCCATTGCCGTGGTTCTCGCCGCCTGTGCCGCGATGGAGGCAGTCGCCTGGGCCAGCCACAAGTGGATCATGCACGGCTTTGGCTGGGGCTGGCACCGCGATCACCACGAACCGCACGACGGATTTCTCGAGAAGAACGACCGTTTCGCGCTGGTCGGCGCGGGCGTCAGCATCGGCTTTTTCGCGGTGGGCAGCCCGCTGGTGCTGGGTGAGGCCGCCTGGCCGCCGGGAACCTGGATCGGGCTGGGCGTGATGCTTTATGGTGCGATCTATACGCTGGTCCATGATGGGCTGGTCCACCAGCGCTGGTTTCGCTGGGTGCCGCGC
>JBBSKI010000114.1:0-5315 GCA_038256425.1 Sphingomonadales bacterium
GTCGGTCGTCAGCGGGCCCAGGGTATAGAACGGCGCCTCGCCGCAGTGCTTCAACTGCAGTTCCATGTTTTCCCTGATGAGCTGCATCGGCACGTGGCCCGGGCCTTCGATCATCACCTGCACGTCGTGCTTCCATGCGATCTGCGTGAGTTCGCCCAGGGTCTTGAGCTCGGCTATCTGCGCGTCGTCATTGGCGTCGTAAATCGAACCGGGGCGCAGTCCGTCGCCGAGCGAGAACGCAACGTCGTACTGCTTCAACAGCTCGCAGATCTCTTCGAAGCGCGTGTAGAGAAAGCTTTCCTTGTGGTGCGCCAGGCACCACTTGGCCATGATCGAGCCGCCGCGGCTGACGATGCCGGTGACACGCTTGGCGGTCATCGGGATGTACGGCAGGCGCACCCCGGCGTGGATGGTGAAGTAGTCGACCCCCTGCTCGGCCTGCTCGATCAGCGTGTCGCGGTAGATTTCCCAAGTTAGGTCTTCCGCCACCCCGCCGACTTTCTCGAGCGCCTGGTAGATCGGCACGGTACCGATCGGCACCGGCGAGTTGCGGATGATCCATTCGCGGGTGTCGTGGATGTTGCGCCCGGTCGAGAGGTCCATCACCGTATCGGCGCCCCAGCGGATCGACCAGACCATCTTGTCGACCTCGGAAGCGACGTCGCTGGCAACCGCCGAATTGCCGATGTTGGCGTTGATCTTGACGAGGAAATTGCGCCCGATCGCCATCGGTTCGCACTCGGGGTGGTTGACGTTGCTGGGGATGATAGCGCGGCCCCTTGCCACTTCGTCGCGGACGAATTCGGGGGTGACATGGTCGGGGATGCTCGCCCCCCAGTCCTGCCCGTCGCGGATGTGGTTCGACAGCGCCTCGCGCCCGATGTTCTCGCGGATCGCGACGTATTCCATCTCCGGAGTGATGATCCCCTGGCGGGCGTAATGCATCTGGCTGATGTTAGCCCCGGCTTTTGCGCGCAACGGGCGGCGCAGCGCGGTGGGGAAGGGGGGGACGCCGCCGGAACGGTCCGGGCCGGTCTGGCCGTTGTCCTCGGGGCGAATGTCACGCGGGGCATATTCCTCGACATCGCCGCGCGCGAGTTGCCACGGGCGGCGCAGCGGGGCGAGGCCGGCGGAAATGTCGATGGTCACCGCCGGGTCGGTGTAAGGGCCGCTGGTGTCATAAACGTTGAGCGGCGGCTCACCGCACGACGGCTCCAGATCGATCGCGCGCATGGCGACACGCACTTGTGGATTTGTGGGCGAACCGACGTGGATTTTGCGGCTGCCCCGGATCGGGCCGGTCGTAACGCCGATTTCGAATTTGGAATTGATGTCGGCCATGCGCTGCGCTCCTCAAGAGCGGAGATCGAGCGCAGAATCGCCCTCCCTCCGCCCGTGCTAACGGGTTCAGGTTCGACGGGTCGGAGGATGCAAACCCTCCCTCTCAGCCAAGCGGCTCCCCGGGGATGGATAACCTCTAATGCCAAAGCCATTCCCCGCAAAGCGCTTACTCTGGTTATGGTCTTTGTGTTAGGTTGTGTACAAATGAGCACAAGGCCACGAAATGTCCGACAGCACCACAATGAGCATCCGTCTCAGCAGCGAAACCAAAACCCAACTCGGCAAGCTGGCCACCGCCACCCGGCGAAGCAAAAGCTACCTCGCGGCCGAGGCGGTAGCCGCTTATGTGGCGCGCGAACGCTCGATCGTCGAGGGCATCGAACGTGGTCTGGCCGACATGCGGGGCGGAAATATCGTGCCGCATGAAGAGGCGATGGCTGAACTCGACGATCTTATCGAAGGGATCGAGGGCGAAGCCAGGAAGTGAAGCGCGCTGTCGTCTGGTCGCGCGCCGCGCTGGTCGATCTGAAGACACAGCTAAATTTCATTGCCCGCGAGAATCCCGGGGCCGCCCGCAAGGTAGTCGAGCGCATCCGCACCACCGGCGATGGCTTGTCCGAATTTGCGACCGGCCATCCGGGGCGAGTCCCGCAAACCTATGAAAAGTCGGTGGCAGGTCTCCCGTATATAATCGCCTACGCCATCGACCACGGAGACCAGGCCGAAAGAGTGGTTGTGCTCCATGTGATCCACACCGCGCGGAATTGGCCGGAGGAAAATTGGCCGACTTAGGCGGTTCGCCTAGCCCTCGCCCTGCGGATGATGCGGCACCAGCACCAGATCGCCTTCCTCCACCCGCCAGCCTTTGAGCCGTGAGAGGAAGTTCATTCCCAGCACGTTGATGCCGTCGAGCCCCGGAGCGATGACGACGTCGAGATCGCGGGCGATGACGTTGCCGAAGGCGAGCGTATCGATGCTGCCGATCCGGGCGGGCATCGTGCCGTTGGCGGTGCGCAGCTGGATCGGCATCCGGCCCGGCTTGGGTTCGATCCCGCTGGCGGCGGCGTATTCCTCCGACACCGCGGTCAGCGTCGCGCCGGTATCGACCAGGAAGCGGTGCGGCTCGCCGTTGACCAGCCCCTCGATCCAGTAATGTCCATCGGGGCTGAGCGCGACGCGGGTTTCGCCTCCGGTCACGCTCTGGGTGGGCAGGCCGAGCCCGGGCAGCGCGAGTTCCAGCGAGGGATTGCCCATCCGCGCGACCTGCAGCGCGGTCAGGCCCAGAACGGCGACGAGCGCCAGATTGCCGCCGAGGCGCAATATCCGCCCGGTCCGCGGCAACCCCCGCGCGACCAGCGACCCGATGAACGCGCACAGGATCGCCAGCCCGGCGGCCACCAGCAACGGCGACTGCGCGAGCGCGACCAGCCATGAGGGCAGCGCGGGGATTGTGTCCATTAGCGATAAGTATGCCCGCGCCCGCCTTTCGCAAGGCTGCACGGCTTGTGGCCCATAGCTTGTGGCCGATAGCTTGTGGAACGCACCGCGAACGGCCATATTCGCGCCATGTCGCAACTCGTCATCCGCCGCGGGCTCGCCGAGCCCGATACCAGCGCCGCTTTCGTCCCCCACAAGCCCGCGCGGCCCGCCAAGGCCGAAGGGGGCCGGCCGTTCGTGCTGTCATCCGAATATGATCCGGCGGGCGATCAACCCGCCGCGATCGCCGAACTGGTCGCGGCCGCCCTGAACGGCGACCAGACCCAGGTGCTGCTGGGCGTGACCGGCAGCGGCAAGACCTTCACGATGGCCAAGGTGATCGAGGCGCTGCAACGCCCCGCGCTGATCCTTGCCCCCAACAAGATCCTCGCCGCGCAGCTCTATGGCGAGTTTTCGAGCTTCTTTCCTGACAATGCGGTCGAATATTTCGTCAGCTATTATGATTATTACCAGCCCGAGGCCTACGTCCCGCGCAGCGATACCTACATCGAGAAGGAAAGCTCGGTGAACGAGGCGATCGACCGGATGCGCCATTCGGCGACCCGCTCGCTGCTCGAACGCGACGACGTGATCATCGTCGCCTCGGTCTCATGCCTTTATGGGATCGGCTCGGTCGAAACCTATTCGGCGATGATCTTCGATTTGAAAAAGGGTGCGGGCGCCGATCAGCGCGAAATCGTCCGCAAGCTGGTGGCGCTGCAATACAAGCGCAACGATGCGGCGTTCCAGCGCGGCAATTTCCGCGTGCGCGGCGATAATCTGGAAATCTTCCCCAGCCATTACGAAGACCGCGCCTGGCGCGTCGCGTTTTTTGGCGACGAGATCGAGAGCATCGCCGAATTCGATCCGCTGACCGGCAAGAGCGGCGCGCAGCTCGACACGGTGCGGGTCTATGCCAATTCGCATTACGTCACCCCCGGCCCGACGATGCAGCAGGCGACTCAGGCGATCCGGTTCGAACTGACCGAGCGGCTGAAGGAGCTGGAGGCAGAGGGCAAGCTGCTCGAACACCAGCGGCTCGAACAGCGGACCAATTTCGATCTAGAGATGATCGCCGCCACCGGCAGTTGCGCGGGGATCGAGAACTACAGCCGGTTCCTGACCGGACGCCTGCCGGGCGAGCCGCCGCCGACGCTGTTCGAATACCTGCCCGAAAACGCCCTGCTGTTCGTCGATGAGAGCCATCAGACCGTCCCGCAGATCGGGGCGATGGCCAAGGGCGATCACCGCCGCAAGATTACGCTGGCCGAGTATGGTTTCCGCCTGCCCAGCTGCATCGACAACCGCCCTCTCAGGTTCAACGAGTGGGACGCGATGCGCCCGCAGACGGTGGCGGTCTCGGCCACGCCGGGTGGGTGGGAGATGGAGCAATCGGGCGGGGTGTTCGCCGAACAGGTGATCCGCCCGACCGGGCTGATCGACCCGCCGGTGCTGATCCGCCCGGTCGAGGACCAGGTGCAGGATTGCATCGAGGAATGCCGCAAGGTCGCCGCCGTCGGCTATCGCACGCTCGTCACCACCCTGACCAAGCGGATGGCCGAGGACCTGACCGAATTCATGCACGAGGCGGGCTTGCGGGTTCGCTACATGCATTCGGACGTCGAGACATTGGAACGCATCGAACTGATCCGCGACCTGCGGCTGGGGGTCTACGATGTGCTGGTGGGGATCAACCTGCTGCGTGAGGGGCTCGACATTCCCGAATGCGGGCTGGTGTGCATTCTGGACGCCGACAAGGAGGGCTTCCTGCGTTCCGAAACCTCGCTGATCCAGACCATCGGACGGGCCGCGCGCAATGTAGACGGGCGGGTGATCCTCTATGCCGACCGGATCACCGGCAGCATGGAACGCGCGATGGCCGAAACCGACCGCCGTCGCGAGAAGCAGCACGCCTACAATATCGAACACGGGATCACGCCGGAATCGATCAAGCGCGGCATCCAGGATATCGTCGCCCATTCGGCGAGCCGCGACGGGGTGCTGATCGAGCTCGACGATCCCGAGCGCAACAACCTCGTCGGCCACAATCTGCGCGGTTATATCGAGGACCTGGAAAAGCGCATGAGGACCGCGGCGGCAGACCTCGAGTTCGAGGAAGCCGGCCGGCTGCGCGACGAAATCCGGCGGCTCGAAGCCGACGAACTCGGCCTGCCCAAGCCGCATGAGCAATCGAAAGCACCCAAGGTCGGCCGCAGCAACGAAGGCAAGCCGGGGACGCGCAAGGGGCGGTTCGGGAAAGAGTCGAAGAAGAAGTGGGGGCGGTAGGTTGAGAGCGTGCGGAATTCCGTCAGAAGGCTGCGGCAGTAATCATCTCGAAACGAATGGGTGGAAATGGCTCCCATTCATGTTGCCATACCTGTTTAATGTGTTTCATAGGGTGCTGCAACTTTTGAAACGCAGCCATGATCCGCTCTTTCGCCAACACCAGCACTCAGACCGAGCGCATCTGGAGCGGTCTCCGCAGCAAGTACGTGTCA
>JBBSKI010000115.1:0-5293 GCA_038256425.1 Sphingomonadales bacterium
CGGATTCGCTCTTGCTGGTGATGCCCAGCGATCACGTAATCGGCGATCCTGCGGCGTTCGATGCCGCGATCGACCGCGCCGCGGCCGCAGCGTCTGACGGATGGCTGATGACCTTCGGCATCGCCCCTGACCGGCCTGAAACCGGCTATGGCTATATCAAGCGCGGCGCGGCGCTCGGCGACGGCGCCTTCGCGGTCGATCGCTTCGTCGAAAAGCCCGATCTCGCCACCGCCACGGCCTGGCTGGCAGCCGGCGGCTATGACTGGAATGGCGGCATCTTCCTGTTCCGCGCCGCCGATCTGCTGGCCGGCCTCGAAGTCCACGCCCCAGACATTCTCGGCGCCGCGCGCGCCGCGCTTGCCGCCGGGACGCGCGAGGGCGGGCGGACAACGCCCGATCCGGCTCTGTTCGCTGCCGTCCGCTCCCAATCGATCGACCATGCGCTGATGGAAAAGCACGGCCGTGTCGGTGTCGTGCCGGTGGCGATGGGCTGGTCCGACCTCGGCAGCTGGGACGCGCTCTACGATGTGGGCGACAAGGATGCAGACGGCAATGCCGTCGCCGGCCCGGCGCGCCTGGTCGGCACGTCCGGCACCCTGGTTCACTCCACCGGCCCGCGCGTGGTTACGATCGGCGTCAGCGACCTCATCGTCGTCGCGACCGGCGACACGATCCTCATCCTGCCGCGCGGCGAGAGCCAGCGGGTGCGCGAGGCGACCCAAGCTGTGGAGGATTGGACCCGCCAAGGCTGAGCCAAGGCTGCAGCCATACTACGTGCGAAAGTCCGCTATCGACCCTGTGTGGACGGCTCTCCGTTGGCAAGTGCGTTCCTGAGCTGTGCCGTGCTGGTTGGTGCGGCCATGTGTCCGACCTGTTTTTGCGGCGCATGGTGCCGCTGGCCATAATGCCATTCGCGCGGAGCGGGTCCCGACCAATTGCGCGCACTCGAGGTGCTGGGTCGAAATGGGTTTTCCCGCGCCGGCGGTTTCAACCGGCTTTGTGCATCAACTCCTGTTCGCCCTTTCCAACATCGTCAGCGCGGTCTCTCCGCGCCTGTTCGGTCAAGCAGCAAGCGGCTCTCTATATCGCTCGCCGCTGATCATCATCGCCCAGATCGTCCGCGCCGTCTTGTTGGCGAGCGCGACGGCCGCGACCTTGGGCTTGCGCCTGCCGAGCATCTGCACCAGCCACGGTCGCCTGGCGCCGTTGCGCTCGGCGTAGCGCACCACCGCCATGGCGCCGACGATCAGCATCTGGCGCAGGTAGCGGTTGCCGGCCTTGGAGATGCCGCCGAGCCGTTCCTTGCCGCCGCTGGAGTTCTGTCGCGGCACCAGGCCGATCCAGGCGGCCAGGTTGCGTCCCGAGCGGAAGATCGCCGGGTCCGGGACGGTGGCGACGAAGGCGCTTGCGAGCAGTGGTCCGACGCCGGGTATCTCCATCAGCCGGCGGCCGAGCTCCGTCTCACGCGCCCGTGCCATGATGCGCCGATCATTTTCGAGGATCTGCTCCTTCACCACCCGAAGCTGGGCAGCGAGCATTTCCAAGCAGATGCGAGCATCCGCCGGCACCCGTTCGTCGTTGTCGGCGAGTAATTGGAGAAGCCGGTCGATGCCGTTCCGCCCGGCCGGCGCCACAATCCCAAACTCGGCCAGATGTGCCCGCAGTGCATTGGACAGCTGCGTGCGCTGACGGCTCAGGATCAGTCGCACCCGGTGCAGCATCATCGCGCTCTGCTGCTCGGGTGTCTTGATCCCGACAAAGCGCATCGTCGGCCGCGTCACCGCCTCGCATATCGCTTCGGCATCAGCGGCATCGTTCTTGCCGCGCTTCACATAGGGCTTCACGTACTGTGCCGGCATCAGCCTGACATCATGGCCGAGCGCGGTCAGCTCCCGCGCCCAATGATGGGACGACGCACATGCCTCCATTCCAACCAGACACGGCGGCAGCTTCGCGAAGAACTTGAGCAGCCGCGCTCGCGTCAGTCGCTGGCGCAGCACCGCGACGCCGCTCTCATCAACACCATGCACCTGAAACACGCTCTTCGCGAGGTCCAGGCCGATCGTCGTTACAGTCCCCATCGTGGCTCTCCTTCCGGCTCATCCGCAGCCAAATCTGCGGAAGGGGTGGAGAGCCGTCCACGTTATCAATTGCGGACATTGGCCGGACGACAGCGGCGCGCCCAATCGGAGCCGTGGTCTCGCTGCCTAAGGGTCCCGAGAGCTGACGCTGGCGAGAGCTTGATTCCAGTTTGTCATTCCCACAAATCGGTTGCCCTATCACCCACTTGTGAAAGCCACACCGAGGGTGACCGCTGCCGCGCCCCATCCGACGTGAACCAAGGTCCGAAATCGCTGTAGTGTCATGTTCCGTCCTCCTTAGAATCGGTGGGCGATTGTGATTACGCCCACGTGGTTGACCTGCTCGCTAAGTCCCGAACGTTGGACGCGTTGCTGAAGATATCCGGCTTCGATCACTTGCTTTGGTCCTAAGGGCACACTGATTCCGGCAAATCCGCGCACCTGATCGAGCCCTTGGCGGCCGCCCCAATCGGCGTCATTCAGAGCAATAAGCAGTTCGACGGACCCGGTCAGGCTCGCTCCCCGCCCGGCCGTCAGAGGCAGACCCACTCGTATCTGCTGCCGCAGCCGCCAGCCGACGTCCCCGCTGCCCTCAAACGAGCGCTGCTCAAGGCGCGTCCGCCCAGTCACGCGCGCTGGCCCCAGCGAGCCGACTGGATAACTCGCCTGCTGCCATAATCGGTGTTCGGTAGCATCGGCGGCCGGGGAGCGGTGACTGGTGACGAACGCGTAACCACCATAAACGGTCAATGCGTCGCTGAACCGATAGCCAAGCGCGACCCGCAGCTTGGATTGGCGAAGCTGAGACACGTCGTCGCCGATGCGCGCCTGCACCTCAACCCAGGCAGCGAAGTCTCCAGCCACTGGCCCATTGGCGATCGCCGTAGTCCACAACTGGGCATCCGGCTCGCCTGCTGCGGCTACGGCTGGGGCCGCGGCAAGCGCCAGCAAACCGGCCGCACTAATTGCGAACCGCCTCACGACGTTGTCGGCTCAACGGTCGCACCTGCCCGCGTCTTCCAAAGCGAGTAGACCACGCCGGCGGTCAGGATCGCGAAGGTGACGCCAAGCGACACCGGCGGCGGGATCTTGGCGAGGCCCAGCATGTCGGCGACGAAAATCTTGGCGCCGATGAAGATCAGGAGAACGCTGAGCGCGTATTTGAGATAGTGGAAGCGATCGACCATCGCGGCCAGCGCGAAATAGAGGGCGCGGAGGCCCAGGATGGCGAAGATGTTCGACGTATAGACCAGGAACGGATCGGTGGTGATCGCGAAGATCGCCGGCACCGAATCCACCGCGAAGATGACGTCGGCGAACTCGACCATCAGCAGGCAGAGGAAGAGCGGCGTTATATAGCGCACCACTTTTCCAGTGGCCGGGTCCGCCTCCTTGACGAAAAAGCGTTGTCCGCGGAGCCCATCGGTCACGCGGAAGCGCTTCGTCATCCATTGGTAGATGGGCGAGGCGGCGACGTCATACTCCTCGTCCGCCAGCTTCCACATCTTGTATCCGGTGTAGATTAGGAAAGCGGCGAAGATGTAGAGCACCCAGTAGAACTCGCTCACCAACGTCGCGCCTACGCCGATCATGATGCCGCGCAGAATGATGACGCCGATGATCCCCCACAACAGCACCCGGTGCTGGTAAAGGCGGGGAATGCCGAAGAAGGTGAAGATCATTGCGATGACGAAGACATTGTCCATCGCCAGGCTCTTTTCGACCACGAAACCGGTCACATAAAGCATGCCGGCGTCGGCACCGAGATACCGCCAGACCCAGCCGCCGAACGCGAGCCCCAGACTGATGTAGAAAGCCGACATCAGCAGGCTTTCCTTGACGCCGATCTCGTGAGACGTCCGGTGAAACACACCGAGGTCGAGCGCCATCAGGCCGATGACGATCCCGATGAAGCCGAGCCACATCCAGAGCGGCTTGCCGAGCCACAAGATTTCCAGAAATTCCATTATTGACGATCCTCTCGGTCGTCAGGGGAGCTGACGAGGGTGTGGTTGGGAGCGGGGTTACGTTGTGGCCGGGTCATTCCTCGGCGGAGCCAGTAAAGAGCAGCATCAGCTGCACCAGGTTGACGAGGTTCAGGTATAGCGACAGCGCGGACATAACCGCGAGCTTTCCGGCATGCTCAGTGCAAGCGAGGCGCAGATATTCCGCTTTCGCGCGCTGGGTATCGAACGCGGTCAGACCGGCAAAGACGATGACTCCGATAATGCTCACGATCAGCTGCAACCCGCTGGAGCCAAGCAACAGATTGACCACCAGGGCGAGGATGAGGCCGACGAGCGCCATCATCAGGAAAGTGCGCCACCGGGACAGGTCGCGCTTCGTGGTGTAACCCCAGAGACTCGTCAGGAGGAACATGCCCGCCGCCACAAAGAAGGCCCGCGCGATACTGGTGCCGCTGAACGTCAGAAATATGCTCGCCATGGAACCGCCCATGGTGGCGCAGAACGCTATGTAGGCCGCGCGAAGCGTCGAAAAGCTCCAGCGCTCGACCCGCAACGACATGTAAAGGACGAAACCCAAGGGCGCGATCATCACGATCCACTTGAGCGACGTGGTAAGGAGCGGCTCGTAAAGCGCCGGCACACTCGCGATCGTCGCTGCCGTCACGCCGGTGATAGCAAGGCCGATTGCCATGATTCGGTAGATGAGGAGCATGTGGCTCCGAAGGCCGGCGTCAAACGAAACCCGCGTGGCGGCCTTGTGCAAGCTGAGCGGCTTTTGGGTAAGCTGTTCCACGGCCATCTCCTCGAACTCCCGATTGAGAAGTCTCGAGTGCGCCCGGTGGTTCGGGGCAAAGGCGGGCTACCTTCCTGCTGTCCGCCGAGCGCACTCGATGCGGTCCGAGATCACGGCTAGGGGTGACTGCCGTCAAAGGGGCCCGGCCCGCCCATATTGAATAGGCGAGCGTGCCCCTATCGATCCAAGTGAAAGTTACGGGTAAAACTAATAGTCAAAGACTATCGCACTCACCCGTTAGCGCCCTCGCGTGGCTCTGGATGCGGCGCGCAATCAAGAGAAAGGTCGGGGCAAACGCCGCGCCACTCCGCCAGGCCGCCGCGATGCTTCTGGTTGCGGTCCATTCTTCAACTTCCAAAAGCGCAACCCCGCTTGTTCCCCCCGACTCCGATCGAACATAGCAGTCGGGAAAAACCGCAAAGCCGAGGCCGGAACTGACCATTTGCTGGACC
>JBBSKI010000116.1:0-5227 GCA_038256425.1 Sphingomonadales bacterium
ACAGGCCCTCGAAGATGTCGCCGAGATCTACCCCTTCGGCGCCGCCGCCCCCAAAACCGCCCTGGCCCGGACGGAATCCGCCCGCACCGCTGCCACCGCCACCGAACCCGAACGGCATCGCTGGATTGCCGTCGATATCGACTTCGCCGCGATCGAATCTCGCGCGCTTGTCCTTGTCGGAAAGCAGGTCGTAGGCCTTGGTCACCTCCGAGAAACGCTCGGTCGCATGCGGGTTCCCCGAATTGCGATCGGGGTGCAGTTCCTTGGCGAGCTTGCGATAGGCGCTCTTCACCTCTTTCTCGGTGGCGCCGCGCGCAACGCCCAAAATCGTGTAGGGATCGGCCATAGTCGCGTAGCTAGGGTGACATGGGCCGCGCGGCAAGCATTGCCCGGCTATGGGCGGGCTTGCAGCGGCGCGATGCGGCGTTAGGGCTGGCCAGATGACCCCCGAAACGACTCCTGGCGATGCCATCCCCGAGGGCGATCCGTTCGCCCTGTTCTCAACCTGGTTCGCCGAGGCGCGCGTCAGCGAGCCTAACGATCCCGACGCAATGGCACTTGCCACTGCGACCCCCGGCGGTGCCCCTTCGGTGCGAATGGTGCTGCTCAAGGGTCATGGCGGCGATATGGGGCCCGGGGGCGGCTTCGTGTTCTACACCAACCTCGAAAGCCGCAAGGGCGGTGAGCTGGCCGCCAACCGTCAGGCCGCGCTGCTGTTTCACTGGAAGTCGCTGCGCCGTCAGGTGCGGATCGAAGGCAGGGTCGAACCGGTGAGCGAGGCCGAGGCCGACGCTTATTTCGCCTCGCGCAGCCGCGCTTCGCAGCTGGGCTCGGCGGCTTCCGACCAGTCGCGCCCGCTGCCGACCCGCGAGACCTATCTCGCGCGGGTCGAGGCGCTGAGCGAGGCATTCGGCGATGGACCGGTTCCGCGCCCGCCGCACTGGTCGGGCTATCGTCTGGTCCCTTCGGCCATCGAATTCTGGATCGATCGCGCGCACCGGCTCCACGAACGCCGCCGCTTCGTGCGCGGGCCAGCGTTGCACGATGATCATGGCGCCTGGACCAGCGGGCTGCTTTACCCGTGAGCACCGCCGAAGCCGGCAGGCTGAACGGCCGCGCCGCGCAGGCCAGCATTGTCGTCGCGCTGCTGCTGCTCGGGCTGAAGGGCTGGGCGGTGTGGTCGACCGGTTCGACCGCGATGCTCGGCAGCCTGGCCGATACCGCGCTCGATCTGGTCGCCAGTATCGCGACGCTCGCCGGTGTGTGGATCGCGGCGCAACCTGCCGATACCAACCATCGCTTCGGCCACGGCAAGGCCGAGGCGCTGACCGCGATGTTCCAGGTCGTGCTGATCTCGCTTTCGGCCTTCGGGCTGGCGGCGCGCGCGATTCAGCAGTGGCTGGACGGGGGGCGGACCGCCCAGGCGCAGGACGGGATCGTGGTTTCAGGCCTGGCGATCATCGCGACCGTGGCGTTGCTGGCCTACCAGCGGCGGGTGATCGCGCAGACCGGCAGCCTCGCGATTTCGACCGACCGGTTGCATTACCAATCCGACCTTGCGCTTAACCTTGCGGTCATCGCGGCGCTGTTGCTCGATCAGTACGGCGGGTTCAGCGAAGCCGATCCGTTGTTCGCGCTGGCTATCGCGGCGTGGCTCGGCCGGGGCGCATGGCGGGCGTCGCAGGCCGCGATCGAGCAGCTGATGGACCACGAATGGCCGGACGAAAAGCGCATCCGCTTTGTCGAACTGGCGGCGCGCCACCCGGAGCTGAGCAACCTCCACGATCTTCGCACGCGAACCTCCGGGAACCGCGATTTCGTCCAGTTCCACGTCGATCTGCCCGCCGGGATGAGCGTCGGCGCGGCGCACGATATCGTGGCGCGGGTCGAGCACGAGATGGCGCTCCATTTCCCCAACATGGAACTGCTGATCCACATCGATCCCGAAGGCCATGTCGACGAACCGGGCAACCCGCTGGTCGAGGCCAATGAATTCGACAAGCTGCCAGAACCAGCAAAGGAAGACGGCTCATGACAACGGTTCCCTACTGGCACGTCGATGCCTTTGCCGGGCGGGCGTTCACGGGCAATCAGGCCGCCGTGATGATCCTCGAAGCCTGGCCCGACGATGCGGTGCTGGCGGCGATCGGTGCCGAGAACATGTTTGCCGAAACCGCCTTCGTGGTGCGGAACGCGAGCGGCGAGACCGCCAAAGACTCCAGTGACTATGAGCTGCGCTGGTTCACCCCGGCCTGCGAAGTCCGGCTGTGCGGCCACGCGACGCTGGCGGCGGGCCACGTCCTGCTCGGGCTCGAACCGGGGCGCGACGAGGTGCGATTTGCCACGCGCAAGGCCGGCCCGCTGATTGTGCGCCGTGATGGCGAATCCTATCAGCTGGCCTTGCCCGCCATCCCGGTGAGCGAGGGTGAATGGCCCGAGGCGCTCGCCGCGCTGGGCGGCCCGCCGCCGAGCCGCGTGTTCCGCAATCCCGACGGCTACAACGTGTTCCTTTATGCCTCGGCGGCCGAGGTTCTGGCGCTCGACCCCGATATGCGCGCGCTGGCGGCAATGGGCGATCACCAGTTCATCTGCACCGCTCCGGGACATGACACCGACGTGCAGAGCCGGGTGTTCGTGCCCGGCGCCGGGGTCGACGAGGACAGCGTGACCGGATCGGCCCACGCGGTCCTCACCCCGCTATGGGCCGGGCTGCTCGGGCGCGACAGCTTCACCGCGTTTCAGGCCTCGGCGCGCGGCGGGCATCTGGCGTGCCGGCTGGACGGCGCTTCGGCGTGGCTCGGCGGAACCTGCGTGACGGTCGTCGAAGGCCGCTTCAGCTTCTGAAAGTCAGCGCGCCGGAAACAGCTTCAGAATATCCGCAATCCGCGCCTGAACCCCATCGAGGCGGTCCTGGCGGGTGTTGCCCAGCCGCACGATCGTCAGCCCCTGACGCGGTGAGACCACGACGTACTGGCCGAGGTGCCCGTTCATCGAGAACACCGTCGGCAGGGCGCCCGGATACTGCTTGTCCGCCCCTTCACCGCGATTGAGCCAGGTTTGCGCGCCGTAGAACCGGTTGCGCGGGTTTGGCGTGGTCATGAAGTCGATCCATGCGCGCGGCACCAGCTGGACCCCGCGAACCGAACCGCCGTTGCGTAAAAGCTCGCCGAACTTCGCCCAGTCGCGCGCGGTCGCGTGCATCAGGCTGCCGCCGATCAGCGTGCCACTGGCGTCATACTCGGGCAGCATCGAACCCATTCCGAGTGGCTCCCACAAGCGGTTTCGCAGGTATTCGGATACCGCTTTGCGGCGCGTATCGGGATCGCGCCCATCCTGCCCCGCATCTTCAGTGAGCGCGCGCGCCGCGATATCGGCGAGAATCACCGTGGTGTTGCTCGAGTACTCCCATTTCGCGCCGGGTTCGGCCTCGAGCGGCTGGGCCTCGGCCCAGGCAGCCATGTCATTGCGCCCCTCGCGGAACAGCATCTTCACCTCGTCCGAGGCATAGATCGGATCACCCGCCTCGGTGTGCCGCAGGCCCGAGCGCATCTGGAGCAATTGCTTGAGCGTGATCTCGCCGCGCGGATCGCCGGGGCGCTGCCAGGCGGGCACCGGAGCCGATTCGCCCAGCCTGATCCGCCCGTCGGCGACCAGCATCCCGATCATCGTCGCGGTTACGGTCTTGGCCATCGACCAGCTGATGAACCGGGTGTTCTCGTGATAACCCGGGCCATAACGCTCGGCGATCGTGCGGCCATTGCGCATCACGATCACCGCGCGGGTTTCGCCCATATCCTCCGCGCTAAATAGGGCATCGACCGCGCGGGCGAGCTTTTCGCGCGCGATTCCGGGCTTTTCGACGACCGCCTCGAGCGCCGCCGGGGTCAGCGGAGGCGGGGCGGCGGGCGCATCGGTCCCGCAGCCGCAAAGCACTGGCAGCAGCAGCAGGGGAAGGATATGCGTCGCGCGAACCCGGGCCATTGCGCCCGCACCTCGCGCAACAGGGCTCCGATGGCAACCGCAAACACTCCGACTCCGGCAGGTCCCCGTCGCCGTCTGTGGCTTTTTGCCGGACTGGCGCTGGTCGCCGGCGCGGCTGCGTTCTTCTGGACCCCCCTGACCGGTTATGCCGGGGTCGGTGCGGCCTATGGCGCGCGCGTCGCCTGTTCGTGCCGTCACGCCGGCGGACGCAGCCTGGCGGACTGCCAAAAGGACTTCGAGCCGGGGATGGAACTGGTGACGCTGAGCGAAAACCGCGCCGCCAAATCGGTCACCGCGCGCTTTCCCCTGCTGGCCAGCGAAACCGCGACCTACCGCGAGGGCTGGGGCTGCGTGCTGGAGAAGTGGGAAGGCTAGAATTTTTTCGGTTTCAGTCGGCACCAGCCCGCTCCCCCGCCCGGCCACCCAGAGCAGACAATCTCGTTGGGTGGCCGGGCGGGGGAGCGGGCTGGTGCCGAACCGACGTCAGTCGGAAAACTACGCCGCAACGCTGGGTGCATCCAGACCATAGGCGGTGTGCAGCACTCGCACTGCCAGTTCGGTCTCGTCCTCGTCGATCAGCACCGAGACCTTGATCTCGCTGGTGCTGATCGCCTGGATGTTGATCGCGCGGTCGGCCAGCGCCCGGAACATCGTCGCGGCGACCCCGGCGTGGCTTTTCATGCCCACGCCGACGACGCTGATCTTGGCAACGGGCGCGGAGAGCAGGCGATAGAAGCCGATCTCGCCCTGCTTGGCCTCAAGCATCGCCAGGCTGCGGGCCAGGTCGGTGCGCGGCACGGTGAAGGTCACGTCGGTCTCGCCCTTGTCCTTGGCGACGTTCTGGATGATCATATCGACGTTGATGCTGGCGGCGGCCAGCGGCCCGAAGATATGCGCGACCGAGCCGGGCTTGTCGGGCACCCGGGTCAGGGTGATCTTGGCCTCGTTCTTGTCGTGCGCAATCCCGGTAATGACCTGGCGTTCCACTTGGGTTCCTTCCACTTCCTCGTCGCTGACGATCATCGTGCCGGGCAGGGTATCGGCGGCGGGGGCATCGTCGTCGATGAACGAGGACAGCACCTGCACCCGCACCCCCTCCTTCATTGCCAGACCGACCGAACGGGTCTGCAGCACCTTGGCCCCGACCGAGGCCAGCTCGAGCATTTCCTCGTAAGTCACGGTCTTGAGCTTGCGCGCCCGCGCGACGATCCGCGGGTCGGTGGTATAGACCCCGTCGACGTCGGTG
>JBBSKI010000117.1:0-5219 GCA_038256425.1 Sphingomonadales bacterium
CGTGGATCGCATAGCGTGGGTCGGTACCGATCGTGCTGGTGATCACTGCCCACCGTCCGTCGGCGGTTACCCGCGCCGAATGGCCCTGCTCGGGATGAGAGGGCGTGGCGAAGACCAATTCATCCTCACTTTGTGGAGTGCCGATGCGGTGAAACCAGACCGCCTGATCGTAATTGCGCGACTGAAAATCGGGGCCATTTCCGCGCGCCGGAAAGCGCGAATAGAGCACGCCGTCGCTACCGACCCAGGCAATCTGGGAGTACTTTACCCAGTTCAGCTGGTCGGGCAGTACCGCACCGGTCGCGACATCGACGAACCGGATGCTGCGCCAGTCGCTGCCGCCGTCCTGCACCGAATAGGCCAGCAGGCTGCCGCCCCGCGAGGGCTCCCACTGATCGAGCGCGGTCGCCCCGTCCCCCGACCATGCGTTGGGGTCAATCAGCACGCGCCCAGGGCCGTCCAGCTTGTCGCGGACCTGCAACACCGATTGGTTCTGCAGGCCCGAATTGCGGGTGTAGAAATAGCGTTTGCCGGCCTTGCGCGGAATGCCGAAGCGCTCGTAATCGATAAGTCCGCGGATTTGCGCGGCGAACTGGTCGCGGCCCGGCAACCGCGCCAGATAGTCGCGGGTCAGTGCGCTCTCGCGCTCGACCCAGGAGGCGACCTCCTTATCGCTGCGGACGTCGTTCTCGAGCCAGCGATAGGGATCGGCAACCCGTTCGCCAAAGTGTGTTTCGACGATCGGATCCGCGCGAGTATCCGGGTATTGGGGCGCGGAGAGCCTGGCCGGATCGGTTGCGGTAGCGGCCAGGGGGTGGCCCGCAAACGTCATCGCCAGCGCGGCCAGACCCACAAGCATACGGAAAGAAGCGGAGCGCATCACAGCGGCGAATTTAGCATCCGCCGCCGCCAGCGCAAATCGATCAATCCTCGGCGTAATCGTCCTCGGTCATCACCGGGCCCGAATCGAGGCCCTTTGCCGAAACGTCGCGGTCGACCAGTTCGATCACCGCAATCGGAGCGGCGTCGGAGGCGCGGTAACCGGCCTTGATGATCCGGGTGTAACCGCCGCTGCGACCGGCATATCGTTCGGCCAGCGGGCCAAACAGCTTGGTCAGCTGGGTCTCGTCGAGCAACCGGGCAAAGGCGAGACGACGGTTCGAAAGCCCGCCGTGCTTGGCCAGCGTAATCAGCTTTTCGGTATAGGGGCGCAGCTCGCGCGCCTTGGCGACGGTGGTGGTGATCTGCTCGTGCTTGATCAGCGCCTGCGCCATGTTCCGCAACAGGGCCTTGCGGTGGCTCGAGGTGCGCTGCAGCTTGCGGCCGCCCATCTTGTGACGCATGTTTTCTACTCCGTTCGTTTCCGGACCGTATCAGGTATCCAGAGCCAGGCAGCTGTAAGGTCGCCGCCGCCACCAAAACCTTCCCGGGCGGACCCGGGAAGGAGCTAGTTCAACCCAGCAGTTCCTGCTCAAGCTTCTTGGCCATTTCCTCGATGTTTTCCGGCGGCCAGCCGGGGATATCCATGCCGAGGCGCAGACCCATCGAAGACAGGACTTCCTTGATCTCGTTCAACGACTTGCGGCCGAAATTCGGGGTCCGCAGCATCTCGGCTTCGGTCTTCTGAACCAGATCGCCGATGTAGATGATGTTGTCGTTCTTGAGGCAGTTGGCCGAACGGACCGACAGCTCCAGCTCATCGACCTTCTTGAGCAGGTAGCGGTTGAGCTGGTTGGTATCGCCTTCATCGACCGCGTGGGACGGCATCCCGGCCATCTGGGGAACGTGGCCGCCGGTCGGCACTGCGTCGTCGAAGTGAACGAACAGCGCGAGCTGGTCCTGAAGGATGCGTGCGGCATAGGCCACGGCATCTTCGGGAGTGACGGTGCCGTCGGTCTCGACCGTGAGGCTCAGCTTGTCGAAGTCGAGCTCCTGCCCGATGCGCGCATTGTCGACCTTGTAGCTGACCTGGCGGACCGGCGAATAGAGCGAATCGACCGGGATCAGCCCGATCGGCGCGTCGGCCGGACGGTTGGCCACGGCGGGGACATAGCCCTTGCCGGTGTCGGCCGTCAGTTCCATGTTGAGCGTCGCGCCCTCGTCGAGGTGGCAGATCAGGAGATCCTTGTTGAGGATCTCGATGTCACCCGACACCGCAATGTCTCCAGCGCGAACATCGGCCGGGCCGGTAACCGCGAGTTGGAGCCGCTTGGGACCCTCGCCCTGCATCCGCAGCGCGATCTGCTTGACGTTGAGAACGATGTCGGTGACGTCCTCGCGCACGCCAGCCAGACTGGAGAATTCGTGCAGCACGTTCTCCATCTTGATCGAAGTGATCGCGGCGCCCTGCAGCGACGACAGCAGCACCCGGCGCAGCGCGTTGCCGAGCGTCAGGCCGAAGCCGCGCTCAAGCGGTTCGGCCACGAAGGTCGCGCGGCGCTTGTCGGTGCCGGCCTTGACCTCGAGGTTGTTGGGCTTCTTGAGTTCCTGCCAGTTCTTGATGTTGACAGTCATGAAATTCCCCTTGGGGTTCGGGCGGGATGGTCAGTCACCCCGCCGCTGGCCGTGCGGCGAAGTGGGAAACGGCCGGGCGCGAGGAGGCTGATCCCCCCGCCCGGCAGCAATGTTCAGACGCGGCGGCGCTTGGACGGGCGCACGCCGTTGTGCGGGATCGGGGTCACGTCGCGGATCGCGGTGATCGTGAAACCGACCGCCTGGAGCGCCCGCAGCGCGCTCTCGCGGCCCGAGCCGGGGCCCTTGACCTCGACTTCGAGCGTTCTGACGCCGTGCTCGGCAGCCTTCTTGCCGGCATCGTCGGCGGCGACCTGGGCGGCATAGGGCGTCGACTTGCGCGAGCCCTTGAAGCCCATCATCCCGGCGCTCGACCACGAAATGGCGTTGCCTTGCGCGTCGGTGATGGTGATCATGGTGTTGTTGAAGCTGGCGTTCACATGCGCGACGCCGCTGGAGATGTTCTTGCGCTCCCGCTTCTTGATGCGCTGAGGTTCGCGTGCCATTTTATGGTCCTGTCGTAATATTCAGAAGGAAAAGCGCGGTGCCGGAAAACCGGCGCGCGGCTTACTTCTTCTTGCCGGCGATCGGCTTGGACTTGCCCTTGCGGGTGCGGGCGTTGGTGTGGGTGCGCTGGCCGCGAACCGGCAGGCCCTTGCGATGGCGCAGCCCGCGATAGCAGGCCAGATCCATCAGGCGCTTGATGTTCATCGCCACTTCGCGCCGCAGATCGCCCTCGACGGTGTGATCGGCGTCGATCGCCTCGCGGATGTGGAGGACTTCCGAATCGGTCAGGTCCTGCACCCGGCGGGCCTCGTCGATCCCCAGCTTCTTGGCGATACCCTTGGCCTTGGTCGAACCGATGCCATGGATATAGGTCAACGCAACGATCACGCGCTTGTTGGTGGGGAGATTAACCCCGGCAATACGAGCCACAAACTTCTCCTGCTCCACAGGGGCGGCTAGCGCGGCCCCCATCTCATAGCGAACCACCCCAAACGAACGGCAAAAAAGCCCGGAGGGCGCACAAGTGTGCCGCCTGCCGGACATCCCGTAGGTTTCAGGTGAGTGGCGCGCTTAGGCGGATTCGCGGGTCGCGTCAACCGGGCGCGCAAAAGCGAAGGCAAACAATTCTCGGGGTACCGGCCACGCGAGAGTTGTCGTTGTTCGCGCACCAAAAAAAGGGGCGTCCCACCGGACGCCCCTGTTCTCACCCTTAAACTCAACCCCGGATCAAACCACCCCGAACGCCAGCATCGCATCGGCGACCTTCTTGAAGCCGGCGATATTCGCGCCCTTGACGTAGTCGATGTAGCCGTCGCCCTGGTCGCCATAGGCGATGCAGGAATTGTGGATCCCCATCATGATGTCCTTGAGCATCTGCTGAAGCTCGTCTTCCTTCCACGCGCGGCGTTCGGAGTTCTGGCTCATCTCCAGTCCTGAGACCGCGACACCGCCTGCGTTCGAAGCCTTGCCCGGCGCGTATAGGATCTTGGCATCCTTGAAGATGTGGACCCCGGCCAGGTCGGTCGGCATGTTGGCGCCTTCGGACACTGCCATGCAGCCGTTGGCGACGAGCATCTTGGCATCCTCGCCGAGCAACTCGTTCTGCGTGGCACACGGCAGAGCCATGTCGCACGGAACGCCCCACGGAGTCTTACCCGCGGTGAAGATCGCACTCGTGAACTCGGCGCAATAGTCCTCGATCCGGCCGCGGCGATGGGTCTTGTGAACCTTGACCCAGTCGATCTTCTCTTGGGTGATGCCGTCGGGATCGTGGATGAACCCGCCCGAATCCGACAGGGTGAGCACCTTGCCCCCAAGCTGCACGATCTTTTCGGCGGCGTGAGTGGCGACGTTGCCCGAACCCGAGATGACCGCCGTCTTCCCGACCAGATCCTGGCCCTTCACCGCCAGCATGTTCTGGAGGAAATAGACCGCGCCATAGCCGGTCGCCTCGGTGCGGATCAGCGAGCCGCCCCACTCCAGGCCCTTGCCGGTCAGCACTCCGGTGAACTCGTTGGTGATGCGCTTGTACTGGCCAAACATGAAGCCGATCTCGCGCCCGCCCACGCCGATGTCTCCGGCCGGAACATCGATGTCCGCGCCGATATGCCGGTACAGTTCGGTCATGAACGACTGGCAGAAGCGCATGATCTCGCGCACGCTCTTGCCCTTGGGGTTGAAATTCGAGCCACCCTTGCCGCCGCCCATCGGAAGGCCGGTCAGCGCGTTCTTGAAGGTCTGCTCGAACGCGAGGAACTTCAACACGCTTTCGGTGACGCTGGGATGGAACCGGATGCCGCCCTTGTAGGGGCCGATCGCGTTGTTGTTCTGCACCCGCCAGCCGCGCTGGACGCGGACGTTGCCGTTATCGTCCTCCCAGCACACCCGAAAGCTGATCACCCGGTCGGGCTCGGCGATACGGCGCAGGATCTGCTGCGAGTGATATTGCTCCTTGTCAGCCATGAAGTCGAAGATGTCTTCGGCGACTTCCTGGACTGCCTGGCAAAATTCGGGCTGACCCTGGTTGCGCTTCTTCACGCCCTCCATGAAGGTCGGCAGGTCGACATGATCGGATACGGCCACTGGTGTACTCCCCCGTTAACGCATTGGCGTCTGGCAGAACGCGGGGATGAGTCCCCGCAAACAACCGGTTAAGCGACCCAATAATGGCCACGACCGTCTGGCGAGTCGTTGACCGATGC
>JBBSKI010000118.1:0-5152 GCA_038256425.1 Sphingomonadales bacterium
CCGGGGCGCGGGTCGGCAACATGGAAATGATGCAGTTCCACCCGACCTGCCTCTACAACCTGGAAACCAAGAACTTTCTGGTGACCGAGGCCGTGCGCGGCGAAGGCGGCCACCTGCTCAACCCCAAGACCGGGCACCGCTATATGCCCGATTACGACGAGCGCGCCGAACTTGCCCCGCGCGATATCGTGGCGCGCGCCAACGACAGCGAAATCAAGCGCGACGGGCTCGATTTCGTCCATCTCGACATCAGCCACCAACCGCCCGAGTTCGTCCGGCACCACTTTCCGATGATCCACGAAAAGCTGCTCACGCTCGGCATCGACATGACGACGCAGCCGATCCCGGTGGTCCCCGCGCAGCACTATACCTGCGGCGGCCTTATGATCGATCTGGCCGGCCGGACCGACCTGCCCGGGCTCTATGCAGCGGGAGAATGCACCCAGAGCGGGCTGCACGGCGCAAACCGGCTGGCGTCGAATTCGCTGCTCGAATGCTTCGTGTTCGGCGAGGCGGCGGCGGCCGACATCCTCGCCCGGTGGGACAGCTTCGAAGCCCCGCCCCCGGTCCGCGCGTGGGACTCCAGCCGGGTGACCGATTCGGACGAAGAAGTCGTGATCAAGCAGAACTGGACCGAGATCCGCCGCTTCATGTGGAACTATGTCGGGATCGTGCGGACCACCAAGCGGCTTCAGCGGGCCGCCCACCGGATCAAGATGATGACCGGCGAGGTCGAGGACTATTATGGCCATTTTCGCGTCAGCACCGATCTGATCGAACTGCGTAACCTGCTGCAATGCGCCGACCTGATCGTCCGGAGCGCGCTGGCGCGGCACGAGAGCCGGGGGCTGCACTACATCACGGACTACCCCGAAACCGACCTGATCGCGCGCGATACCGTGCTCGTCCCGTAAGGAGACCCCATGCCCCAGACCACTGCCAACGGCGTCACCCTCGAATACGAAACCTACGGCGACAAGGCCGATCCCGCGCTGCTGCTCGTCATGGGTCTTGGCGCACAGCTGACTTTGTGGCCGATCGAGCTGGTCGAAGCGCTGGTTGCGCGCGGGTTCTATGTGATCCGGCACGACAACCGCGACATCGGGCTTTCGACCAAGTTCACCGAGGCCGGGGTGCCCGATATCGGCGGTGTGGTGATGGCGCTGATGAGCGGCAAGACGCCCGAGCTGCCATATATCCTGTCCGACATGGCCGACGATGCCATGGCGGTGCTCGATGCAGAGGGGGTCGACAAGGCGCACATCGTCGGGGCCTCGATGGGCGGGATGATCGCGCAGCTGATTTCGATCAATCATCCGAGCCGTGTGCTGACGCTGACCTCGATCATGTCGACCACCGGCAATCCCACGCTTCCGCCCGCGAAGCCCGAGGCGATGGCCGCGCTCACCGCGCCAATCGCGCCCGACGCCGATCTGGAGACCTTCCAGGCGCGCGGCAGCATGGTCAGCGCGGCGATCGGCAGCCCCGGCTATCCCGCCGACGCCGAACGCCTCGCCGCCAACCTCGCGCGGGATTTCACCCGCAGTTTCCACCCGACCGGCGCGGCGCGCCAGATGGCCGCGATCGTCGCCGACGGCGACCGCCGCGCGAGGCTGGCGGGGGTCAAAGCCCCCACCCTGGTGATCCACGGCGCCGACGATCCGCTGGTGCCGCTCGCGGGCGGCGAGGACACCGCCGCCGCAATCCCCGGCGCAGAGCTGCTGGTCATCCCCGGCATGGGGCATGACCTGCCGGTGGCGCTGGTGGACCGGATTGCGGATGGGATTGCCGGCGTGGCGGCAAAGGCGGGCTGAGCGCCCACCCCCCTGCGACTAGGCGCTACGCGCCAAGTCTCGCTCCCCTCCCGCATGCGGGAGGGGTTGGGGGTGGGGCTTCTCTGCTTCGTTCACCCCCAGCCGAGCGTCCGCCCGAGGAGGATCAGGACGATTCCGCCGACGATCGAGGCGATCCATCCGGCGCTGCTGAACCCGCCGCGGCCACGGTTGACCACCAGCCCGGCGAGCAGCGATCCCGCGATGCCCAGGCCGATGGTCCACAGCCAGCCCATCTCGACTGCGCCGGGATAGAAGAAGCGCGCAAGGACGCCGACGACGAGGCCCGAGATGATTGCGCCGATGATGCTGAACATGTGGTTCTCCAGTTTGCGTGGCGGCAGTCTGGCGACGCGCGAGGCGAAGTGCAACCGAGCCCGACGCGGAGCGCGATTATCCCCCGCTGAGTCTCCAAAACGAAATATATTTTGCGAGGCGCACTTCGCTCTTGCGCGAGCCGAAAGCGCCGCTCGCAACGCGCGTCGCTGCACTGCAGCATGGCACCACGCGCGACGAAGCGAATCGGGTGTGCGACGAGCTGCAAGGTTATCGACGCCTTTACCCTCTTGCGTCGATTCTGGATTGGGGCACTATAGGTAGTGGTCGGGTTGCGGGGGCAGCCTCTACACCTTGTTGGTGAACGGTTACACGCATGTGCGTGGCCCCTTCGTGCGGACAGCGCCTGATGAGCGTTTGCCGTGCGCCGGACCGGTGGGTCCGGGGATAAGTCACTCCCGCGAACGGCCTAGAAATGGTAGGGTGGCTACTTGCCCCCCGAATCGAACGAATGCGGAACAGATGACAATCCGGCCGCATCGGAAAATGGGACTGGATTGTGCCGCCGGGGCATCCCCGGGGTGCAGCAAAGGGGGCGCAAGTCATGGATTTTACCAATGGGGACGAACGCGCAATGGCGCAGGATGAAATGATGCTCACGCTTCCCGAAAGGACATCTTCCAAAGATGCCACTCAACAGTTCACAAAACAAGAAACCGGGGGTCCGGCAATGACGATGGATGACAGTAGTTTTGCGCAGGACGCAGGCAGCGCGGGGCTGGTCGAGGCCGATGCGCTTGCGGCGATGACCGCCGTGCTCACGACCGCGGTCGCCGCGCCGCGTGCGGATGATTCCAAGGCGATCCACGCCCGCCGTTTCACGATCCTCACCGACCCGTCGCGCGATGCGCTGCTGACCGCGTTCGGCAAGGACACGCTCGACGATCGCTATCTGTTGCCGGGCGAGACTTACCAGGATCTGTTCGCACGCGTCGCCGACGCCTATGCAGACGATCAGGACCACGCCCAGCGGCTTTATGACTACATCTCGAAGTTGTGGTTCATGCCCGCGACGCCGATCCTGTCGAACGGCGGAACCGGCCGCGGCCTGCCCATCTCGTGCTATCTCAATTCGGTTTCGGACAGCCTCGAGGGCATCGTCGGCACCTGGAACGAGAACGTCTGGCTGGCCAGCCGCGGCGGCGGGATCGGAACCTACTGGGGCAATGTCCGCGGGATCGGCGAGCCGGTCGGGCTCAACGGCAAGACCAGCGGCATCATCCCGTTCGTCCGCGTGATGGATTCGCTCACGCTGGCGATTTCGCAGGGCTCGCTGCGGCGCGGTTCGGCGGCGGTCTATCTCGACGTCAGCCACCCGGAGATCGAGGAGTTCCTCGAGATCCGCAAGCCATCGGGCGATTTCAACCGCAAGGCGCTCAATCTGCACCACGGCGTGCTGCTGACCGACAAGTTCATGGAAGCGGTCCGCGCGGGCGAGCCGTTCGACTTGCTCAGCCCCAAGACCGGCGAAGTGCGCGGCACGGTCGATGCGCGCAGCCTGTTCCAGAAGCTGGTCGAGACCCGCCTCGCCACCGGCGAGCCCTACATCGTGTTCTCGGACACGGTGAACCGGATGATGCCGGCGCATCACCGCGAGCTGGGGCTGAAAGTCTCCACCTCCAACCTGTGCAGCGAGATTACGCTGCCCACCGGGGTCGATCATCTCGGCAACGATCGCACCGCGGTGTGCTGCCTGTCCTCGCTCAACCTGGAAACCTGGGAGCAGTGGAACGGCGACAAGCAGTTCATCGAGGACGTCATGCGGTTCCTCGACAACGTGCTGCAGGACTACATCGATCGCGCGCCCGACGAGATGGCCCGCGCCAAGTATTCCGCCGCACGCGAACGCTCGGTCGGCATGGGGGTGATGGGCTTCCATTCGTTCCTGCAGATGAAGAGCATCGCGTTCGAAAGCGCGATGGCCAAGGCGCTGAACCTCAAGATGTTCAAGCACATCGCCGCCAAGGCCGACGAGGCCTCGATGCTGCTCGCGCAGGAGCGCGGCCCCTGCCCCGATGCCGCCGATACCGGCGCGATGCAGCGGTTTAGCTGCAAGATGGCGATTGCGCCGACTGCCTCGATCAGCATCATCTGCGGCGGAACGAGCGCCTGCATCGAGCCGATCCCGGCCAACATCTATACCCACAAGACGCTGTCGGGCAGCTACTCGATCAAGAACCCCTATCTCGAGAAGCTGCTGGCTTCGAAGAGCAAGGACTCCACCAATGTGTGGAACTCGATCCTCGAGCAGGGCGGTTCTGTGGCGCACCTCGATTTCCTCAGCCCCGAGGAGAAGGCGGTCTACAAGACCAGCTTCGAGATCGATCAGCGCTGGCTGCTCGAATTCGCGGCCGATCGCACCCCGTTCATCGATCAGGCGCAGAGTCTCAACCTGTATATCCCCGCCGATGTCGACAAGTGGGACCTGGCGATGCTGCATTTCCAGGCGTGGGAGCGCGGGATCAAGTCGCTCTATTACCTGCGCAGCAAATCGGTCCAACGCGCCGGGTTCGCAGGCGGGGTCGAGGCCGACAACACCGCCGAGCCGGCCAAGTACGAGCTGCCGACCACCGATTACGACGAGTGCCTGGCCTGCCAGTGAATGAGTCCAGCCGATCGCGAGGGACCGGATTATGAATCGCAATGTCGGATGTTCGGTGGCCGGAGTTCTGATCGGTGTGGCGGTGCTGCTGCTCGCCATGTTCGCCTATCCACAATACCGCGTTTACTCGCAAAGGTTGTCGGGAGAGGCTGCGCTCGCCGAGGCGCAGTCCTCGCGCCAGGTGGCTATTCTTGAGGCACGGGCCAAAAAGGAAAGCGCGATCGCTTTGGCCCAGGCTGAGGTCATCCGGGCAGATGGGGCCGCCAAGGCCAACAGGATTTTGCAGAACAGCCTGGGCGGGCCCGAGGGCTATCTGCGCTATCTGCAAATTCAGGCGCTCGAAGGGTCGAAAGCCACGTTGATCTATGTGCCGACCGAAGCA
>JBBSKI010000119.1:0-5133 GCA_038256425.1 Sphingomonadales bacterium
GACGAGCGCACGATCCTGTTTCAGCCGTTCGAACAGACCGGGGTTTTCGCAGATCAGGCGGGCCTGTTCGGCCAGCGCATATTGCGTGGTCTCCAGCCCGCCGATCACCATCGCATAGACGATCCCGTTGATCTCCTCGTCTGTCAGCAAGCGATCGAGCGGCTCGTAGACGACTTGGGTCAGAAACGAGATCATGTCGCCTTGCGGCGCGGCGCGCTTGGCGCGGACCTGGTCGCCGACGTAATCGGAGAACCCGGCAAGCAGGCGGAACTTTTCGGTGGTCTGTTCGGGTGTCAGGACGTTGTTGTGCCCGCGCCCGTGGACATAGGACATCACCTGCGCGTTGCCCCAGATCTCGAGGCGGGGGATGTCTTCCTGCGGAAAGCCGAGCACGTCGGCCAGCGTTCGCTGCGGCAAGGGCCGGGCGAACTGCGCCACGAAATCGATCTGCGGATCGCGGATCAATGAATCGATCAGCGCGTCGACATGGCCGGCAATCATCGCCTCATGCCGCTTTGCGCCGGGGCCGACCCACGGGTCGGTCAATTGCTGGCGGTGTGCGCGCCACAGCTCGGGGGTCGGGCGCAGGCTGACGATCGACTGCACCATCGCATCGATATCGGGCATCTCGCGCGCCATCCGGCCGGATTCGCGGATTTGCGCGACCAGCAGGGACAAGGTTGGCGGGAATCGCTCCCAATCGCGCACTACGCGCGAGATGTCCTCGTACTTGGTCAGCACGAAAGCGTCGCGCTCCGCAGTCAGTCCCTCGCCTGGCAGTCGCAGCACCGGGGCTTCGGCATGGAGGATCGGGTAGGCCTCATACCAATGTTGTGCCGCGCCGGGGCCGAACAGGTCGACCTCCGCAAGGCTGTGCGGGCCAAGGTCATGCGGACAGGGCATCCGGGCCGAGCGGTCGTCCAAGCTGTTCCCTCTCGCTCCGGGCCGGCGTCTATCGAAAGCGCCAATTGCCCGCCCGGACATATGACCGCAGTTCGAGGCGTGCGGCCATGCGCACTTTTAGGAGGACCGGATGAGCCGGATCGACAAACTGGACCCTGCCGACTGGGACCCCCGGCTGCGCGAGGCGATCCAGCCGGACAAGTTGAGCGATATCGAACAGGGTCTGACCCGGTTCTTCGCGCATTGCCCGGAGCAGGCGCTCGGCCTGATGCAGTTCGGGCGCGCGCTGAAGAATGGGCGGCACCTCCCCGAACGGCTGGTCGAGCTCGTCCGGCTGCGGATTGCGTTTTTCAACCAGTGCCGCAGCTGCATGGCGATCCGCTATGCCGATGCGGTGGCCGAAGGGGTGACCGAAAGTCTGGTCTGCTCGCTTGAGCGCCCGCAGGAATCGAGCGATCTGAGCGCCGCAGAGAAGGCCGCAATCCAGTATGGCGAGCTGCTGGCGACCGATCACCTGGCGATCGGCGACGATACCTTTGCCGAACTGCGCCGCTATTTCAGCGAGGCCGAGATCGTCGAGCTGGGGATGACCGCGGCGTTCTTCGTCGGGTTCGGGCGGCTCGCGGCGACCTGGCACATGGTCGAGGAACTGCCCGAAGCGTTCCGCCGCGATGGCCCCATATCGCCTTGGGGCGAAGCCAGGATCGAGGTTCGCTGATGGCCACGCAAACCCCCGCCGACACCTCCGCAGCTCCAGGCCTCGCGATCAATCTGCTCGACCCCGAGCTCCAGCAATGTCCCTACGATGCCTACAAGGCGCTGCGCGACGAAGCCCCGGTCTATCGCCAGCCGGGCACCGACATCTATGTGGTGACGCGTTACGATGACGTCCGCCGGGTCCTGACGGATTCGACGACCTTCCCCAGCAGCGCCGAAAAAGGGCGTTTCGTCGCCAGCGCCAACTCGCTCGAGCGGGGCGAGATGATCGCCGCGCGTTTCGCCGATAAGGGCTGGGTTCCGGCCCCGACGCTCAACGGTCGCGACGATCCCAACCACAAGCAGATGCGCGCGATGTTCAACGAGGCGTTCAAGCCCAGCCGGATCAAAGAAATCGATCCGCGGGTCGAGAGCCTGGCCTATGATCTGATCGACGGGTTTCTCGAGGATCGGCACTGCGATTGGGTCAGCCAGTTTTGCGTGCCCTTGCCGCTGTTCATCATCGGCGAGCAGATGGGCGCACCGCGCGAGGACATGTGGAAGATCAAGCGGTGGACCGACGCCTTCTTCCAGCGGATCTCGTTCATGCTGCCCGAAGACCGCCACATGGAAATGGTCGATCGCGAGATCGAGGCGCAACACTATTTCCAGCCGATCTTCGAACGGCTGCGCGCGCAGCCCGACGAATCGCTCATCAGTGTGCTGGTCAACACCGTGATCGAAGGCTGGGGCCGGACCCTGACGGACAACGAACTTCACGCCGAGATGATGGCCGACACCTTTGTCGGAGGCAGCGAGACCACGACCAATGCGCTCGCCGCGGGGATGAAGCTGCTGATCGAGAACAAGGACGTCTGGCATCAGCTCAGGTCGGATCCCGATCGCTACATGAAGACCTTCGTGGAGGAGGTCGTCCGCCTCGAATCGCCGGTGCAGAGCCTGATGCGGTTCTGCGCGGTCGATACCGAGATGGGCGGCACGACCATTCCGGCGGGCGCGCTGGTCAATGTCCGTTATGCCGCCGCCAACCGCGACGAGCGGATGTTCAAATGCCCCGAAAAGCTCGATCTCGAGCGGCCCCGCGCGGGTGCGCACATGGGATTCGGATCGGGCACCCACCACTGCCTCGGCGCGCCGCTCGCCCGGCGCGAGCTGACCTGGGGGTTCACCGCGGTGGTCGACCGGTTCGAGGACATGTGGTTTGCGCCAGGCAAGAACGATTTCGCGATCCACCCGCATTTCCTGCTGCGCAGTTTGAAGGCACTGCACATCGAGTTCGAACCAAGGAAGCGTTGATGGCGACAATCCTCGAACCACCTGCTCGGATCGACCGGAGCAAGCTGCCCGAACCGCAGCTTTCGACCGGACCGATTGCGGGTGAGCGTTACTGGTCGCGCGAATTCATGGAGCGCGAGTGGGACGGTATCTGGACGAAAGCCTGGCTGATCGGCGGGCTGGTCGAACAGGTGCCGAATCCCGGCGATTTCTTCACGTACGAGATCGGGCGTGAATCGATCCTTGTGACGCGCGGCGAAGATGGCGCGATCCGGGCGTTCTACAATGTCTGCCCGCATCGCGGAAAACGGCTGGTCGATGAGGAGCACGGTCACGCCAAGCGGATCGCCTGCGCCTATCACGGCTGGCGCTTCAAGCCCGACGGCGAGCTGACCTTCGTGCCCTGCGCCGAGGATTTCGCAGGCGGCAATCCGTGCGGGCAGATCGGCCTGACGCGGGTGCGCTGCGAGACGTTCGCTGGGTTCGTCTGGGTCAACATGGACCCTGCCGCACCTTCCCTGGCGGAAC
This sequence comes from Sphingomonadales bacterium, assembly GCA_038256425.1. Lineage (GTDB taxonomy): Bacteria > Pseudomonadota > Alphaproteobacteria > Sphingomonadales > Sphingomonadaceae > Novosphingobium. Next base: position 3,424 of record JBBSKI010000119.1, read on the forward strand.
ACCTCGGGCCGGTCGGACCGCAGATCGAGAGCTACCAGATGGAGCAGATGCGCCGCACCCACTGGGTGACGCTCGACGGTGATTTCAATTGGAAGTGCGTCCAGGACAATTTCAACGAGAGCTATCACCTGCCCTACGTCCATCCGGGCACAGTCTATGTGATGGAGCAGAGCTACAAGGACTGCCAGTTCGACCTGTACGCGCCGCACGGCCATGCGCGGATGCTGATGCCGGGTTCGCGCCCGTCGAAAAGTCTGCGCGGCCAGACCGATACGGTGATCTCGGCGCTGGGCCGCGAACTGGAATACTGGGACTTGAATCCCGAGGATTTCCGCGCCGATCCGATGGCGATCCGCCCTGCGCTGCAAGCGGCCAAGCGCGAACGGGGTGCGGCCAAGGGCTATGATTACACGCGGTTCCACGACGACCAGCTGACCGATCACTATCACTACACGGTGTTTCCCAACATCAGCTTCAGCCTGAAGCCCGACGGCTGCATCTGGCTGCGCGCCGATCCGCACCCGACCGACCCCGAACGCTGCGTGTTCGACATGTGGTATTTCACCTGGTTCCCTGACGGCGCGGACGAATACTACAGCTACTCGATGTCCGAGGCGGTCGACCTGACCAGGCCGGTCGAGCACCTGCGCGGGGGGATCGGCGAATTCAGCTGCGGCCCGGCGATCGATCAGGACGTGGCGATCTGGTCTAGCCAGCAACGCGGCCTACGCTCGCGCGGCTATGCGGGCGGGGTGTTTTCGGGCCAGGAATCGCGGGTGCGGTTCTTTCACGATACGATCGATCGGTGGCTGGCAAAGGTGTGAGAATTCAAACGTTGGCCCGCGCTGCGCTGCGTCCCGCGATATAGCCGAACGTCAGCGCCGGACCCAGCGTCCCCCCTGCGCCCGCGTAGATCCCCCCGGTCGGGCAGGCGATGGCGTTGCCTGCACCGAACAGGCCGGGGATCGGCTGGCCCGCGTGATCGAGGATGCGCGCCGCCGCATCGGTACGCGGGCCGCCGTTTGTGCCGAGCATGCCCATGCGGATTTCCACCGCGTGGAACGGGGCCTGATCGAGCGGGCCGAGCGTGACCGCCGCTCCCTCGCGCGAACGGTCGCCATAGAAATGGTCGTAGGCGCTGGTCCCGCGCGCGAAATCGGGATCGTGGCCGTCGCGCGCGAAGGCGTTGAAGCGCGCCACCGTGGCGAGCAATGCCTCGCCGTCGATCCCCAGCTTGTTTGCAAGCGCCTCCAGCGTGTCGGCGCGGTGGACCCAATCGGGCAAGGCCGCGCCGGGCGGGATCGTGCCGAGCGGATAGCGCGCGTGGTATTGCGCGTCGAACACCAGCCAGGCGGGCTGGTTGCCGTACGAATAGGTCTGCGGATCGAAGGCGTGGAAAGCGCCCGCCAGGGCGGAATAATTCGCCGCCTCGTTGCAGAACCGCTGGCCCGCCTGGTTGACCATCAGCCCGTGCGGCACGGTCCGCTCGATCAGCACCGGCGCGGCGCGTTGCCCCCCTCCTGCCAAAGTGCCGTCCGGCCATAGGTCGCCGGGCACCGCCAGCGTCGGAGCCCACCACGCGCTGGTCATGTTGGCGAGGCTTGCGCCGGCCGCCATCGCCAGCGCCAGCCCCTCGCCGCGCGCGGTCGGGGGCGATGCGGGGGTGTCGGCGGGGCCGCGCAGGAACGTCTGGCGCATGCTTGCGTCCCA
>JBBSKI010000120.1:0-5083 GCA_038256425.1 Sphingomonadales bacterium
ATTCGTCGGGAGAGTGCAAACAAACTGTCATGTTCCCCCCCTAATGGGCAGGTCGAAGCGGCGGGAACGACTCCCGGCCTCCAGTCCCAGGGGAATATTCTCGTGACCAAGCTCCACAGCGTTTGCCTTGCCGGCGTCAGCGCCCTCGCCCTTGCCGGATGCGGCGCCAGCGATATCGCCTCGCCCGGCACCGGCGGCAACGTAACGATCAACAATCCGGCCGCACCCGCTCCGACCCCCACACCGACGCCAACCAGCACCCTGGTGACCGCCGCCGCGGGCTGCCCGACCATCTCCGATCCTCAAGGGCTGACCGATGGCGGCACGATTTCCGGACCGAACGGCAGCTACCGTGTTTGCCGCCTGCCCTCCTTGATCCGCACCTCGATCAGCCTGCCCAGGATCACCGGGCTGGTTTACGAAATGAACGGCCGCGTCAACGTGGGCTGCGACGGCGGCTTCTCCGCCCCGACCGCTGCTGCGCCGACCACTTCGACGACGATCGGCTGCACTGCGCCGCTGACGGCCGATACCAATGTCACCCTGACGATCGCTGCGGGTGCGGTGCTGTATGGCTCGACCGGTCAATCGTGGCTCGCCGTCAACCGCGGCAACCGGATCAGCGCGGTCGGCACCGCCACCCAGCCGGTCATCTTCACCAGCCGCGACAATATTCTCGGCCTCAACGACGATACCAGCCAGGGCCAGTGGGGCGGCGTCGTGCTGATGGGGCGCGGCATCACGACCGATTGCCGCGTCGGCACGGTGGCTTCGAACACCTGCGAGCGTGATACCGAAGGCGCGGCCGATCTTGCCCGCTACGGCGGCCGGGACAACGCCTATAACGCCGGGCGGATCAGCTTTGCCCAGATCCGCTTCTCGGGCTTTGTGCTCGGTTCCAACAGCGAACTTCAGGGGCTGACCGCCGAAGGGATCGGGACGGGCACCGTGCTCGATCACATCCAGATCCACAACAGCTCGGACGACAGCACCGAATTGTTCGGCGGCGCGATCAACCTGAACTTCTTCGTCGCGACCGGGACCGACGACGACAGCCTCGACGTCGATACCGGCGCGCAGGCCAACATCCAGTATGCCATGCTGCTCCCGCGTCCGGGTCGGGGCGACGGGTTGATGGAGATCGACAGCAACGGCAACGAAGCGGATACCCCGCGCACCAGGCTCAACCTCGTCAACTTCGTCGCGGTCCAGCAGCAGGTCAGTTCGGACAACGAAGCGAACGCCCAGGCGGCAATCTTCACGCGCGGTAACTCGGACGTCACATTGGCCAACGGCGTGATTGTTGCGCCGAACAACGAATGCATCCGAGTCAATGGTTCGGGGGCGAACCCAGCCACGCTGACCGCGCGCTCGGTGGTGATGCAGTGCAACGCCACCAAGTTCCTCGGCAGCGGCAGCTACACCGCCGCGCAGGTGGCCGGCTTCTTCGGTACTGGCACGAACAACAACAACGATGCGTTCACGAACACGCTGACGGGCACCGGACTGTATTTCAACGGTGCCAACGAAAACGCGGTGACCGCGTTCGATGCAACGTCGCTGTCGTCGTTCTTCCAGGTACCCAGCCCCAACCGGATCGGCGCTGCCTGGGCCGAGAACAACCAGTGGTACGTGGGCTGGACCTGCAACAGTTCGACCGCAAACTTCGGTTCGACCAGCAGCGCCTGCGCATCGCTGCCCACGACCTGAGCCACACTGCCGCACGATGCAACGGGGGCGGCCAGTATCTGGCTGCCCCCGCTTCTGCCTTCGAGGGATTGATTCGATGAAGTTTTCGTCGCGGCTTTGCGGAGCCCTGCTGTTTTCCACTGCGCTCGTCGCGCCTTCGCTCGCTTACGGGCAGGCCGATCCCGGTGCGAGCGAGCCGCCGACCGGCGAAGCGGTTGGCCAGCCCCCTGTTGTTGCGGCCGAACAGGGTGAGCCCGCACCGCAAGAGGAAGAGGTGGAGGTCTCGATCCCCGGCGGCGGCAACGAGATCGTCGTCACCGGCGCACGCGATCGTAACTTGGCCAAGGCTTCGGACCAAGTCGTCTCGGTCCTTACCAGCGCAGAAATCGCCAGAACCGGTGAAGGTAACATCGCTGGCGCCCTGAGCAGGGTCACCGGCCTCAGCGTGGTTGGCAACGGACTGGTTTTCGTTCGCGGTCTCGGCGATCGTTACAGCCTGGCGCTGCTTAACGGGTCGCCGCTGCCCAGCCCCGAACCGCTGCGCCGCGTCGTTCCGCTCGATCTGTTTCCCAGCGGGGTCATCGCCAGTTCGCTGGTCCAGAAAAGCTATTCGGCAAACTTTCCCGGCGAATTTGGCGGCGGTGTCATCAACCTGACCACCAAGGCCGTTCCGCGCGACCCGTTCCTGACGTTCGGCATCGGTGTTTCGGGGGATACCGAAACCACAAACGAACTCGGCTACACCTATTTCGGCGGGGGCGATTCGGACTTCTCGGGTTTCGACGACGGCAGTCGCGACATTCCGCCCGCACTTGCCGCGTTTCTTGGCAGCGGCGCGCGGCTCAGCGATGGCACGGTCGATACCCAGGCGATCGTCGGACAGCTGGCGACCGGGCGCAATGCCGTGGTTCAGCGCCGCAGCAAGATCCCTGCGAACTTTTCGGCTTCGTTCTCAGGCGGCAAATCCTTTCCCGTCGGTGACGGCGAGATCGGGATAATCGGTGGGGGGGGGTATTCGAACAAGTTTCTGACCCGCGAATCGCGCCAGCAAACCTCGCTTTCCGCCGATCTTTCTACGCTGGAAAGCGACTTTCGCCAGGTCAACACCGACCAGCGGATCGTGGTCAATGGGCTTGTCGGGATCGGGCTCGAATTCGGCGACAGCAAGGTCCGCTGGACCAACCTGTTCATCCGCGACACGATCAAGCAGGCCCGCCTCGCGATCGGCAATCGCCAGGAAACCTCGGTCGATTTCCTCCAGCAACGCACCGCCTGGTACGAACGCCAGCTGTTCAACACCCAGATGGTCGGCGAGTTCAAGTTGGCCCCGGGCGTCAACCTCGATCTGCGCGCCGCCTATGCAAACTCGCAGCGCGAGGCACCGGGCGAGCGAACCTTCGAATATGTCCGGACCAATTCCGCGGCCGATCCGTTCGGGGAGTTGTTCGTCAACCGGCTCAACAACGGCAATGGCGGCGACGCCGGGATCACCTATTCCGATCTGAACGAGGATCTCGTCTCGGGTGGTGCCGACCTTTCCTATCTGTTGACCGACACGATCAACGCGACGATTGGCGCGGCCTATTTGGATACGCGCCGCGATAGTGCCCGCCGCGACTTCCTGATCCTCGCGCCCAACAACTTCCCCACCGCTGTCGGGCTGTTCCGGCCTGATCTGCTGCTCGCGCCGGGGATTGTCGATTTCTATAATATCGAGCTGATCGAGACCGACGAAGGCAACCCGGTGTTTACCGCAAGGCTGCGCAACTACGCCGGCTATCTCAAGGCCAACTGGCAGGCGACCGATACAGTCAGTCTCGATGCGGGGGTCCGCTATGAAAAGGCGACCCAGCGGGTCGATCCGGTCCAGGTGTTCAACGTGCCCGGTGCGGGAACCGCAGGCACGATTCTCCGCCGCGATTACTTCCTGCCCGGCGCAACCCTGACCTGGCAGTTCCGCCCCGATATGCAATTTCGCGCCAGTGGCTCCAAGACCATCGCGCGGCCGCAGTTTCGCGAACTGATCAACCAGCCCTACTTCGATCCTGACAGCAACCGCCCCTATCGCGGCAATCCGCTGCTGGTCGACAGCCGCCTCACCAACGGCGAGGCGCGCGTCGAGTGGTATTTCGCACCTGAGCAGCGCGTGTCACTCGCCGGATTCTACAAGAAACTCGACAAGCCGATCGAGGCGTTCATCGCCGGCAACGATCTGACCACGTCTTATGCCAATGCCCCGGAAGCCACGCTTTATGGTGCCGAACTCGATGTGCAGAAGTACTTCGATCTGTCGGAGGTGGGCGGCGAGAAAAGTTTCTTCGTCGATCGGCGGCTCGTGGTGATTGCAAACTACACCTACACCAAATCGAAACTGAAAGTCGGCGCTTCCGATACGACAGAGGTATTCGGCGCGGCATCGACCATCGCGACCGATTATTTCCAGAACGGCGCGCCGCTCACCGGCCAGTCTGACCACATCGCCAACCTTCAGATTGGCCTGGAAAACACCGAGCGGCTGAGCCAGCAAACCCTGCTGGTGAGCTATGCCAGCGAACGCGTGGTCAGCCGTGGTCTCAATGGCTCGCCGCCGCAGCCCGACGTCATCGAGAAGCCCGGCCTGCGGATCGATTTCGTGATGCGCGAGGGCTTCAAGCTGCTCGACAAGGAAATCGAACTGAAGTTCGAGGCGCGCAATATCACCGGGGTGAAGCACGAGGAATTCCAGCAATCGGGCCCCAACCGGATCGATATCAACACCTACGACGTGGGAACCACGCTGTCGCTTTCGGCTTCGGTGAATTTCTGATCCGAACCCTTTGCCTCCCCTGACCCCGGCGGGATCGGGGAGGCAAAGGTTCGTCGTGCAGCCAATCAGCGCCTAGAGCGGATCCAGCACATAGCCCAGCGAGCGCACGGTGCGCAGCGGCTCGCCTGCTCCGGCGGCGCGCAAGGCGCGGCGCAGACGGCCGATCCAGACATCGACGGTGCGTTCGTCGAGCGGCGGCTCCTGCTTGCCCAGCGCGGTGATCAAGGCGGCCCGGCTGAAAACTCGCCCGGGATGCTCGACCAGGTAACGCAGCAGGCGAAACTCGTTGGGCATAAGCACCAAGGGTGCCCCGCGCCAGCGCGCCTGGAACGCAACGAGATCGACGCGAAGTTCGCCCAGCGCGACAGTCTGGTGATTGCCCACATCGCGGAGCGCGGCTCCGCTGGCCAGCACCCGATCGAGCACCTGGCTGCGGCTGACCGGCCCGACCACGTAATCATCCGCGCCCGCGCGCAGGGCACGGCGGCGGGCTTCAAGGTCGTCCTCGTCGAGTATCATGACAATCCGCGCCCGCGCCGTCGCTGGATCGTCACGCAGCCGTCGGCACAATTCGAGCCCCGAACTCGA
>JBBSKI010000121.1:0-5044 GCA_038256425.1 Sphingomonadales bacterium
AGCAGCCAACCCGGGCGGTCGCAGCCTTTGGCCGAAGCCTCGGACTTGGGGCGAAACACCCCAGCCCTCGCTTGCACGAGGACGCGCCGCCCCTATTCGGCCTTGCTCCGGGTGGGGTTTGCCGTGCGGGTCCTGTTGCCAGTCCCCCGGTGCGCTCTTGCCGCACCCTTTCACCCTTGCTGTCCCCGCCCAATCTTGCAATCGGACCGGGGGTTTAGCGGTCTGCTCTCTGTGGCACTTTCCCTTGATCGCGCGCGCCGATCTTTCAACTGGCACGCGCAACCCGGCGGGCGTTACCCGCCACCCTTGTTTCGTGGAGCCCGGACTTTCCTCGGCAGGTTTCCCTGACGCGGCTGCCCAGCCCCCCGGCAACTCCTACCTAGCACGGCCCTGGTCGCGGTCCAACAGCAGCGCGAAGACCATCGCACCAATCGCCAGATCGATCTCGCCATCGATCAGGGCGGGCCGCCAGCGCCGCTGGAACGCACGCACCGCCGCGCGCCCGTCGGACACGTCATAGCCGAACCGCTCCAGCGCCAGCAGCACCGCGCCCTCGTTGTCGAACGGATCGCCCAGCGCCACCTCCGGGATCGGCAGCGCCAGCCGGTGGCGCGCCAGCAGCGGCCAGTCAAACAATTCGCCGGGGTCTTCCTTGCGCGCGGGCGCAACATCGGAGTGGCCGACGACATTGGCGCGCGGCACGTCGTGATCGCGCACGATCCGCGCAAGCAGCGGCAACAACGCCTCCATCTGCGCTGGCGGGAACGGCCGATAGCCCCACTCATGCCCCGGGTTGACCAGTTCGATCCCCATGCTGGCCGAATTGACGTCGCCCTGCCCGCGCCAGAAGCTGCGCCCGGCGTGCCAGGCGCGGCGGTGTTCGGGCACCAGCCGGGCGACTTCGCCGTCCTCGTCGATCAGATAATGCGCGCTGACCTTCGCAGCCGGATCGGTCAGCCGCGCTTCGGCTTCGGCGGCGGTCCGCATCCCGGTATAGTGCAGCACCACCATCGAGACCGGCAGCGCGCGCTCGTCATGACTTGGGGAGAGATTCTCGCGGTGGACCAGTTCATCCATGCGTCGAAACCTCTCGTTCGGCCTCAGGCCACCGGCAACACCGCACCCATTACCAGTGCATCTTCGGTGAGCGCAAACTGCACCCCTCCGCCCAGACTGGCGGCGAGCTGCTGGATCATGGCAGCGGCGGCGGTGCGGCTCGACAGGTCTTCGGGCGGCAGCGAGCCATCGAGCGCCTGGCCGATCGTCGGGTCGAAAGCTATGCGCGGACCGACGGCGCGGATCACGATCTCACTCACCCCATCCCTGAACTCGGCACCGATCTCCAATGTGCCGCCACGCACCAGCGCCTCGATCCCGATCAGCGCGAGGTTGAGCAGGGTCTTGACCGCGGGCTTGGGCAAAGTCTCGCCGCTGACCAGCCAGTTCAACTCGGTCCGCCCCGAATCGCCCAGCAGCGCGGTTATCAGCGCGCGTGGCTCGGCCACCGGAACCATCTCTCCAAATCCGCCGGCGGCGCCGAAGGCCAGGCGGAAGAATTTCAGCTTGTCCGTGCTCGCCCTGGCACTTTGTTCGAGCAGTTCGAAGCAGCGCTTGCGCATCTCCGGGTCTTTTTCCTCGGCGAGTAATTCCAGCCCGTTGCTGAGCGCGCCGACCGGGCTGAGCATGTCGTGGCACAGGCGCGAACACAGCAAGCTGGCGAGATCGATTGAAGCAGTGGTCATCAAGTGGCTTTCAAGGTGGAGCCGCGTTTCCCCCGTACGCGTTGCGTGCTCCTTAACCGTCGACAGGCGCAGTGCAAAGCGGTTCGAAGCCGTCCGGCCGATCGCGCCAGAATGTGACCCTGCCCTCACCCGCAATCGCCCAGACCCGCCCATCGCCGGAAGCATGGGCGCGGTCGGTAGCCGACGGTTCGGGCGGACCCGATGGGTGGGAGTGCCAGTACCCCGCCAACGCCGGCCCACCGGCAGCCCTCGCGGCCTTGTGCGCCGCGATCAGGGCCAGCGGGTCGATCTCGAAATGGGTTTGCGGGGTGGGGTGGACGTTGGCGGCGGTGATCGCCCGGCCGATCACCGGCGCGCCCAGCAACAGCCCGCAGGCCTCCTGCGGCGCGGCGCGGTGGGCCTCGGCGAGGATCGCGGCGATGACCGATCTTGCGACTTTTATATCCATCGCCCACAGCCTTACCCGTGAGCCAAGGCGAGCGCATCATCGAAGGCATTTTCGAGCACGGCGGGGAGCGCTTGGACAAGGCGCTTGCGCTGGCCAGCGGGCTATCGCGTGAGCGGGTCAAGGCGCTGCTGGGCGATGGGCGGGTGGCCCTGGCGGGCGCGACCGTCAGCCAGGCCTCGCTCAAACCCGCCGCCGGGACCGCCTGGGCGATCACCGTACCCCGCGCGATCCCGGCCGAGGCCGAGGCGCAGGACATCCCCCTGGCCATCGTGTTCGAAGACGATGCGCTGATCGTGGTCGACAAGCCCGCGGGCCTCGTCGTCCATCCCGCGGCGGGCAATCTCGACGGGACGCTGGTCAACGCGCTGCTGCACCATTGCACCCAAAGCGGGAAGGGTCAGCTTTCGGGCATCGGCGGGGTCGCGCGGCCCGGCATCGTCCACCGGATCGACAAGGACACCTCCGGCCTGCTGGTGGTGGCCAAGACCGACGCGGCGCACGAAGGGCTCGCCCGGCAATTCGCCGATCATTCGATCGAACGCGCCTATCTTGCGGTTTGCGCCGGGCACCCGCTGCCGCCGGCGGGCACGATCCGCGGGGCACTCGCCCGCTCGCCGCACGATCGCAAGAAGATTGCGCTGGTCGAGGAGGGCCGGGGAAAGCACGCGGTGACACATTACAAAAGTTTGCAGCGCTTGGCCGGAGCGAGCCTTATAGAATGCCGGCTCGAGACCGGACGAACCCATCAGGTTCGTGTTCACCTTGCGTCAATCGGTCATCCGCTATTGGGCGATCAGGTCTATGGACGCTCACCGATTCGCCACGGCCCACGGCTGGGACCGCTGCTCACCCGCCTCGGCTTTCGCCGCCAGGCGCTTCACGCGGCGCGGCTGGGCTTCGTTCATCCGGTCTCGGGCGATCGGTTCGTCTTCTCTGCGATGCCGCCGGTCGATTTGGCGGAACTGATCGTCGAATTGGGGGGTGTACTTAAGGACATGGTGTGAGGTTAATCGCACCAGTCTATTAGTGTGGATAGAAAGCATGTGTGGTCCAGCCAGCCGGTGCTCGGTATAAGGTTGGACAAGTGGTTTGACGACGAAAGGACGGTTTTTTCAGGTGCCCAAGGATACCAAAGCCAAGTTTTCATCGGTTCCCGCGCTCGGCAGCGAGGCGGGGCTCAACCGCTATCTCAGCGAGATCCGCAAATTCCCGCTGCTCGCCCCCGAGCAGGAATACATGCTCGCCAAACGGTTCGCCGAGCATCAGGACCCGGAAGCTGCTGCGCAGCTGGTCACCAGCCACCTGCGGCTCGTGGCCAAGATCGCGATGGGTTATCGCGGCTATGGCTTGCCGGTCAGCGAGCTGATTTCGGAAGGCAACATCGGTCTGATGCAGGGCGTCAAGAAGTTCGAGCCGGATCGCGGGTTTCGACTGGCGACCTATGCGATGTGGTGGATCAAGGCCTCTATCCAGGAGTACATTCTGCGTTCGTGGAGCCTCGTCAAGATGGGCACCACCGCCGCGCAGAAGAAGCTGTTCTTCAACCTGCGCCGCATGAAGAAGAATCTCGAAGCGTTCGAGGATTCCGATCTCCATCCCGACGACGTCAAGTCGATCGCGACCACGCTGGGCGTGCCCGAGCAGGAAGTGGTCAACATGAACCGGCGGATGATGATGGGCGGCGATGCCTCGCTCAACGTCAGTTTGCGGGCGGATGAAGACGGCGCCGGGCAGTGGCAGGATTGGCTGGTCGATGACCGCCCGCTGCAGGACGAGACCGTCGCCGCGGCGCAGGAAACCACCCAGCGTCACGAGATGCTCGATGCGGCGCTTGGCGTGCTGAACGAGCGCGAGCGCCACATCCTGAGCGATCGCCGCTTGTCCGAGGAGCCCAAGACGCTCGAGGAACTGAGCCAGGTCTACAACGTCAGCCGCGAACGCGTCCGCCAGATCGAGGTGCGCGCGTTCGAAAAGCTGCAAAAAGCGATGAAGGCGATTGCCGGCGAACGCTTCGGCGGTGGCGGGAAAGCGGCCTTGGCGGCGGGATAACGCCGGAAGGATTTGCGCGAGCGAGGCGGTCGGCTAGACGCTGTTCATGGCCACTGCCTCGCTCCGTCCTTCGCGCCCCAAAAAGTCGCACGGTCCCGCTTACCGGCTGGGCTGGTTCTTCGGGCGACTGATCGTCTGGTTTCTTGCGCTTAGCATCGGCCTTACCGTGCTGTACAAGTTCGTGCCGGTGCCGCTGACGATCACGATGATCGCCGATCCCAACGGCTTCACGAAGGACTGGACATCGCTGTCAGACGTTGATCGTTCGATGGTCGGCGCGGCGATTGCGGGGGAAGACGGCAAGTTCTGTACCCATGACGGGTTCGATCGCGCGGCGATCGAGAAGGCGATCGAGCGCAACCAGACCAGCAAGCGTCTGCGCGGCGGATCCACCATCAGCCAGCAGACCGCCAAGAACGTGTTCCTGTGGCAAGGCACCGGCTGGACCCGCTATGTCCGCAAGGGGCTGGAGGCGTGGTTCACCGTGCTGATCGAGACCGTCTGGGGCAAGCGGCGGATCATGGAAGTCTATCTCAACGTCGCCGAAACCGGGATCGGCACCTATGGCGTCGAGGCCGGGGCGCAGCGTTACTACAAGAAGGGCGCCAACAAGCTCAGCCGGGTAGAGGCGGCGCGTATCGCCGCGGCCCTCCCTGCGCCCAAGACCCGCGCAGTGAACGGCGCCAGCGGTTTTACCCGGCGCCATGGCAACACCATCGCCGCGCGGATCGGGGTGGTCCGCCGCGACGGGCTGGATGCCTGCATTTACGAGTAGGGCCGCTTAACGCTTCTCCCCTCCACCCTA
>JBBSKI010000122.1:0-5017 GCA_038256425.1 Sphingomonadales bacterium
CATTGATATCCGTCAAACCAGCGAGGAAATCGCCCACCGCGCCTTGTCCGCGTGATCTTCCGCGCGCGGCTCGATCCAGCGCCAGCCCGCTGCGGTGCGTTCGCGTTTCCAGAACCACGCCTCGCTCTTGAGGTGGTCCATCGCGAAATCGGCGGCGGCGAAGGCATCGCGGCGGTGGCGCGCGGCGGCGGCGACCAGGACGATCGGCTCGCCCGGCCCGAGCGAGCCGGTGCGATGGAGCAGCAGCAGCCCGTCGAGGGGCCAGCGCGCCGCCGCCGCCTCGGCCAGGGCGGCCATGCCCGGCAGGGTCAACGGCGGATAGTGGCTGAGTTCGAGTTCGAGGACCGCGTCGGCTCCGCTCTCCGCCCGCACCTGGCCCACGAAACTGGCGATCCCGCCCGCCCCGCGATGCGCGCCCGCGAATCGCGCCAGTTCGGCCCCGGTTTCTAGCGGCGTATCAAGCAAGCGAACGTCGGTCGCCACTTCAGCCGCCACTGACCGGGGGCAGGAAGGCCACTTCGTCGCCATCGGACACCGTCCGATCGAGGCCCCCCAGCCCGCCTGCCACCGCAATCCGGACCTTGGGCGAGCGCAACGCGGCGGCAAGTTCGGGCTCCAACTGGTCCAGCAGCGCATCGACGGTGCTTGCGCGTGCTACCTCGACCATTCGCTCGGCAGCTCCGGCCAGATCCTGGAGACGGCCGAGAAATACCAGCCGGGCCCGAATCGTCATACCGACAGGCATGGTCAGCCTCCGGTGGCCGACATGTGCCGGGCGAGTGCGGGGGCTTCGCCGTGCCTGCGGATCATGAAGGCGTGGCGCTCCGGCTTGGTCCGCATCGCCAGATCGAGTGCTGCATCGAGGCGCGCCTCGGGCTCGTCCGAACGCAGCGCGGCGCGCAGATCGACCTCGGCCTCGCCGCCCAGGCACATCGCCAGCTGCCCGGTGGCGGTTACCCGGACGCGGTTGCAGCCATCGCAGAAATTGTTGGTCAGGGGGGTGATGAGGCCGAGCCGCCCGCCGGTCTCGGCCACATCGAAATAGCGTGCCGGACCGCCGCTGCGGTGCGCGCTGGGGGTCAGCGTCAGATGCCCCTCCAGCGATTCGCGCACGGCTGTCAGCGGCAGGTAGTGATCGAACCGGTCGCCCTCGATCTCGCCCAGCGGCATGACCTCGATCAGGGTGAGATCGTGCCCCTCGCCGTGCGCCCATGCGATCAGCGCGGGCAGCTCGCTTTCGTTGAGCCCCTTGAGCGCTACGGTGTTGAGCTTGACCTTGAGACCGACCGCCTTGGCCGCCGCGATTCCCCCCAGCACCTGCGTCAGGCCGTCGCGCCGCGCCAGCTGCTGGAACAGCGCGCGATTGCGAGTATCGAGGCTGACATTGATCCGCCGCACCCCGGCATCGGCCAGCGGTGCGGCAAATTCGGCCAGGCGCATCCCGTTGGTGGTCAGCGTCAGTTCGTCCAGCCCCGACCCGACTTCGCGCCCGAGCGCACGGACCAGATCGAGCACGTCGCGCCGCACCAGCGGCTCACCCCCGGTCAGGCGGATCTTGCGCACTCCTCGCGCGATGAAGCCCTGTGCGAGGCGGCGCAGCTCTTCGAGCGACAGGACTTCGGCCTTGGGCACGAACTGCATCCGTTCGGGCATGCAATAGCTGCAACGCAGATCGCAACGGTCGGTGACCGACAAGCGGAGGTACGTGATCCTGCGGGAAAACTGATCGATCAGGGGCTTCGCGGGCAGCGTCATCACTTGGCAAGATACACGAAATCGCGCTGATATGCCTCCAGGTTCGCGCCGCTATCTATAAAGATGGTCTGGCCGGTAACCGCCCCGGCCCGCGCCAGCCATGCGACGGCATCGGCAATTTCGGCGGGGGTGGGCAAGCGCTGGAGCGGCATCAGTGCCGCCAGCCGGTCCCACTGGGCATCATCGTAATCGTCGGTCGGCAGGACCAGCCCCGGCGCGACGCCGTTGACCCGGATGCGCGGGGCCAGTTCGCGCGCCAGGTTGGGCAGCGCCGCGTACAGCGCCTGCTTGGACAGCGAATAGGCGAGCTGATCGGGGACCGGGTTGCGGACCCGCTGATCGAGCAGCATCACGACACTTCCGGGCTGGTCGCCCAGCGCCGCGGCAAACGCGCGGGTCAGCAGCAGCGGAGCGTAAAGGTTCACCCGCATGTGCAGGTCGAGCGATTCGGCGGTCAGGTTGGCCAGCCGGTCGTCGCGGAAGATCGAGGCCGAATTGACCAGCAGCGTGGGCGGACGGCTGCATTGCGCCAGCAGCTGCTCAGGCAGCGCGGGCTCGGCCAGATCGCCCCACAGCGCCTCGACCGCCGCCCCCAGGCCGCGCAGCTCGTCGACGAAAGCTTCGTTCACCGCGGAGGCATAATGGGCATGGAGCGCCAGGTCCCATCCGTCCGCCGCCAGGGCCCGCGCGATCGCCGCGCCGATCCGCCGCCAGCCGCCGGTGACCAGCGCCAGGGGACGGTCCGGCAGCGTCATCAATCGCGCCGCTCGCGGGTCAGGGTCATGCCGATCTTTTCGCCGTTCTCGCTGATCGCCAGTTTGACGATCTTGACCGTTACCGCCAGCACGCGTGCGTCCTGCACGAACAGCGTCTCGCAGATATGGTCGGCGACTGCCTCGATCAGCTTGAAATGGACGCCCGGCGGCAAGGCCTCGCGCGCGGCGAACTTGAGGTCCATGTAATTCTTGCTGTGGCTGAGCGGGGAATCGGGCTCGTAGCGCTGGGCCGGGGCCATCCGCACGGAAACGGTGATCCGCAGCGGTTGGGGCCGCCCGGTCTCTTCCGAATAGATGCCGGTCAGGACATCGGTTTCGAGATCGGCGACTTCAAGGATCAGGCTGTCGGACATGGGCGGCGTCCCTAACCGCTCAACCGTCGTTGCGCCAGCGCGCGAAGATCGCGGTGGGCAAAAGGCGCCCGTCCTCGCCCTGCTCTTGCACGCACAGGTCGCCGAATTCGATCCGGCCGGGCAGGTGCGCCAGCGCCTCCTCCAGCAGCCCGCCCAGCGCCAGCGCGCTCATCCGCACGGCATAGACCGTCAGGAAAAGAAAGCGGCTGTCGGCATCGAGCAGCGCGCCACAATCGCGCACCAGCCCCGGCAGGTGCTCCTCCAGCCGCCACACCTCGCCCTCGGGCCCGCGCCCGAACTTGGGCGGATCGAGGATGATCCCGGCATAGCGCCGCCCGCGCCGACCCTCCCGCGCGGCAAACTTTGCGGCGTCATCGACGATCCAGCGGATCGGGCGGGCGGCCATGTCGGAAAGCGCGGCGTTCTCACGCGCCTGCGCGACCGATTTCTTCGAGGCATCGACATGGGTGACCGGGCCATGTTCGGACAGCGCCAGCGTGCCGACCCCGGTATAGCCGAACAGGTTGAGGGTGGCGGGGTCGACCGCGCCTTCCAGTCGCTCGTCCATCCAGTCCCACACCGGGGCCATATCGGGGAAGAACCCGAGGTGGCGGAACGGAGTGCATTGCCCGGTGAAGCGCACTGCGCCACGCGCCAGCGGCCAGCCCTCGCGCGGGACCGGCTTGGCGAAGACCCAGCGCCCGCCGCCGTCTTCGTCCGAGGCCGGGACGAATTCGCCGTCCGCGTCCCATTCTTCCAGCCGGGGCGTCCACAGCGCCTGCGGTTCGGGACGGACGAAGCTGTAGGGACCATACCTCTCGAACTTGAGACCGTGGCCGCTGTCGAGCAGCGCGTAATCGGCCCAACCCGCGCCGATCATCAGCCCGGGAGTGAGGCAAAGCTGGGCCATCAGGCCCGTTGATCGGACTTGGGCACGGCCCGCGCCGACACATAGTCCACCACCGCGGCATAGTTCCCCGGCAAGTCGGTGCAGCGCTCCTCGCGCGTGAACAGGTCGCCGACCCGCGCGGGGAGCGTCGGGCGCTGTCCGGTGGCACGCTCGACCGCGTCACGGAACTTGGCCGGGTGTGCGGTGGCGAGCGTGACCACCGGAATCGCCGGGTCGAGATCGGCCTGCGCGCGCGCGGCGTAAAGCCCGCAGGCGGTGTGCGGGTCGATCGACTGGCCGCAGGCCTCGTGCGCCCAACGCATCGCGCCCGCCATCGCGGCGGAATCGGCCCGCGCGCTGGTGAACAGCGCCGCTGCGCCCCCCTCATTCAGATTGGCACGCTGCGCGTTGCTCAATTGCATTCCCCGGGTCGCCTCGAACCCCGCCATCTGCGCAGCCATCGCACGCCCGTCGCGCCCGCCAAGGTCGAACAGCAACCGTTCGAAATTGGACGAAACCTGGATGTCCATCGACGGGGCCGCCGTGGGGGTGACCGTGCCCGCCGAATAGTCGCCGCTCGAAAGCGCCCGGTGGAGGATGTCGTTGACGTTGGTGGCGACGATCAGCCGCGCGACCGGCAGCCCCATCTGCGCCGCTACATAGCCCGCGAACACATCGCCGAAGTTGCCGGTCGGGACCGAGAACGCGACTTGCCGGCGGGGGGCGCCGAGCTGGAGTGCGGCGGCGAAATAATAGACCACCTGCGCCATCAGCCGCGCCCAGTTGATCGAATTGACCGCCGAGAGACGGAACCGCCCGGCCATCGAAGCATCGCCGAACATCGTCTTAACCATCGCCTGGCACTGGTCGAAGTCAGCGCCTTCCAGCGCGATGTTGTGGACGTTGGGGGCGATCACCGTGGTCATCTGGCGGCGCTGGACATCGCTGACCCGGCCCTTGGGGTGGAGCATGAACACGTCGATCCCGGCGCGCCCGGCGACCGCGTCGATCGCCGCCGAGCCGGTATCACCCGAGGTAGCGCCGACGATGGTCAGGTGCTCGCCCGGACGGCGGCTGAGAAACTCCTCGAACAGCAGGCCGAGCAGTTGCAGCGCTACGTCCTTGAACGCCAGCGTCGGCCCGTGGAACAGTTCCAGCAGCCACTGGCGCTCATCGAGCTGGACCAGCGGGGTAACGGCGGTGTGCGCGAAACGGCCATAAGCGGTCTCGCACAGTTCAAGCAG
>JBBSKI010000123.1:0-4942 GCA_038256425.1 Sphingomonadales bacterium
CTTTGCGCTTCCGCTCCTCGCCTTCGCCGCGCTGCGTGGATTTGGCGGACTTAGCCGGATCGACGCGGGCGCAGTGGCTGCGCATTATGGCTCGGTCAGCGTCGTGACGTTCGTCACGGCGAACGAAGTGCTTGGTGCCACGGGTCTGGTGGTCGCCCCGCACATGGTCGCGGTGCTTGCGGTTATGGAAACTCCCGCGATCGTCACCGGCCTTTTGCTGGCACGGGGGAGAGCCGCACCCGCCAACAGTGGTCGCGACGAAGTCTGGCGGGAAGTTTTCCTGAATGCCTCGGTTCTGCTCCTCCTCGGCAGTTTCGCGATTGGCATTCTGGGTGGGGAGGCCGGCTATGAGGAGATAAGTCCGCTGTTCGATAACGGCTTCAAGGGCGTCCTGTGCCTGTTCCTCCTCGATATGGGGTTGATCGCGGCGCGGCGCATGATGGATGCGCAAGCCCTGTCGCTCAGGCTGATCGTTCTCGCCGTGGCGTTTCCGCTGGTCAACGGGACACTCGGCACCTTGGCGGGATCGGCAATCGGGCTTTCCGCGGGCGATGCAGCGGTGTTCGGCGTCCTTTGCGCCAGCGCCAGCTACATCGCGGTGCCTGCGGCGATGCGGCTGGCCCTTCCCGAAGCCAACCCCGGCATCTATCTGACGATGTCATTGAGCATTACCTTTCCGTTCAACATCCTTTTCGGCATCGGACTGTTCGCCGCTTTGGCGCGCGCCCTTGCCGGCAGTTAGGCCAGATGACGTGATCGAAACCGTAAAGCGCAAGCGTATCGAAATACTCGCCGACGCGCCGCTCGTGCGCCGGGTTACCGATGCCATCGACGCGGTCGGCATCTCCGGCTGGAGCATCACCCAGTTGACCGCCGGAGCGGGACGGGCCGGTCGCTGGCGCGAGGACCGGATGACCGGGACCGACAAGGTTCTGGTGCAGACGGTCGCCGCAGCGGATAAGGCCTATGCTCTTGCCGAGGCGCTGGCCCCTGTGCTGACCAGCTACGGTATGCTGCTGACGATGTGGGATGTCGAAGTCATTCGCGGCGAGCGCTTCTGATGCCCGAGTTCGCCCAGCTCGTCGAAGGCTATCGCCGGTTTCGTGCCGGGCCGTTCGCCGCCCAAAAGCAGCGCTACGATCGCTTGGCGCGTCACGGGCAGTCGCCCAAGCTGATGGTCATCGCCTGTTCCGACAGTCGGGTCGACCCTGCGCAAATCTTCGATGTGGATCCCGGCGAAATCTTCGTGGTGCGCAACGTTGCCGCCCTGGTTCCCCCATTTGAGCCGGTTTCGGGCCTTCATGGGGTGTCCGCCGCCCTCGAATTTGCGGTCCAGATACTCAAGGTCAGGCAAATCGTGGTGATGGGACACGGCATGTGCGGCGGCTGCCGCGCGGCGCTGACCCAGGAAATGCACGGTGCCGAGCCGGGCGAAGGCGGCTTCATTGCCGACTGGATCGCCATGCTCGACGAGGCCCGCGCGCCGATTGCGGCCGAACTGGGCACCACCGGCCGTCCGGCGGAGCGGGCGATGGAAATGGCGGCGGTCAAGGTCAGCCTCGCCAACCTCCGCAGCTTTGCTTGCATCCGGCGCGGCGAGCGCGACGGCACGCTAAAGCTGCGCGGCGCATTCTTTGCGATCTCGGACGGCGTACTGCACCTGCTCGATGAATCCAGCGGAGCATTCGATCCGGTTGCGTGATCCGGCTTGCCCAGCACGGCTTGCCAAGAGCTTTGGGGCGCTCCACACCGCTCGTCATGGATGACACCGGACGCCTGCGGAATATCGCCCTGCTGATCGATGCAGACAACATCACCCCTGCCGGGATCGACCCCGCGCTGACCGTCATGGCCGAGCTCGGCCAGGTCAACATCCGCCGCGCCTATGGCAATTTCGCCAAGCAGGGCCTGGCCAAGTGGGGCGAGCTGACCAACAAGTACGGCATCCGCCCGCACCAGCAGTTCGACGTGTCGAAAGGCAAGAACGCCACCGACATGGCCATGACCATCGATGCCATCGATCTGCTTTATCAGGGCAAGGTCGACGGGTTCGGGATCATGAGTTCGGACAGCGATTTTACGCCGCTGGTCAGCCGCCTGCGCCAGGACGGTATCCTGGTGTACGGTTTCGGCAGCGCCAAGACGCCCGAGGCGTTCAAGACCGCCTGCACCCGCTTCATCGATATCGACGCGCTGATCGCCGCCGACGTGGACGAAGTTCCCGGCAAGCCCGCGGCCCCCTCAGCACCCCGCGAAAAAGTCTCGGACGAGATCAAGGAAGTGCTTGGCGCCGCGTGGAAAGCGGCCAGGCGCGATGAAAACGGCTTCGCGCTGCTCGCCGACATGGGCAAGATCGCCAACAACCGTTCCAGCTTCGACGCCCGGACTTACGGCTTCACCAGCCTCGCCGAACTGCTCAAGGCCAGCGAGAACTTCAAGGTCGAACGCCGCGAGGGCGGCGCGCTGCATGTGAAGCGGTTGCGCTGACCCTCAGAACTGCTTGCGGAACTCGATCTCGAAGAACCGCCCCTTGGGGTCCTGGAACCCCGGCTGGTAACGCAGCGGCACCAGTCCCTGGTCGTCCGTCACCCGTTGCTGCGCATCGAACAGGTTATCGACCCGCAACGACAGCCGGCTGTTGGCGAGGAACGGAGCGGACTTGATCAGCCCCTTGCGCTGGTTGAGATCGGCAAACAGTCGCGCGTCGAACCGGGCGATCGGGGCGAAATCGAGCTGGGTCGAGCCGGTCAGGGGGCTGCCGTCGATCGTGCTGCCACCGGTATAGCTGCCCGACAGGCGCAGACCGAAGCCGCGGTAAAAGCCCCCGCCCTCGAATTGGAGCCCGTGGCGCGCCACGCCGCCGCCTGAAATCGCCTCGCCATCCAAAAGGTCGAGCAGCGGCCCGCCATCCGCAATGCGGATCGCGTTCTCGAACTGCACCGTGTGATAAAGCGACAGGTTCCAGCGGCCTCGCCCGTCGCCGCCACCAAATCGCCCGCCGGGTCCGCCCATGCGCGGGCCACCGCCTCCGCCGCCGGGTCTTCCGGCGCGAGGACCGCCGCCACCACCCCCGCCACCGCCGCGCAAGCGAGCCATCGGACCAGCCTGCGCGTTGGGATCGGGCGTGCCGAACGCACCGGACAGGTTGAAGCCATAGCGCAGCCGCTCACCGCGTTCCTCGGCGAAAGTCACCGGGCGCTGATCGATCGCGATCAGGCGCCCGCTGGCGTCGCGAGTCACGCGTCCGGGAAATGCCGCTTCGATTGCCGGGGTCAGCAAGGGAAAGCCGTTGGTGGTGTCGAACGAGCGGTTGCGGAAATACTCGGCGATGAAGTTCGAGTTTTCAAGGAACGGCAATTGCCAGTTGGCCCCGAACTTGAGGTCGCGCTGGCGCTCCTTGAGCAGCGCCGGGTTGCCGCCGGTGGTTACCTGCGCCAGCACGGTCTCGCCCCGCTGGAAATCGAACAGCGTGACGTTGGGGGTCACCAGCGTCGCCCCGCCGAGATCGGAAAGCCCCGGCGCCGCTTCGCGGGCGATGTAACTTGCGGTGAGCGCGAGTTTTTCGGTTGGCGACCAGCTCAGCCCGCCGCCATAGCCGACCAGCGAGCCGAAATCGGACAAGCGCTCGACATCGGCATTGAGGTTCAGCGACAGGTCGCCGACCCCGGCCAGCACCTCGTCGCGGCGACTGGTCAGCGGCAGGTCGAGGTTGAGCCCTCCCGAGATCTCGCTGCGGTCGAGCGCAACGGGAAGGCCAACGCGGCGGCTGTCGCGGCTTTCGATCGCGCGATAATCGAACCCGGCGCGGGCGGTCAGCGAGGCTTCGCCGGCGGGCAGACCGAACGGGCGACCGCTGAGCGTGAGCAGGCTGGTCGCGGTGTCGGTGCGGGTTTCGGCGCGGTCGGGCGTGAAGGTCGCGATCGAACCGCCCGGCAGCAAAGCGGTGGGACCGAGCAATCCCGCCGCCACCGCCGCCTGCAGCGCGCTGGCATCGACCCGGCGATCGGTGCGATTGTTGCTCTCGACATGGTTGTAGTCGCCGGTCGCGGCGAGCCGCCAATCGCCGAGCTGCGTGTTGAGCGCAGCCCCTGCCGAGGCGGTGACCGTATCCCCGGCGCGCTCGAGCGGATCGGGAAACAGCAGCGTGCGCGGCGTCACGGTGCCATTGGGCGCGGTCAGGGTGACGGTGTTGAGCCCGAAACGCGCGGTGCTGACGCTTTTGTCGAGCGCCCCGTTGAGCGACAGCGAAGTGCCCTGCCCCAGCGGGCGCGCGAAAGTCGCGTTGACGCCGATCGAGCGGGTATCGGACAGCAGCGTGCGGAACTGTGCGGGATCGGGGTCGCCCGCTACCACCGGCGAGGAGCCGGCGGCCTGGACGATGCCCCGTTCCGCCTCGGTAAGCGGGCTCGCGTCGGAGATCGTTCCGGTGACATTCGTCCGCGACTTGCCATCGAGCCGCAACAGCGAGGCTTCAAGCTCGCCAGATGAATAACCACCGCTGCCGGGAACGCCGAATTCAACCTCGGTCGTCAGCGCCGAATACCGGTCCTTGAGGATGAAGTTGACCACGCGCTGATCGGGGCGAAAGCCAAACTGGCGGGCAACTTCCTCGGACAGCACCTCGACTTTGCGGATCGCCTCGGGCGGCACGTTGCGCAGCTCGCGAAAGCCCGACACGCGCTGACCGTTGAGCAGCACCACCGGGCCGCCCCGCCCCCCGCGACCGCGTCCCGAGCCGGTTTGCGGGGCAAGTGCTGTGAGCAAGTCCGAGATGCTGCCTGCGCCGTAAGAGGCGATCTCGGCCTCGTTGAGAGTGACGATCGGCGGCTGCTCGGTATCGACCTCGCCGGGAAAGCGCGTTGCGACCACGACGATCTCCCCCGCCGCGGCCTCATCGGTCGCAGCCTCCTCGGCCGGCGCGGTCCCGGGGGCGGCACCCTGC
>JBBSKI010000124.1:0-4938 GCA_038256425.1 Sphingomonadales bacterium
CCCAGCGGCACCGGATCGAACTGGAAAACCCCGGACGCGCGCCGGTCGAGTATTATCTCGCCTTCGAATAGCCGTCCGGTTCCGCGCCTCGAGCCGCGCTTGGGCCAACAACAGTTTTGTCTTCGACCCTGCGACCCACCAATTGGTCGAATCGGGCCGGTTTGGCGACGAAGTCGCCTGGACCCGCTATCAGAACGCGCAGAACGATCCGGTAACGGGCTCCTATGTCAATGCGAGCACGCATACCATCGCTGGCGCCCCGGCGATCAATCTGCCGTCGGGCGGGGTCGTGCGCTACCAGCTGGTCGGCGGCACCGCGCCCACCGATATCGTCGCGGCGCGCGGCTCGACCGGATATTTCACCGGCGATCCGCCGCTCAACACCCAGACCCTGCAGTTCGACGCCGGCCCGCTGCTGACCTGCACCCCCGATTGCAGCGCCACCGTCTCGGGCGGGCTGTTCGGAGACGGAGCGCCCTTTGCCGGGTTCCAGTATTCGCTGTGGCGGGCAAGCGGCCAGACCTTCGAGAACTACATCCTCGGCAGCGCGATCTTCGGCACCGGGGGAACCGCGCTGGCGGGTCTCGGCACCGCGCCACCGCCTCCTCCTCCCACGCCCGCACCACCCCCACCGGCAGCGAATTATGCGGGCGGGTTCGATGCCAGCGCGGCCAATTCCAATGTCGCGATCGCCGTCACGCTGACGCAAGCCGGTTTCGTTATCCCGGTACAGGCCAGCACCCCGCTCTACGGCGCTTCGAACTTCGGCGTGACGCCCAATATCCATATCGTCGAAACCTCGGGCGGACCGGCGCGGATCGAGGCAAGCAACGGCGCGGCCGTGATCGATCGCGGCGACGCGGAGCATCTGGACATTGCGGGCGGGGCAAATCTGATCATCGGTCGCTGGTCGAATGGCCGTATTGTCGATGGCCGGGGCGGGCCCAACGGGTTCGACACGCTGGGAGAAAACCAGGGCCTGTACTATTTCGTCGCCCGCGGGCTGACCGATCCTGTTTCGATCACGTCGGGGCGGGTGGAATACACGCTGACGCATGCCACCCAGCCGACGCTGGGCAGCGGTCGGGCGGCGCCGGGAACCTTCAATGCCAAGATGGCGATCGAATACGGCTCCGCGCCCAAGCTCGGGATCGACGGCACCATCGTCTTCACCGGCACCAACGGGTTCACCTACAGCTTCGCCACCACCGGCGGGGCCGCTGCTCCGAGCAAGGAAATCGGTTTCAGCGAGGCATCGGCGGCGGGACGGGGCGGCTTCTTCAGTTTCGCCACCGACGCCAGCAGAACCGATACCGGTCTCGACGGCGTGCTGCGCGCCAATGGATCGCTCGGCGACGTCGCGGGCAACCAGCTCGCCATCAGCTATGTCGTCGATCTGGTGCCGCGCACCGGCTTCCAGGGCGAATCCATCGCCGACGCCGCGCTTTTGACCGGCGAAGCGCAGTACAATTACAATCCCTATCTCGGTATCGAGCCTGCCATCGGCTTGGTCCGCGACAGCGTCACCCCCGCGTCGGCGATTCCCAATCCGGGGGGTCCCTGCGCGGCCCCTTCCCGGCATCGCGATGACTGCCCCAATAGCCTGGGATCGCTGGGATGTTCCCGCCACGATGCCGGGACTGGTCGGGCAAACCTCTGTCCAAGCAGTTCCCGCATCCGCCTCGCAGATCCCCCAGCTCCGATTGGTGGGAAGGCACTGCTTGATGTGAGTCAGAGATACGGTCCAGATCAGTTAAAGCTCTTCAATAGGCCGTCGGATGCTGAGAACTCTCTTGTCAGCAAATGGCAGAGCATCCACAGTTGCAGTGTCGCGTAATGCCGGGGGGCCTCGATGCGGACTATTGTTTCAATTGTTACTCTTTCCATTGCCATGGCGTGGGCGGGTACGACACCGGCGTTCGCACAAGATACGGTCGCTCCCATCGAGATCGACGATCCGGCCGCCGCCAAGGCCGCTGCCGAGGCAATAGATCCGCTGGCGCAGGCGGCCGAAGCGGAAGCGGCCTGGGCCCTCTATCTCGAGGCGGTGCGGGCATCCGGCGGACCGGCCGCCGAACAGGCCCTGGCGCTCAACCGCATGGGGGAGTCGCGCTACTATCAGCAGAACATGGCGGGCGCGCTCGAAGCGGCGCTCGAGGCGAAGACACTGCTCGAGGATGCGGGCGAGACCGATGGCGAGGCGATGGCGGAAGCGCTGGCTAACGCCGCGGTGTTCCATGGCGCGACCGGCAATCCCGAATTGCAGCTGCCGCTGCAGGAGCGCTCGCTCGCCATTCGGACCGCGCTGTACGGCACCGATCCGTCGGGGCTGGAGCCCCCTGCTGCAAAGGCGCTCGGGCTCGGCTATCTGAACTATGCCCACGCGCTCTACGAAGCGGGGCGTTTCGGCGAGGCGGCGGACTACATCCTGCCTTCGATCGACGGGTTGATCCAGGGCCAGTTGACCGATGCGACGCTTTTCGTCGCGATGTCGAGCGGCGCGAACATACTCGTCGATGCGGGTCGCCTGGGCGAGGCCCTGACGCTGGCGCAGGAGGGCGTGACCAAGGCGACCGAGCTGCTTCCCGAAGGTCACCCCTTCATGGGGTTTGCGCAAGGGACGCTCGCCAAGGTGTTGCTAGAAGCCGACCGATACGAAGAAGCCGCTTCGCCCGCCCGCGAAGCGCTCGACATCATGAGCGAGAAGCTGGGGCCCGATCACCCCAACACCATGGCCGCCTTGCACAATCTCGGGGTCATAGCGGCGCGATTGGGCCGTTATGACGAAGCCATCGAACTGATGCTGGCCCGCCAGGCCAAGCTCGGGGAGATCGATTTGGGCGAGCAGATCAACTCCCTGGCCTCGGCTTCCAACGCCGCTCATGAGGCGGGCCGGGATGGGCAGGCGATGGAGCTGGCCCTGCAAGCCGCCGCAGTCGCCGCAACGCGCCCGCCCGAGGATCAGAAGGCCATCAACGGCCTGCTCGCCCTGACCTATCGTCAGGAGGAAGCGGGCAATTATGCAGAAGCGCTGGCCGGCCTCGACAAGGTCGCCGCGCGCCTCACGACACCGGGCGAGGAGACCTCCGATCCCGATATCGAGATCCGCCGCGGCCTGCTTGCGATCCGCACGGGCGCGGTCGGTGCCGGCTGGCAGCGGGTCGCGGACGGCACGCAACGCTTGACGGCCGACATGGTCCGCGCTGCCGACCAGTTCGATCTCGGCGCCGACCTGCCCAGCTATTATGAAACGATCATGCAGGTGGCCGAGGCGGCGATAGTGGCGGGCCGGCCCGACGATGCGCTCAAGGCGTTCGAACTGGCGAGCTGGGGCGTCAACGCGCGCGCGCGACAATATCTTGCGCTACGCCAGAGCGTCGGCGACGACCCGGAAGCCGTTACGCGCATCGACACGCTGAGGCGCGGGACCGAACAGTTGCGGGTGCTCAATCGCGAACGCGCCGCGATGCTGGGGGCCAACCGCACAGCAGACGCCGAGGACCGCCGTTCCCGGATCGAGACCCTCGAAGCCGAAATGGCCGCTGCGAAAAAGGGACTGGCTTCGACCCGGCCCGATTTCGCTCGCTGGCTGCAGCCCGAGGCGATCACCGTCCAGTCCATCCAGAGCAGGCTGCAGGAGGGCGAGGCCCTGCTGATCGCCATGCCCGCCCGCCATCGCACCTTCAGCATGGTGATCACGCGCGACCAGGTCGCGATGGGAGAGAGCGCAGAGGGGAGGCCCGCTGTTCGCGCGCTGGTGGCGCAATTGCGCGATGCGCTGGACGGGCCCGGTCGCACCGGGCAGGCGTTCCCCGTGGCGGCCTCGGCGCAGCTGCACGACATCGTGATGCCGCCTGCGGTCGAGAAGGCCCTGGACGGCCAGACGCGCGTGGCGATCGTGACCAGCGACGCGCTTTCGCGGCTGCCCTTCGCCCTGCTGCTGACTTCGCTTCCCGAGGGCGAAACTGCGGATTATGCGGCTATGGACTGGCTTGCCCGCAAGTTCGCCTTCTCCATCGCGCTGACACCCTCGGCGGCCTTCGCAGCACGCGACGATTCCGCTGCTGATGCCAGCTTTCTGGGGATCGGCGCGCCTGCCCTGGCCGGCGCCCAGGGCGCGCAGATCGATCCGGTCCAGCTCTATCGCTCGGGCAGTGTTTCGGTCGACGACGTCCGCAATCTGCCCGCCCTTCCGGCAACGGCCGGGGAAGTGGCCGAAGTCGCGGCGGCGTTCGGCGCCGAACGCAGCGTGGTGCTGACCGGCGCCGCCGCATCGGAACGCAGGGTCCGCGAGGAAAGCGCCGCCGCACATCAAACCGTCCTGTTTGCCACGCACGGGTTGATGGGCGGCGAAATCGGCGGCCTGCGCGAGCCGGCGCTGGTGCTCACCCCTCCAGCGGACGCGGGCAATACCGCGAATGACGGCTTGCTCCAGGCGAGCGAGATTGCGGCGCTGGATTTTGCTGCCCGGTTCGTGATCCTGTCGGCCTGCAACAGCGCCGCGGGACGCCATGCCACCGCGCCCGCCTATACGGGCCTTGCCAACGCCTTCCTCGGCTCGGGCACGGATGCGTTGATGCTGTCGCATTGGCGCGTGCGAGACGATGCCTCGGCGAGGCTCAGCGTCGAAACCGTTAAGGGAGCACGCTCGGGCCTCACGCGGGCAGAAGCCCTGCGCAAGGCACAGCTCACGCTGATCGACGGGGGCAGCGGACTGCCCGACGCCTCGCATCCGGCAGTCTGGGGACCGTTCGTGATTATCGGCGACTAGAACCGCCTAGTGGTGCGCCGCGCCGAAGTCTCAACTCGAAAAGAAAAAGGGAAAGTGGCGGAGACGGAGGGATTCGAACCCTCGATACCCGGTTGGGGTATGGTTCCTTAGCAGGGAACTGGTTTCAGCCACTCACCCACGTCTCCGCAACGGACGCATCACGACCG
>JBBSKI010000125.1:0-4898 GCA_038256425.1 Sphingomonadales bacterium
CTGCGGATGTCAGACAAGGCTCTCCCGCTTTACAACAAGGTCAAGCAGTTCATCCAGGACGTGGTGCAACCCGCTTCTGAGCAGTTCCATCAGATCGGGGAGAATCGATCGGACATCTGGGATTACGCTCCGGGGCAGCTTGAAGTTCTGGAGGCAGCCAAAGATAAAGCCAAAGCGGAAGGTCTCTGGAATTTCTTTCTCCCGGACGCCCACACTGGCGAAGGCCTTTCGAACCTCGACTACGCTTACATCGCGGTCGAACTTGGCAAGAATCGGCTCGCGTCCGAGATCATGAACTGTGCGGCGCCCGACACCGGCAACATGGAAGTTCTGGAGCGGGTCGGCACGCCGGAACAAAAGGAAATGTGGCTCAAGCCGCTGCTCGAAGGAAAAATTCGCTCGGCCTTTTGCATGACCGAGCTGAACACCGCGAGCTCGGACGCCAAGAACATCGATACCCGTGCCGTTCGCATTGGTGACGAGTACGTTATCAATGGAGAGAAGCACTATATTTCCGGCGCAGGCGACCCGCGTTGCAAAATCATGATCACTATGGTCCGGACGGGTGCCGAGGATGCGCCTTCAGGTCAGCGCCAGTCGCAGATACTGGTCCCGCTGCCCACCGAAGGTGTCGAGATCGTTGGAGGGCAGCAGGTGTTCGGGGATTACGACGCGCCCCATGGCCACATGCATATCCGGTTCAACAACGCCCGGGTTCCAGCCTCAAACATCCTGCTGGGCGAAGGCCGCGGCTTCGAGATCAGCCAATTGCGCCTCGGTCCCGGACGGATCCATCACTGCATGCGGGCAATTGGCTCTGCGGAAAAGGCGCTCGATTTGATGGTCGGGCGCGGGATGAGCCGCGTGGCGTTTGGCAAGCCGATCATCCAACTAGGGGGCAACCTCGAGATCGTCAGCCGAGCACGGATCGACATCGAGGCCATGCGCCTCATGGTGTTGAAGGCTGCCAAAGCGATGGATGTCATGGGCAACCGCGAAGCTCGGGTTTGGATACACATGGTCAAGGCAATGGTGCCTGAGCGGGTCTGCAAGATTATCGACGAAGCCATCCAGATGTATGGTGCTTTGGGTGTGTCACAGCACACGCCATTGGCGCGGATGTATGCAAACACTCGGACGCTGCGCATAGCAGATGGCCCGGACGCCGTTCACCATATGGTCGTCGGGCGTAACGAACTCAGGTAGGCTCCCCTTCCTACTCGATGCTTCGATGCCGGCGGCGTTGCGAAATGGCGCCGCCGGCGCACGAGATGCCGCTGGTTCATTTACTTGTCCGCTTGCGAGCAGTCCGAGGACTTTTGGCAAGGGCCGGGATATTTCAGATATTTCCCAGGCCACATTGGCCGCCGAGACATTAACGATCTACTCGGACTATGTCGTCTAACCGCTCGACGGCCCTGCAGTTAATGTCGAACTCCCGAAGTACAGCCCTAGCCGTTTGCCAGACGATATCGGAGGTTGGTCGAGCGTGGCGATTGCCAGCCGGTGCGCCCCCCGCTAACCAAGGTTGGCTAAACTCTCTGGGAAGGTCGCACTTTCATGTTTCGTACTGCGTTCGCATTAGGCACGGCTCTTGCCGCGCACGCCATAGCCTCGCCCGTCTTTGCCAAGGCTGCACCTGCCCCGGTCACTGCGCCGAAAATAGAATACACCCAGTGGACGCTGCCCAACGGGCTGCGGGTGATTGCCTTGCCCGATCCAAGCACCGCGAGCGTTACGACTTCGATCTGGTACGAGGTCGGCTCGAAGCATGACCCGCAGGGCCGCAGCGGCTTTTCGCACCTGTTCGAGCACATCCTTAGCCGCAAGACCGAGAACATGCCCTACAACATGGTCAATCGGCTGACGGAGGACGTGGGCGGGACGCGCAACGCATCCAATAGCTACGACCGAACCAACTATTACGAGACGGTACCGGCGCAGTACCTTGAAACGCTGCTGTGGACCCATGCCGAACGCATGGCGCGCCCGGTGATCGACCAGGAGGTGTTCGAGAACGAGCGCTCGGTCGTAAAGGAGGAACTGCGCCAGCGCATCCTGGCGCCGCCCTATGGCCGCATCCGCATGGTCCTGTCCGAAAATGGGTTCGACGTGCTCCCCCATCGCCGTCCGGGGATCGGCAATCTGCCTGAACTGGATTCGGCCACGCTCGATGATGCGCGCGCGTTTCACCAGGCCTATTATGGGCCCGACACTGCCACGCTGATCGTAGCGGGCAATTTCGACACGGCGCGGTTGCGCGCGCTTGTCGATCAGTACTTCGCCGCCATCCCGCCGCGAACGAACAAGATCCCACTCGAAATCACTTTAAAGGAGCCGCGGCGCACCGCTCCGCGTAACGTCGTGGCAACGGCGCCGAACGTGCCGTTGCCGGTTACAGGCGTGCTGTGGAAAGTGCCGGGCCGGGGCCACAAGGACATTGCAGCGCTTGAAGTACTCGATGCAATCCTGAGCGGCGGGGACAACTCGCGCATGCACGAAGCCCTTGTGCGGACGGGCAAGGCGGTGAACTTTTCCAGCTCTCCCAACGTGAGCGAGGAGGGCGGGTACTTGGCCGGGTTTGCCACGCTCAATCCTGCCGCCGACAAGGCCGACGTCGTTGCGACAATGGCAGCCGAATTCTCCAAACTGCGCGATACCCGGGTGAGCGCCGCCGAGCTCTCCGAAGCCAAGAACGAGCTGCTCGCCTCGGCGTTGCGACGCCGCGAGACCGCCTCGGGGCGTGCGTTCGAATTGGGCGAGGCGCTGGTTTCGACCGGGGATCCGGACGGTGCGGACATACGTCTCGAGCGGATTACCGCTGTCACGACGGCCGAGGTCCAGCGCGTTGCGCGGACCTATCTCGCGCCGGAAAGCGTGGTCAATTGGCGTTATGAGACGGGGCCTGACAACCCCCAGGCCTATGCGAACCCGGCGCCGATGCCGACCTATGCCAGCGTCCCGCCCGCCACGGGCAAACCGGCGCTGCTCAAACCCGAGGGCGAGCGAACCGCCCCTCCGGCTCCGAGCGCCGCGCCCCAGGTGGCACGGGCGGATTTCGTCGAGTCCCGACTGACGAACGGCATTCCGCTCGTAGTCGCGCAGACCGGCAAGGTGCCGATCGCGACGATGACCGTGGTCCTGCCGGGCGGCAGTGCGACCGATCCCGCGGGCAAGGCGGGCGTTGCCGTGCTGGCGGCTGGTATCGCGGATAAAGGCACCCCCACCCGCAGCGCGCCGGAGATTGCCGCGGCGCTGGAAAGCCTCGGCGCCCAACTCTCGGTAAGCGCATCGGCTGACGGCATGTTCGTGAGCCTGACAGCTCCGACGGCCAATCTCACCGCAGCCGGGGAGGTCCTCGCCGATATCGTGCGCAACGCCAGCTATCCGCAGGACGAACTGGACCGCGAACGCAAGCGCACCATCGACAGCCTTCGGGTCGCGCTCAAAGACCCGGGCGCGCTCGCCTCCATGGTCGCCAACCGGGTGTTCTACGGCGATTCACCCTACGGCTCGGTGCCAACGGTCAATTCCTTGCCGCTGATCACACGAGACGAATTGATCGATTGGCGCGGAACGTGGTGGCATCCCAGGACCGCCAAGATCATCGTCAGCGGTGGCATCGCGCCGGCAGCGGCCAAGGACCTGGCCGACCGATTGTTCGGCTCGTGGCAGTCGGCCCGCGCCGCCGGGGTCGCCCCGGCGGACCCTGCGGGCGCGGATCGCCCACCCCGCACGGTGGTGATCGATATGCCCGAAGCGGGCCAGGCCGCCGTGCTCGCCGGGGTTCGCGGCCCCGCTCGCAAGGGAACCGACTATTACCCGCTCGTGCTCGCCAACGCCGTACTGGGCGCCGGCTCGAACGGACGCCTGTTCGACGAGGTTCGCACCAAGCGGGGCCTCAGCTATGGCTCGTATAGCTCATTCGGCAGCCGCACGGACCATGCCGTGCTCACCGCGAGCGCGCAGACCAAGAATGAGACGGCCGACGAAGTCGCGAAGATCATTCTGGCGGAGTTCGGCAAACTGGCCACCGCGCCGGCCGATCCGGAATCGCTGGAGAAGCGTCGCCTTTTCCTGGGCGGCTCTTATACCCGCGCGCTTGAGACGAGCGCCGGGTTCAATACGATAGTCGCAGGGCTCGTGCTGCAGGGGCTTAATCCTGGCGAGGCGGCCCAATTTGCCGAGCGGCTATCGGCCGTCTCGCCAGAGGCTGCAGCCGAGGTCGCAAGCCGGATCGTCAAGCCCGAGCGAGCCTCGCTGGTGATCGTCGGGAATGCTGCCGCCTTCATCGACGATCTGAAGAAGCTGCGGACCGAGGTAACGGTGATCAAGGCGAGCGATCTCGATCTAGACGTGGCGTCGCTCAGCGGCGCGGGCGGATAACCTTCGACCCGCGGCTCAAGCCATGGAGCTCCAGTATGGCTGCCGGGGTGAGCGTCAGGATCCGGCGATTGCCCGCTCGATGCGGCCAGCTTCGCCTACGAGGCGCTAAACTCGGGCGAGCGCCGAACCGGAACGTCCAATATCCGCCTTAAAGCCGGAAACACTTGCAGTTTGGGGCCGCACAGCCACAAACGGTATGAGCACCCAGGAGCTGCCCTTGGCCAATCACGTTCTGCCAATATCGCGCCGCGGGGTTTTGGCATCGTCTGCCGCTACTCTGGCAATTTCTTCCACAATTCCTGCAATCGCGGGGAACACTCCGGCTCCGTCCGCGTCTGTCACCATGCCCGTCAAACTGACCGTAAACGGGGTTGAGCATGAGCTGGACCTCGATACCCGCACCACGCTTCTCGATACCCTGCGGGAGCATCTGCGCCTGACCGGAACGAAAAAGGGTTGCGATCACGGCCAGTGCGGTGCGTGTACGGTCATTGTAAACGGCGAGCGGATCA
>JBBSKI010000126.1:0-4882 GCA_038256425.1 Sphingomonadales bacterium
GTCGTGCGGCGCATCAGCGGGGCGTCGGCAAAGGGATTGTGCGGTTCCAGTCAGGCAAGCCATGGCGGGCGGAGATGTTCAAAGGCGCGAGCGAGGTCGGTGATACCACTGCGAAAGGCATTGTCGCAACGCTCGGCGCCGGCGCCACGGCAGGCCGAGCGCGAGAACAGCGGGACGCACGACCGTCGCGATCCGACCGTCGGCAGGGCACATAGCCCCTCCGCCGGACCAAGGGCAACGGCATCGCTTGTTTCGTCAATCGAGGCAATCAACCAGGATGCGGCGTTCGAGCACACGATCTTCTCGGGACCGTCTACTGTTTCCGGTGCAAGGTAACGCAAACCGGCCCTCCAAATCACTTGCTGACCGAACCGCCTTAAGCAGCTAGGTTAACTTCTCCATGGCCCGGCAAGAGTTTTTCAATCGATGGCGATTAGTTCCAACCCGATGACATGGATTGAGAGGCACGTACCCGGCGGGAAGAAGCTTGCACTGCTGGGACTGGCATTCTTCGCGATCACTTCGCTGACCATCGCGATGACGCGCTTCGGGGGCGCGCTCGCGCTGGTATGGCTCGGCACCGCGATCCTCGCCGCAGTGCTGGTGACACTTCCCAGACCGCAATGGTCCCGGATCCTCTGGAGCTTTGCAGCCCTCAGCGCCGTAGCGACCAGCCTGTTCGGTTTCGGCCCGCACATGGCGCTGCAACTGGCTGCCGCCAATGTGTTCGAAGGCTATGTGATCGCCCGGTTGTTGCTGGCCCTGCGACCGCAGCGCGACTGGCTCGAGAGCGTCGACGGGCTGATCGTCCTGATCGTCGCGGGCGGGCTAGTCGGGCCGGCACTGGCAGCGATCCCAGGCGGCTTGATGGTGGCGCTGACAACCCCGGGCAGCTGGCTGTCCCACGCCACCGACTGGATCGCCGGCCACGGGCTGGGTACGCTGCTCGGCTTCCCGATCGCCTATATGGCCGCCTCGGGCGCGCTCTCGAAGGATTTCGCCGCGGCCAGCCTGCCGGTGATCCTCGAATGCATCGGTCACGCGCTGATCGTCGGCATCGTTACCGCCATGGTGTTCCTGCAAGCCGACTTGCCGCTGCTGTTCGTGCCCATCGCCCCGCTGCTGTTCGCTTCCTTCCGGCGCGGCCGCATCGGCGCGTCGATCGGATTGTTCACCATCGCCGTCATCGCCATAGCCGCGCTCTCGACCGGCGAAGGCTTTCCCCTCACGGTCATGGACAGTTTCGGCGACAAGGTGCTGTTCCTCCAGTTCTACCTCGCCGTATTGCTGCTGCTCGCGCTGCCGGTTTCGGTGGCGCTCAAGCATCGGCACTTGCTCTTCGTCGAGCTCGCGGAAAAAAAAGCCCTCAACGGGCTCATCTCCGATCATTCGGACGGTGCGCTGCTCAATCTCGATAGCGAGGGCCGGATTCGTTTCGCCTCCCCGGCAAGCGAGTGGCTGAGCGGCCAGGTCGAGCTGATAGGCGAACCCTTGGCGATCTTCTTCGATCCGCTCGACGAGTCGCTCGTGCTCAGCACTCTTACGCACGCCGGCGACGAGCCGGGTAAGACCTGCGTTATCGAGCGTCCGGTGCTGCGCGGCGACGAACAGATCTGGCTCGAGGCGCGGATACGCGCCGTCCCGCGTGCCGAAACCCCGGGCAGGATCGCGGGCCCCATTGCAGGCTATGCCGTCACCATCCGCGACGCCACCGCGAGCAAACACGCCGAGCTGCGCGCCTTGCGCGAGGCGGATACCGATGCGCTCACCGGCCTGCCCAACCGCCGCGCCTTCCTCCGGCACCTGGAAGCCCGGCTCGAATATGCGGCGAATCGCCCCTTCATGTTCGCCATCGTCGATCTCGACCATTTCAAATGCGTCAACGACACCTATGGCCATGATGCGGGCGACATGGTGCTGCGCAAGGTCGCGGCGGCGATGCAGCAGCTCAGCGCACCCGATCGCTTTTTCGCCCGCCTCGGCGGAGACGAATTCGCGCTGATCGCCGAGCGCATCGAACCGGACGAGGCGACGGCGCTGTGCGAGGAATTGTGCCGTGCGGTGGCTGCGCTGGACCTCGCCGCACCCGACGGGACCGCTTTCTCGCTCACCGCCAGCGTCGGCCTGGCGGGCATCGATGCGCCATGCAGCGCCTCGCTCGCGCTGCAGGCCGCCGACGGCCCGCTCTACGCCGCCAAATCCGCCGGCGGCAACCGGGTTGAGATCGCCACTGCAAGCGGCCAGAGCCCCAACCGCCGTTCCGATAGCGAAACCCAGGCGGCCTGAGGTCTTTCACGGCCATCGCCGGCCCCAGCCTGAGAAGCCGGGGCCGGACGAAGCCGGTCGATATTGGCCAGCGGTTGGGGGGCACTCACAGGAGAGCCAGACGCGCCGCTAGGTCGCCAACCCGCGCGTCAGAACCCGAGGGCGAAGCCGGCCTGGGTCACCACTTCGCCATTGCCGGTGTTGCCAGCGATCCCGGCGCCGACAGCGAAGCTGTCGCTGACCCGTCCGGTCAGGTTGAGCGCATAGCCCTGTTCGCCGTTGTAATTGGCGACATTGCCGGCGATCACGAAGCTCTTGTCCGGCATGGCGATCGCGCTGCCGAGCGCAGAGGCAGCCGCGATTCCGCCGGAAAGGCCCCGGTCTATATCCTCGAGCCGGAAATTGACCTGCGCCAGCCCGTTCTCGAGGGCACCGACACTGCCGCTCAGTGCGCTGAACTGCGCATCGGTGACCGCGGCGATGTGGTTCATCGACAGGCGGATGCTGTCGACCGCCGAGGCTGCCGCCACCGCCTGTCGCCCGAGCGTGCCACTGGCATCCACCGTCACCGCATCGACCGGTCCGACCTGCGCCGCGGTGCTCGCGGCGATGTCTCCGATACGCACCGATGACCCGGTGCCGCCGAGCATGACCTGGTTGGCGGCGGTCGTGGTGGCCCCCTGGCCGACGGCGGTTGAGCCCGCGAAATTGGCATTTGCGCTCGCGCCGATGGCGGTGGCGTTTTCGGCCTGCGCCCTGGTCAGATAGCCGATCGCGGTGGCGTTGTCGGTCGGCGCGAAGCTCTGATAGCCCAACGCGACGGAGAAGCTGCCCCGCGCGGTGGCGAAGGCCCCGAAGGCAAGCGCGCCGAGCCCGTTGGCCTTCGAGCCGGAGCCAGCGGCGGTGGCCTGCACCCCATTGGCGAAGGCGCCATAGCCAAAGGCGGTCGTTCGAATGCCGGTCGCCAGAGTGTCCGCACCCAGGGCAAGCGTTTCCTGCCCGTCCGCTCGCGCTCCGCCGATACCCGCATCGCTGCCATCGCCACCTAGCGCGACGGACCCCAGGCCGTAAGCCGTCGCCCCCGCGCCGCCGGCGAAGCTGGCAACGCCGCCCGCCAGCTAGGCTCAGGACCCGTTAAAGAGATTCCCAGTGGCTCGATAATCTGATTCAATGGCAAGGCTGAGGAGGCGTTGTCATGAGTGATCTGATCTGGTTGTCGGCTGCACAGATGCGTCGGATCGAGCCGTATTTTCCGCTGTCGCATGGGGTGCCGCGCGTCGATGATCGTCGGATCGTCAGCGGGATCATCTTCGTGATCCGCAATGGCCTTCGTTGGCGCGATGCACCGCGCGAGTATGGACCACACAAGACGATCTACAACCGGTTCATCCGCTGGAGCCGGCTGGGCGTGTTCAACAAGATCTTTGCTGCGCTGGCTGCCAAGGGTGGCAAGCCGGATCAGCTGATGATCGATGCCACGCATCTCAAGGCTCACCGAACAGCTGCCAGCCTCTTAAAAAAGGGACCTATATACCTAGCTAGCCACTTCTAGCTTGACTAGCCGGTCCCGTTTGGCTAGTTAGGTCTCATGAGCAACGCAGCAAACCAGCCCGAGACTATCAGCCTCTACCAGTTCTTTGCGCGCATCCCCGATGAGGAAGCTGCTCGTAAATATTTCGAGGACAACCGTTGGGGCGGTGAACCCCATTGCGGTCACTGCGGAAGCCTCAACGTCCATGAGTGCAAAGACCATAAGCCGATGCCGTATCGGTGCCGCGATTGCCGCAAGCATTTCAGCGTCCGCACCGGCACCGTCCTAGCCGAAAGCCGCCTTCCGCTGCACAAGTGGCTCATGGCGATCTACATGATGACGACCGCGCGTAAGGGCATCCCCTCCACCCAGATGGCGCGCGAACTAGGCATCACTCAAAAGTCTGCATGGTTCCTTGCACAGCGCATCCGCGAGACCTGGCTTTCCAAGGCTGGCGATGACGACATGGGCGCACAGGTCCAAGTCGATGAAACCTATTTCGGCGGCAAAGAAACTAACAAGCACGCCAGCAAAAAGCTTCGCGCCGGTCGCGGCACGGTCGGCAAGACCGCAGTGATCGGCATTCGTGGCGAGACCGGCAACGTCCGCGCTGAAATCATCCCGAATACCAAGATCAGCACCCTACAGGGGTTTATTCGCGACAACGCACCTGAAGGCGCGCTCGTGGTTACTGACCAGCACGCTGGCTATGTAGGTATCGCAAGCCATGGTTACCGTCATGTCAGCATCAACCACTCGGTTGGCGAGTATGTTCGCGAAATGGCCCACACCAATGGCATCGAAAGCTTCTGGGCGCTCCTGAAGCGCGGACATTACGGCATTTTCCACTTTATGAGCGCCAAGCATCGGCACCGCTACGTCAACGAATTTGCGTTCCGCCATAACACTGCGCAGGATGGCACCATGACATTCATCGATAAGACGATTGCTCGCATGGTCGGCAAGCGCCTCACCTACAAGGAACTGATCAATGCCTAAGGACAAAAAGACCATTGAGCCGATCGGTGCCGATTTTGATGAGGTAGCGAGGGCTATGACTTCTCGGGCTGATCGGAGCATCAATAA
>JBBSKI010000127.1:0-4838 GCA_038256425.1 Sphingomonadales bacterium
CGTTCCACGTCCGCAAGGCCAATGGCAGCTGGGACCGCTCGCGCACCTGGCTGATCAGCCGCACCGCAGAAGGCCCCAATGCTGGCCTGCGCCTCAAGCACGATCACCGGCACGAGGATGGCAAGCCCGATGCGGTTACGTTCTACGGCGGCGACACCGCGGCTGCGGGAACGGCCCGCGCGCAGGATTTCCCGGTGGATGCGCAAAGCATCGCGCTGTTCCGAGCAACCGACCGGCCCGCCTCGATCACCAACGTGTGGCGGGTGGAGGTGGATCCAGCGGGCGCCCCGGGCGCGGCCTATGCCTATCAGTTGAGCCGCGCCAACCGGCTGTTCCGCGTGGAATTCGACCTCACCCGCCCGATCGCCCCGCCGCCCGCGCCGTGGGGGTGGTGAAGGGATGGTTTCTCCGGCCCCACGGTGATGGGCCAGGGTTACAGGGGTGACACCGTGTAACCCAGATGTCACCCACCGCGCGCGGCCCTGAAACCCGCGGCCTTGCGCCGTTTCGAGCGCGCTCATGCGTCGCAGGGTGACAGGTGACACGGTTGCAGCCGCGTCTGGATCAGCCATTTTCGCCGAAGCGCCGCCGTCCCTCACCCCCGTCGAGCGCATGGCGGAACAACACGTCGTCGACCTTCTTTTCGTCGCTGCGTTCGGTTTCCTCCTCGCCCTCCCCAGTCGGTCTATCGTTTAAAACCTGAACGCAGGTTTCTAGCCAACCCATTAACTCGAAAGCATTTATCGTGTAATCGTTTGGATGCGAAATTCCAGTATCATTCCGCATATCTAGCATGTGCCGCAGTTTCTTGTAAGTAACATCTTGTATAAGTTCAAGTTTCTTGGATGTATCGAGTAGTGCCACGTCTTTTAGGGTAGTGAGATCTTCCTCAGTTACATAAAAATCTCAATTCTTGCTTGTTCCGACGGCTGAATCAAAGAATATATCTATACCATAAACAATTGCTTTTCTGCGAAGGACTAAGACGACCTCATTCCAGATAGCATTAAGTGCGTAATCAAATAGACCTGTTCCAGCTCCTACCACAAACTTCGATAAATATCGTGCATCTCGCCTTACTTCATCGGGAAGTGATGAAATAAACGAGGAAAGATTATTTCCAATAATATTTCTTTGCTGTAGCTCAGCAATTATATTATCGGAGGGGAGCCCCATCTCTGATAGAAAGTCAACTAATCTCTGCGACTGCGGATCGATCAGCGCATTTGCAGATTTGCTTACTATGCCCGTCATGGGCTAGCCTTTAGGAGGTGCAGGTATTTGTGGGTATGCGTTCGCTCACTACCGATATTCCATATCGCTTCTTCTGACTATGTCACGGCTACAATCGTCTGCGGTCGATCCCAAGCAGCGGACTGCTAATCCCCCCGCTGCCGATGCACCTCGAACGCTACCAATAGCACCGCCGTAACGATCCCGGATCGCTCCCCCGGCCGCCTGGGTGATCATGGTGATCGTCAGGGCGGGGTCGGGGGCGCTCCAAGCTACGATGTGGACCTGCCAGACCATCCATGCCGCCCCGGCCGCCTGCAGCCCATTTATCACGACCACGCCGGTCAGCGCGCGTGTCGATTTCTGCATGGTTTCATCGCGCTCGGCGCGTCTCCGCCGACCGGGTTCGCGGCGTCCCGGCGAGCGCCAGGATGAGTCGAAGCGCGCGATCCACGCGCTCCATGTCGTCGTGCGAAAGCTCGCCGATATGCTTGTCGATAAGGTTGCGCGGCAACGCGGTGATCTTGTCGACCATCACGCGCGAGGATTCGCGCAGGCCGTTGCCAGCCGTCGGCTCGATCCGCGGACGCAGACGGGCGTAGTTGCCGGGTTCGCTGGTAAACCCGCAAAGAATAATGGACGATTCGATCTCAAAATCATCCGCCTGTACGACCACCCAGGGCCGCGGCTTGCCCGCGTAGTTCGAGCCACCCGCGGCGGTCCAGATGTCGCCCCGCCTCACTCAGGTGGGCCTTGGGATCCCCAATCATAGGGCGGAAGCGAGTCCATCACCTCGCGACTGGCCCATTCGATATATTGCATCATGACGACCTCGTCTTCGCTCGCATTGATCTCCGCGACTTCGCGATCGAGTTCCTCCCTGACCTTGGGGTCTGCAATATCCGCAACCCAGACTTGCGCGGTCCGCAACCCCTGCGCGCGCAGGAATGCGCGCCGCCTGGCGACGCGTTGCGCTCCTGTCAGGTTTTCGTGCACACCCATCGGCGGTCTCCGTTACATGTAAC
Organism: Sphingomonadales bacterium; assembly: GCA_038256425.1. GTDB lineage: Bacteria > Pseudomonadota > Alphaproteobacteria > Sphingomonadales > Sphingomonadaceae > Novosphingobium. The sequence continues at coordinate 2,259 of JBBSKI010000127.1, forward strand.
TTAATCGGCGCGCGATGCGGTGGCAATACGGCTTCATCCTACCCCGGATTGCCCGCCACCCCCGGCACGTCCGCAATCTCCACCCAGTTTTGCTTGCTGGCGGTCCAGAACTGGATCTGCGGGGCGAAGCTGGAGGTATCGTCGAGCGAGCCGGCCTTGATGAACAGCATCTGCGGCTGCGCGGGGACGCGGGTGAAGACGGGGGAGCCGCAGGTTGGGCAGAACTGGCGGTGGACCTCGTTGTTGGTCTCGCTGTGATCGACATAGGTGCGAACCTCGCCGGAAATTGCCACTGCGGACAGTGGCAGGGCGATCAGCATCGACCAGCCGCTGCCCGCCTGGCGCTGGCAATTTTTGCAGTGGCACACCGCCTGCATCAGCGGCTCGCCGGTAAAGCTGTAACGCACCGCGCCGCACAGGCATTGGCCAGTTTTGGCGTCGGTTTCGGTATCCCCGCCCTGGGTATCCCCGCCCTGGGTATCCCCGCCCTGGGTATCCTGTGTCATGCCATCCCCTCCCTCGATCGTGTTCGCGGTCGCCCGCGCGCCCGCGTGATTATCGTCGGGGTTTGATGGCAGAGATGCGGCAAGCTCGCCATGGTCGTTTGTAATGATGCTGCTGCGGTTAGCGCAGGACGATATCCTGTTCGGCAAGCAGCGCCGGAATGCGCTCGCGGAACGGAAAGAAGCCTTTGGTGGCGTGCGGCCAAAACGTGTCGTCCCAGACCCGGCGGCGCTGGTGGAGCGCGATGCCCGAAAGCGCCAACTGCGGCGCCAGTGCGGCGAGCGCGTCGGCGACAGGGCCGACCGGGGCGAAAGCGGTGACGATGGTGCCGACCTTCGCAGCCCGGGCGGCGGCAATCAGTTCGGGTCCATCAAGCGCGGCGTGGACCGAACCCGGGCGCCCAAAGGCGGCGCTCGCGCGCCCAACCGCGTTGGCGCTCCCGGCGGCGATAAAGTCCTGCGCCCGCGCACCCCACGGCCAGTTTGGGACCGAGGCGACGGCATGGACGGCCTGGATGGTGCCGGCTCCCGCGAACAGGCTTTCGGGCGAGAGATCTTCGGGAGTGACCAGCAGCAGCGCCGGCGCGGCCGGGTCATGGGCGGGCAGCGGCGCGAGCGGCGCGGGCCCGGGCGGCGGGTCTTCGCTCAGCGGCTGCGCCGTTGTTGCCAGGCCTTCGGGTGCAAACCGGCCGCCGGTAAAGCGGGCGATATTGTCAGCGGTGGCGAGATAGGTTTTGCCGGCGGTCTGCAGACCCGCGACCCAGCGCCATGACAGCGTGTTCGATGCAGGATCGGCATCAATCAGGTGGCGCAGAAAGAAGTCTGCCCCGGCCGCCCAAGGCAGGCGCAGGGTGAAGATCCAGATCGAGGCGAACCACATCCGCGCGTGATTGTGCAGATAGCCGCGCTCCACCAACTCGCGCGCCCAATCGTCGAACCCGTCGATCCCGGTGCTGCCGCTTTCTGCCGCGGCGATCGCCTTGCGCAGTCCGCTGCCGGACCGACCCTCGATCGTGGTCGCGTCCTGCTCGGCCGTAAACCGCGACCACACGGCCGGGCGCAGTTCCACCCAGCCCTTCCAGTAAGTGCGCCACAGGACTTCTTGGACGAACTTTTCGCAGTCCCGAAACGGATGCCGCGCCACCACCGCCCGCACCACTTCGCGTTCGCTCAGCAGGCGGGTGCGGAGATAGGGCGAGAGCCGCGAGACCGCTTGCACCCGGTCCGGTCCGGGATCGCTGTTGCGCCCCTCGGCATAGGCGCGCCCGGCGTGCGGAACGAATGCAGCCAGCCGGTCCAGTCCCGCGGCGCGGGTGGGAATGAAGCCCATGCGGGATCAGGTATCCTCGATGTAAAGCTCGCGCCCGGTCTGGTCATAGACCTTGCTCATCTTCGCCATTCCGGCATCTGCTTCGTCCGCGGCCACGAATGCATCGGCGCTCTGGTTTTGCAGGCGGGCGAATTCGCGGACCTCCTGGCTGATTTTCATCGAGCAGAACTTCGGCCCGCACATCGAGCAGAAATGTGCGGTCTTGGCGCCCTCCGCCGGCAGGGTCTGGTCGTGGTATTGCTCGGCCGTATCGGGATCGAGGCTGAGGTTGAACTGGTCGCGCCAGCGGAATTCGAAGCGGGCTTTGCTCAGCGCGTCGTCGCGGACCTGCGCTGCGGGGTGGCCCTTGGCCAGATCGGCGGCGTGGGCGGCCAGCTTGTAGGTTACCACGCCCACCTTCACATCGTCGCGATCGGGCAGGCCGAGGTGCTCCTTGGGGGTGACGTAGCAGAGCATCGCCGTGCCGAACCAGCCGATCATCGCCGCGCCGATCCCGCTGGTGATGTGGTCGTAACCCGGCGCGATATCGGTCACCAGCGGGCCCAAGGTGTAGAACGGCGCTTCGCCGCACACCTCGAGCTGCTTGGTCATGTTCTCCTTGATCTTGTGCATCGGCACATGGCCGGGGCCTTCGATCATGACCTGCACGTCGCTTTTCCACGCGCGGTGGGTAAGCTCGCCCAGCGTATAGAGTTCGGCAAATTGCGCTTCGTCATTGGCGTCGGCGATCGAGCCGGGGCGCAGGCC
>JBBSKI010000128.1:0-4721 GCA_038256425.1 Sphingomonadales bacterium
TCTTCGTTGAGCGCGCGGCTGACGGTGAGCTTGCCCGATTGGCGGCGGATGTCCGCGCCGGTCTTGTCGCGCGGGTGCGCAACCTTCTTGGGCGGTTCGGGGCGCTTGGGCGAAGCAACCGGGGTAAAGCGGCGCGGCGCGGTCACGCCGCTTTCGGCAGTGGTCGTCGGCGCGGCTGGGGGAGCGGCCTCGCCTGCCGCATCAGCCGTGGGAGCAGCGGGAGCGTCTGGGAGAGCGGCAGCGGCAGTCGGCGCCGCAGGCGCGGGCGCCTCGGCCGCAGGGGCGGCAGCAACCGGTGCGGGCGCTTCCTCGACCTGGCCCTTGCCCTCGGCGCGGCGCTTTTCGTCCTCGATCGCGCGGGCGCGTTCTTCCACTTCGCGGCGGCTGGCGAGCTCGAGCGAGTTCATCCGCGCTTCTTCGGCCTCGCGCAGCAGGCGGGCCTGCATTTCCTGCCGGGTTTCGGCATCGGCCATCGGCGTGCGGCGCGGCGCGGGAGCCGGGGCAGGAGGCGGCGGCGGTGGTGGCGGCGCGACCTCGGGGGCCGGGGCGGGCGCGGCAAGCGGTGCTTCGCCGGGCTTGCCCATCAGTTTGCGCCGCTTGACCTCGACCACCACCTTGTTGGTGCGGCCGTGGCTGAAGGTCTGCTTGACCTCGCCAGCCTGGACCGAAGTCTTCAGGCCCAGCGGGCGGCGACCCAGGGTCGGCTTGTTGTCGGTCTCGCTCATGTCGCCACTCGGTCCTTCGTTCGGATTCGCTTATTCGTAATCATCGGGCCTACGCCGCGCGGGTGCGCGACGGGCCAGTCGTTTCATCTACTTCCGGGCGTGCTTCCCCGCCGCTGTCGCGGCCGAGAAAGCGCATCAGGCGCGCAAGCGGCACGGCGACCCGCAAGGCCGCCGCAGGATCGGTCAGCGCCAGATGGACGACATTGTCGCGGCCCAATGCCACAGACAGGGCCGCGCGGTCCAGCGGCAAGGTTGCCCCGCTGCGCCCCGAGCCTTCGGCATCCTCGCCAACCCGCCAGGCCTGGTCGAGCTTGCGCGAGCCGTCCTCGCCTGCATCGGCGGCATGGGCCAGCCACGCGACCTGTCCGGCGCGCGCCTTGTCTGCGATCCGGTCGGATCCGGTCAGCAGCTTGCCGGTGCGCTGTTCCAGCCCCAGCCGGTCGGTCAGCGCGCGGGTCAGCGCAGCCTCGATCTTTGCGCCCAAATCGGCCGGGATGGTCAGCGCCTCGCCCTTGAAGGCGCGGGCCAGCGCGCCCTTGAGCTTGCCATTGGCAACGGCGGTTTCCAGCGTGGCGCGGTCTACCCCCAGCCACGCCCCGCGTCCTGGTGCCCGGGCCAGCGCATCGGGTAGCACTTCGCAGCGCCCGTCATCCTGCGGCGGCGATATCGCCAGACGCACCAGATCGTCGCGCGCACCGTGCTCCCCGGAGAGAACGCACTTCCTCTCCGGCTCGACGGATGCCGAACCGTGCTTTTTGGGCCGCTCGGTCGCCTCGCCGTGCGCCCGATCCCCAGAGATGTCGGAACCTAGCGGGTCATTGTGCGGAGTCCGCATCGGCGGCCTCCTGAGGTTCGGCAGCACCAGCTGCTTCGGGGGTCGCTTCGTCCTCGAACCAGTGCGCCCGCGCGGCCATGATGATCTCGTTGCCGACGGATTCGCTCAGGCCGTATTCGCCCAGCACCCCGCCCTTGTCTTCGGGGCGGCTTTCGCGGCGCATGACCGGGGCGGGCGAGTTCTCGCGGCGGCGCGGTTCGGCGCGCTTCTTGGCGATCAGCTCGTCGGTCGCCAGATCGGCCAGATCGTCGAGGGTAAGGATCTTGGCCTTGCCCAGCGTGACCAGCATCGCTTCGGTCAGGTGCGGCAGCTCGGCCAGCGCGTCTTCGACGCCCAGCGCGCGACGGGTCTCGCGGTGGGCTTCATCGCGTCGCTCGAGCGCTTCGGTGGCGCGGCTCTGGAGTTCCTCGGCCAGTTCACTGTCGAAGCCTTCGATCGAGGCGATTTCGTCGAGCGAAACGTAAGCCACTTCCTCCAGCTCGCTGAACCCTTCGGCGACCAGCAGCTGCGACAGCGTTTCGTCGACGTCGAGTTCGGTCTCGAACAGTTTGGAGCGTTCGGTGAATTCGCGCTGGCGCTTTTCGCTGGCCTCCTGCTCGGTCAGAATGTCGATCGCCGATCCGGTCAGCGCCGAGGCGAGCCGCACGTTCTGGCCGCGCCGCCCGATCGCCAGGCTGAGCTGGTCGTCGGGGACGACCACCTCGATGCGGCTTTCCTCTTCGTCGATCACCACCCGGCTGACCGTGGCGGGCTGGAGCGCGTTGACCACGAACGTCGCGGTGTCCTCGCTCCACGGGATGATGTCGATCTTCTCGCCCTGCATTTCCTGGACGACCGCCTGGACGCGGCTGCCCTTCATGCCGACGCAGGCACCGACCGGGTCGATGCTCGAATCGCGGCTGATCACGCCGATTTTCGCGCGTGAACCCGGATCGCGAGCCGCCGCCATGATGGTGATGATGCCGTCGTAGATTTCGGGGACTTCCTGCGCGAACAGCTTCTTCATGAAATCGGGGTGCGCGCGGCTGAGGAAGATCTGGGGTCCGCGGTTCTGGCGCTCGACCTTGAGGATCAGCGCACGGACCCGTTCACCGACCCGGGCGACCTCGCGCGGGATCTGCGCGTCGCGGCGGATGACACCCTCGGCGCGGCCGAGGTTGACGATGACATGACCGAACTCGACCGACTTGATGACCCCGGTGATGATCTCGCCGGCGCGGTCCTTGAATTCCTCGTACTGGCGCTCGCGCTCGGCATCGCGGACCTTCTGGAAGATCACCTGCTTGGCCGATTGTGCGTCGATTCGCCCAAGATCCACGGCGGGCAGCGGATCGACGATAAAGTCGCCGACCTGGGCGCCCGGCTGGAGCTTTTCGCCCTGCGCCAGATCGACCTGCTTGAAGTAGTCCTCGACCTCGGCAACCACCTCGACCACGCGCCACAGGCGCAGGTCGCCGGTGCGCGGATCGAGCTTGGCGCGGATGTCGTTCTCGGCACCATAGCGGTTGCGCGCCGATTTCTGGATCGCCTCTTCCATCGCCTCGATGACGATCGACTTGTCGATCATCTTCTCGGTGGCGACCGCGTTGGCGATCGCGATCAGTTCAGCTTTGTTGGCGGCAATTGCGCTGGCCATGAGTTCTAACCGTCCTGTTCTTCGGTGAGATATTCGGTGTCGATGTCTGGTACGTCAGGGTCGAGTTCTTCGGTGACCTGTTCCTCGACACCGGCAGTGTCGAGCGGGCGGGTGGCGGCGATCAACCGGTCGGTCAGCACCAGCTTGGCGCTCGCGACATTGTCGAACGCAAACCGCACAGCACCCGATTTGCGGTCGGTGAAGGCGATGGTGCCAAGGTCCACGCCGTCCAGCGTGCCGTTGAGGCTTTTGCGGCCTTCTACCGGCTCCTTGAACTGAACCTTGGCCTCGTGGCCCTTCCAGTCGGCAAAATCCGACAGCCGGGTCAGCGGTCGGTCGATCCCCGGCGAGGATACCTCAAGGCGATATGCGCCCTCGATCGGATCGTTACCCGCCAGTTCGAGCGCATCGAGTTGCTCGGAGATACGGCGCGACAATGCAGCGCAATCGTCGATGTTGAGCTGCCGCGTCTCGGCCCGCTCGGCCATGACCTGCAAGGTGCGGTCTCCCTCACCGCCGAGCAGCGCCACGCGCACGAGCGCAAACCCCAGGGCCTTGGCCTCGGGCTCGACGATCTCGATCAGGCGCGCAATGTCGTTCAAGTTTCACTCCGGTCGCTCCCAACGACCTTGGCAGCAACGCCAGTTTAGTGCCGGCCCCTTTCGGCGCCAGCCCGGACGTTGCTAACAATGTCGGGATGAGGCGCAGATAGGGGAGGGTGGGGGCAAATGCAAGCGCGTTGCTGACAAGCGCAATTCTAGGAAGTCTCCACCGCCCGCTCCATCAGCCCGTGCTTCTTCATGCAGTGGCGCAGTTGATCATAAGTCAGTCCCAGCGCCTTGGCGGTCTGGCGCTGGTTGTAGCGATTGCGGGCGAGGTGGTGTTCGATGATCTCGCGCTCGTGGCAATCGACCGCGGCGCGCAGGTCGCTGATCGTGTCGTGATTCGGGCGCGGCGGAGCGGCCGCCGGGCGATTTTCGCTTGCCGGGGCGGCCTTGGAGGGCGCTGCACTCACCGTCGCTGCGGCGGGTTTCCACGGGCTGTCGAACGGGTCGAACTGGACGTGGCCGATCGGACGACTCGCGTCGTCCCAGCGATAGACCGCGCGTTCGATCACGTTGCGCAATTCGCGCACGTTGCCGGGCCAGGCATAGTCGTCGAGCGCACGTTCGACCGGTTCGGCAAAGCCGGGCCATGTCTCCCAACCCAGTTCGGTCGCCATCCGCCGCCCGAAATAGTCCGCCAGCACGAACACGTCGCCCTCGCGCACCCGCAGCGGGGGCAGGGTGATGACCTCGAAGCACAGACGGTCGAGCAGGTCGGGGCGGAACCGGCCTTCCTCGGCCATGCGCGGCAGATCTTCGTTGGTCGCCGCGACGATCCGCACGTCGACCCTGATCGGGCGAGACGAGCCGATCCGGTTGACCTCGCCATATTCGACCGCGCGCAGCAGCCGCTCCTGCGCGCCCATCGAAAGCGTGGCCAGTTCGTCGAGGAACAGCGTGCCCTTGTCGGCCTCCTCGAA
>JBBSKI010000129.1:0-4639 GCA_038256425.1 Sphingomonadales bacterium
AAAGGCAGCGATGGCAGCGGCGAAAACGGCAAGTAGTGCGATCTTGCCTTTGCTCATGTCGCTGTTCTTCGGGCCGTCAGCACATGATCGAGGGACCAAAGATCCTCATCGCGAAACGCGAGCAGGACCAGGGTCGCTGCCGCGATCGTGATCGACGGGAAAAACAAGATCTGGCTGGTTTCCTTATTAAGCAGGTAAACGCCCAACGGATCGATCAGGTAGCGCCACAGAACCAACGCGCCCGGGACCAGAATGACCGCCTGCAGCACATAACTGATGCGCCGGAAAAGTCCCAGAACGACGAGAAAGCCGATGATGACCTCGGCGATGCCAAAGCCGACCTGGAGGCTTTGCACGTCGAGAAAACCGCCATAATATTTGGCCGCAAGCCCCGGTCCTGCCGCCGGCGTCATCAAACGCAGCGCTCCCCACAGGATGAGCAGGAGGCCGGTGCCAGACCGCAGCAGCAGCAGCGACGCCGCCTTCCCCGTGCCCGGCATCACAGCTTTTTCGCCGCGATGATTCGTCCGCCGGTACCGTGCTGGACAAGGATGGCGCTGCGCTGATTGGCGTCGCGGTAGGCTGGCTGGTCGAATGTCATAGAATTTCCTTTCCAGGTGCCGAGCGCCCGAAGTCCCGTGACGACGTTTCGATGCGGAAGCACCCGCCCGGCATTCTCGCCGCGGCCGATGTCGACGTTGCGGGTGCGCGGATCATAGCGCACCAGCCACACCGTCGCCGGAGCACCAGTGCGGCCCGCGGTGAGGTGGACACTTTTACCATCGACCGTGATCGTTGGACCCGTATTTTTCCTATCCTCGCCGCGAATGGCTTGCGCCAATTGTCGTGCATCGCTGCCGGTCACCACGCCGTGGCCGTTGATAATGAATTGCGGTGTGGCGACGTTGCCGCGCTTGCCGGTCCGCGCGTAATCCCATTGCCGCTCGGTGTAAGCCGGATGGGCGAACTTGTCCTTCCAGCCTAGACGATCCCAATAGGTCACGCCGAAATTGAGGGGGAGCAGGTCGGCTTGGTCGGCGAGGCGATTGAGCATCGCATTGGCGGGCGGGCATGACGAGCAGCCCTGGCTTTGATACAGTTCGATGACGACAGGCTGGTCAGCACCCGCCGCCACCGACGGACCGCTCGACATGGCCGAGGCAAGCGCGGCGATTGCGGCGATCCCCGGGGTGATGGTGCGCGCGATGGTCATGATGGTCTCCGTGACAGGTCTCATACCGCAGTTCGCGCCGCAAGCGTCAAAGGTTACGCGGAGGCGCTCGCGATCATGCGCCCACCGCCTTTGGCTACCGTCGTCATTCTTTCCGATTGCGATGTAACTTCCATGGCCGCCGGGCCGAATACACTTTGAGAGGAGCGGCGGCCGTGCTGGGCCCGTCGCCGACCGCCCGGCGTTGGTGCATCGAGGGGCATAACAATGGAGTTTGTAGCGGCATGATCATTCTCGCCGATAGGTTCAGCAAGTCCCTGACCGCAATCGTGATTGCTTTCGCGGCCGCGTCCTGTTCGAGTGCGGCGGACAGCGAGGCGCCGCCGCGCGGCGCAACGGGAAGCGCCCAAGCGGTGTTCGCCGGCGGCTGCTTCTGGTGCACCGAAGCCGATTTCGACAAGATACCGGGCGTTCTCTCGACCACCTCGGGCTACACCGGTGGCAAGCTGCGCAACCCGACCTACGAGCAGGTCTCGGCCGGCGGCACCGGGCATATCGAGGCGGTGCGCGTCACTTATGATCCGGCCCGCGTCAGCTATGCAACGCTCGCCGCGCGCTTTATCCGGACCGTCGACCCGCTGGATTCAGGCGGCAGTTTCTGCGACCGCGGCTATGGCTACCGCTCGGCCTTTTTCGTGGCAACGCCAGCGCAGCGCCGGGTTGCGGAGGCCATCAGGAACAAGACCCAAGCGTCGCTCAAGAAGCCTGTCGCGACTCTCATCCTTCCCGCTGCGGCTTTTTATCCCGCCGAGACGTATCATCAGGACTATTATAAAAAGAACCCAGTCCGCTACCGCTTCTACCGTCTCAATTGCGGTCGCGATGCGCGGCTTAAGCAAATTTGGGGCTAAAGAAGGCCGACGGAGAAAGCCAATCGCAAGCAGTGTCCTCGCCGCCACGTCGCCGTTCGCCGTGCCCCATGCCCGGCCGCTTGAGCGCGCCAAGTTCCGGGATCCGCTGCGCACTATCCAGGGCGATCCCCGCGCGCATGTCGCGTTGCAGGGACTTGAGACGCTGTGGATCAACACCGGCACTTTGTGCAATCTCGCCTGCAAGACCTGCTACATCGAAAGCTCGCCGGTCAATGACGCTTTGGTCTATCTGACATTGGCCGAAGTCGATGCCTATCTCGACGAGGCGGAAGGCCTTGGCACGCGCGAAATCGGCTTTACCGGCGGCGAGCCGTTCATGAATCCTGACATGGTCAAGATGTTGCGTTCCGCACTTGGTCGCGGCTTCCACGTGCTGGTGCTGACCAATGCGATGCGCCCGATGCGGCGGTTCGAGAACCAGCTCGACTCGCTGCGCACCGAGTTTGGCACGCAGCTGACGATGCGCGTCAGCCTCGATCATTACACTCAGGCGCTGCATGAAGCCGAGCGCGGCGCCAATAGTTGGATCAAGGCGCTCGACGGTTGCCGATGGCTGTCGGATCACGGCTTCCGCATTGCTGTCGCCGGACGCCGGCTGGCAACCGAGAGCGAGGTAGCGGCCCGGGCGGGATATGCCGGGCTGTTTGCCGAACATGGATTGCGCATCGACGCGCTTGATCCCGCCGCGCTGGTGCTGTTTCCGGAGATGGACGAGACCGCCGACGTGCCCGAGATCAGCGAGGCTTGCTGGGGCCTGCTCGGCGTGTCCCCGGCAACGGTGATGTGCTCGTCGAGCCGGATGGTGGTCAAGCGCAAGGGTGCGGCCCGTCCGGCGGTGATTGCCTGCACGCTGATCCCTTACGATGCTCGGTTCGAACTGGGTGAAACGATTGCCGGGGCGGCCGGCGCGGTCAGCCTGAACCACCCGCATTGTGCGCGCTTCTGCGTGCTGGGCGGTGCGAATTGTTCGGGCTGAGATGCTGCTGACCATCGTCATCCCGGCGCTCAACGCCAACTCCAGCCTTGTCGCGTGCCTCGAGGCGCTGAGCGGACTCGACGAGGTCATCGTCGTCGATGGCGGCTCGACCGACGACACCATGGCGATCGCGCGACGGACAGGGGCGAGGGTGATTGCCGCGCCGCGGGGCCGCGGCGTCCAATTATGCGCGGGCGCGGAGCAGGCAAAAGGTGACTGGTTGCTATTCTTGCACGCCGACACCCGGCTTGGTGCTGGATGGCGCCAAGCGGTCGCTGCGCACATCAAATCCACGCCGGATCGGGCGGGATATTTCGGATTGCGGCTGGACGACGATGCCTGGCAAGCGCGCATCATCGAGCGAGGGGTCGGGGTTCGGGAGCGATTGCTTGGACTTCCATATGGCGATCAGGGATTACTCATCTCGCGCCGGCTGTACGACCACGTCGGAGGCTTCGAGCCGATCGCGCTGATGGAGGACGTCAATCTCGTGCGCCGCATTGGCCGCCATCGCCTCCGCCGCTTGAACGTCAAGGCTCTGACCTCGGCGGACCGCTGGCGCCGTGACGGTTGGCTACGGCGCTCGACGCGCAACCTGGCCTGCCTTGCGCTCTACGCCATGGGATTCGCGCCAGCTCGGTTGGAGCGATTCTATCGCTGAGCCGCGACCATTCGAGCGCACACCGAGTCAAGCTTTGCCAGCAAAACCGGATCGCGCGCTTCAGGCGCGGTGATGATCGCGGCATCAAGCGCGGTGTCGATCGGCGACGGCGACCGCTCGGCCGGAAGCAGTTCGGCCAGACGCACCACCAACTCTCGTCCCACCTCGGCATTGGCCAAGAGTTGGGCAATTACTGAAGCGACCTCGACCGCGTCCTCCCCGCCGCGCCAGCAGTCATAGTCCGTGACCATGCCAACTAGCGCGTAAGGCAGCTCCGCCTCGCGGGCGAGCTTGGCTTCGGGCATTGCGGTCATCCCAATCACGTCGCAGCCCCATTGGCGGTAGAGCAGGCTCTCGGCGCGGGAGGAGAATTGCGGGCCTTCCATGGCCAGGTAGGTGCCGCCTCGCACTATTGTCGCCCCGGCTGCGCTGGCGGCGTCGGCGCAATATTCGGACAGGCGCGCGCAGGTCGGGTCGGCCATCGATACATGCGCGACCATGCCGGGACCGAAGAAGCTTTTTTCGCGTGCGACGGTGCGGTCGATGAACTGGTCGACAATGACGAAGTGGCCGGGCGCCAATTCCTCGCGCAACGATCCCACTGCCGAGATAGCGACGATGTCGGTGCATCCCGCGCGCTTAAGCGCGTCCATGTTTGCGCGGGCATTGACGTCCGACGGCGGAAGTCGATGCCCTCGCCCGTGGCGGGGCAGGAACACGAAGCGGACGGCGCCAATTCGTCCGGTCAGCAATTGGTCCGACGGCGCCCCCCACGGCGTGTCGATCGTGATCCATTGCGGATCCTCGAGCGCGTCGATGGCGTAGAGGCCAGATCCGCCGATCACCCCGATCGTCCAGCCGGTCACGCGCTGTTGCTCACGCGGCCTGCAGGTCGGCGA
>JBBSKI010000130.1:0-4609 GCA_038256425.1 Sphingomonadales bacterium
GATTGATCGCAGCGAAGCCGACAGCACGCAGTTCCACATAAGCCTCGAAAATGCGCTCCGCCCGGTCGCCGTTCCCATGCAACAGTTCGATAACAATGTTCGAATCGACGATCATACTTCGGCTGGCGGACCACGCATCAGATCGTACCACTGATCGGCTGTCATGCCTTCGGGCAAACAATTCTCGGCCTGAAACCGACGCCGCGCTTCTCGCACGCCGGCGGCGATGCTGGCGGCACGATGCGCCAACTGATCCGCATCGTCAGCGCGTTCGATAAACGCATGTCCACACTCATCCAAAGTGAATTGAACCAGATCGCCTGACTTCAACCCCAGTGCGTCCCGGATTTCCTTGGGAACGGTCACTTGGCCTTTGGAGGTCAATCTTGATCGGGGGACCGGGACAGGCCGATGCATATTCATCGGTTGGTATTACCGCGATCGAGTAATACCGTCAATCGCTGACAGCGCACCAGCGCGGTGTCGGCAATCACTGCGCCTGAACCTTGAGGCTGATCACGACCTATGAGGAAGCGCTCGGAGCGCCCGGTCAATTTACCCAGCTTCCCATTCGAGGTCCCGTTCTTGCGGCGCGTTCACCACCACCGCTCAAGCTTCGCCGCAAACCCCGCCCGTGCCTCGATCGCCAGCCCGGCATTCAGCACGCCTTGCTCGTCGAACGCCTTGCCGATGAGCTGCAATCCCAGCGGCAGGCCCTCGCGGTTGAGCCCCGCCGGGACCGACATCGCGGGCAGGCCCGCCAGCGATGCGGGCACGGCGAACACGTCGTTGAGGTACATCGCCAGCGGATCGGCGCTCTTGTCGCCCAGCGCGAAGGCGGCGCTCGGCGCGGTGGGGGCGAGGATGATGTCGCAATGCGCCCAGGCCGCCTCGAAATCGCGCGCGATCAGGGCGCGGACCTTTTGCGCCTGGGTGTAATAGGCATCGTAGAACCCCGCCGAGAGCACGTAGGTCCCGATCAGGATGCGGCGCTTGACCTCTGGGCCGAACCCGGCGGCGCGGGTGGCGGCGTACATGTCCTGCAATCCCGCACTATCCGGCAAGTCGCGCAGGCCATAGCGCACCCCGTCGTAGCGCGCGAGGTTGGACGAAGCTTCGGCGGGGGCGATGATGTAGTACGCGGGCAGCGCATATTTGGTGTGCGGCAGGCTGATCTCGACGATCTCGGCCCCGGCGTCGCGCAGCCAGGCGATCCCGTCTTCCCAGCTTTTGGCGACGTCGGCGTCCATCCCGTCCATCCGGTATTCGCGCGGAATGCCGACGCGCTTGCCCTTCATGTCGGGGTTCAGCCCTGCTTCCCAGGCGGGAACGGCGACATCGAGGCTGGTCGCGTCCTTGGCATCGAACCCGGCCATCGCCTCGAGCATAATCGCGCAATCGCGCACATCGCGCGCCATCGGCCCGGCCTGATCGAGGCTGGAGGCGAAGGCGACGATCCCCCAGCGCGAGCAGCGGCCGTAAGTGGGCTTGATCCCGCTGATCCCGACGAACGCCGCAGGTTGCCGGATCGAGCCGCCGGTGTCGGTGCCGGTCGCGCCGGGACACAACCGCGCCGCCACCGCCGCCGCGCTGCCGCCCGACGAGCCGCCGGGGGCAAGCGGCGCGTTGGCCCCAAGTCCTTTGGCATCGTTGCGCTTCCACGGGCTGATCACGTTGCCGAAATAGGACGTCTCGTTGGACGAGCCCATCGCGAACTGGTCCATGTTGAGCTTGCCCAGCATCCCCGCGCCCGCGTCCCACAGATTCTGGGAGACGGTCGATTCGTATTCGGGGATGAACCCCTCGAGGATATGGCTGGCCGCGGTGGTCTGCACGCCCTTGGTGGCGAACAGGTCCTTGATCCCCAGCGGCACCCCGGCGAGCTTGCCGAGCGACTTGCCCGCGGCGCGTGTCGCATCGACTGCGGCGGCGGCTTCGAGCGCCTTTTCGGGGGTGGCGACGATGAACGCGTTGAGCGCACCGGCGGCGGCGACACTGGCGTTGAACGCCCCGGCCACTTCGGTCGCGGAGAAGGTGCCAGAGGCCACGCCATCGCGGATCGCGGCGACGCCGAGCTGAGTGAGGTCGGTCATTCGATCACCTTGGGCACGCCGAAGAAGCCGTGTTCGGCCGCCGGAGCGTTGGCCAGCACCTTGTCGCGCACCTTGCCGTCGGTGACCTTGTCTTCGCGCAGGCGCAGCGTGTTGGGGATCACCGCGGTCATCGGCTCGATCCCGCTGACGTCCACCTCGCCGAGCTGTTCGACCCAGCCGAGGATGTTGTTGAGTTCGGGGACCAGCGCGGCGATTTCGGCCTCGCTCATCCGGATGCGGGCCAGCGTGGCGATCCGGGCCACGGTGGCGGTATCGACCGACATAGAATGTTCCTGCGATTGGGCCCCAAGAATGAGCGTGGGCGGGCTAGCAGCGGCGTGCGAGGGCTTCAAGCGCACTGGCCCGATCCGAAATCAAATTTCTCCCCCAAACCCGCTCGTCCTGAGCCTGTCGAAGGACTGCCTTTCTTCTTCGTGCGTCAACGCGGCCGGCCCCAAGTGAAGAACAGTGCTTCGACAAGCTCAGCACGAGCGGGATGGGGAAGGTGACGTTTGTTACTGGGGCGGCATCGGCAGCGGCGGGGCGCCACCGGGTCCGCCCGGCCCGCCCGGAGCGCCGCCCTGCATCTGCTGCATCTGCTGGAGCATCTGTTGCTGCTGCATGATCTCGGCCTTGCTGCGGAAATCGAGCAGCTCGACGTCGAACACCAGATCGCTGTTGGCGGGCAGCACGACTTCGCCGGTCTGCGGATTGGTCTTCGCTTCCGAGCCGTAACCCTTTTCGGACGGGATGGTCAGGCGGTACTTGCCGCCCTTCTGCATCTTGCTCAGCCCCTCGGCAAAGCCGGGGACCACGGCGTCGAGCGCCAGCGGGGCACGCTCGCCCTTGTCGAACTCTTTCCCGTTGGCCAGCTTGCCGGTGTAATTGATCAGGACCACATCCTCGACGGTCGGCATCGGGCCGGTCCCGGCCTTCAGCGTCTCGACCTCGACCCCCTGGGTGCGCTGCGCATAGGCCAGTGCGCCGCCCAGCAGCAGCGCCACGGCCACCCCCAGCCACAGCTTGGTCAGCGAGCCTTTGGCAATCGGCAGGATCGGAACGCGGGTGACTTCGGACATGGTATCCCCCTCAAAACCGCACGCTGAAACAACGAAGGCGCCGGATGAACCGACGCCCCGCTGATGTCACGGAAGCGCCGATCTGGTCGAACGCTTCATGCCGCCTCACACGGAGACGGGCAAGCGCCTACTTGCCGCCGTCGCGCTCGACGCGCTTGCGCTCAAGCTTGCGGGCCCGGCGAACCGCAGCGGCCTTTTCGCGCGCGCGCTTCTCGGACGGCTTCTCATAGTGCCGGCGCAGCTTCATTTCGCGATAGACGCCTTCGCGCTGCAGCTTCTTCTTGAGCGCGCGCAGGGCCTGGTCGACATTGTTATCGCGAACGACGATTTGCATAAAACCACGTACCTTAAGTCAAATTACGAAAGGACCTGCCGAACTCACCGGGCGGCATCGCCAGGCAGCATCGGGGGTCCCCGCAGAAAGCGAAAACGGCGAATCCCGCAGCCCGCAGCCACGAAATCGAACGTCGGCCCGCTAGCACCGAGTCTTCACGATGACAACCCACTGCGGCATCCCGCGGCCCGACCTGCAGCTCCGCCAGCCCAAACCTGGCCCCCAACCTGCGACTTTGCGAAAATCCGCCACCCGGTCTAAAGGCCGCGCGATGAACGCGCCCTCCCCCCTTGCCGCCTCGGCCCTCGTCGCGCTGGGCGGAGCGGTTGGCTCGCTCGCGCGGTATCAGGCGGGGCGCGGGCTGACGCGGCTGCTGGGGCCGCAGACCGTCGCGACGTTTCCCTGGGCAACGCTGACGGTCAACGTCCTGGGCAGTCTGGCGATGGGACTGCTGGCCGGGTGGCTGGCGCGGCATGGCCCGATGGCGTCCGGGGATGGCGAGACCTGGCGGTTGCTGGTCGGCGTGGGCCTGCTCGGCGGTTTCACGACCTTTTCGGCGTTCAGCCTGGAACTGATGATGCTGATCCAACGCGGCCAGGCCAGCACGGCGTTTATCTACATGGCAGTATCGGTCCTGGCCGGGCTGAGCGCGCTTTACATCGGGCTGATCGCAATGCGGGTGGCGGCATGACCAAGCCCAAAAGCTCCGGCGGCGACGGCGCCACCCCCAAAAATTTTCAAGGCGTCCGCCAGTTCACCGTCGGTCCCGACGACGTTCGTCATTTTGTCGTCTCGGAAGACGACGGGGGCATTCGCCTCGACCGCTGGTTCAAGCGCAACTTGCCCGACATCGGCTTTGCCACGGTCAGCCGCTGGGCACGGACCGGGCAGATCCGGGTCGATGGGGCGCGGGCCGATCCCGCCGACCGGCTGACCACCGGCCAAACCTTGCGGATACCGCCCGGTTCCGCCGCGCTGGCCGCGCCCAGTTCCGCGCCGGGCCGGGTGCCCTTGAGCCCCGAACAGATCGCCCAGGCCGAAGCGATGGTGATCGAACAGGATCGCGCCGCGATCGTGCTCAACAAGCCGCCCGGCCTTGCCAC
>JBBSKI010000131.1:0-4532 GCA_038256425.1 Sphingomonadales bacterium
CACGTCGACCCTGATCGGGCGAGACGAGCCGATCCGGTTGACCTCGCCATATTCGACCGCGCGCAGCAGCCGCTCCTGCGCGCCCATCGAAAGCGTGGCCAGTTCGTCGAGGAACAGCGTGCCCTTGTCGGCCTCCTCGAAGCGCCCGACCCGGGCGCGGGTCGCCCCGGTGAAGGCGCCGGCTTCGTGGCCGAACAATTCGGCTTCGATCAGCGTCTCGGGCAGCGCGGCGCAGTTCATCGTGACCAGCGGCTCGCCCCAGCGTGCGGACAAGCGGTGCAGGCGTTCGGCGATCAGCTCCTTGCCGGTGCCGCGCTCACCGATGACCAGCACCGGGCGGCGCATCGGCGCAGCCCGGCTGGCGCGCTCGACCGCATCGAGAAACGCGCCCGACTGGCCAATGAATTGTACCTCGCGATCCACAGCAACTCCCTCGGCCCAAGCTATAGCGGATTTCACCAAGTCTCGGCAATGGTTACCATGCCGGGAGACGCTGAGCGGCGCCGAAATGGCGGATTTCCGCCCGACCCGCAAACTGGCACGCAGGTTGCTGTATGGTGAACAACACCGCTTCCACCCATCACTTCGAGGGCCAGACAATGTTCGACCGCAAGTTCTTCCAGTCCAAACTTGGTACCGCCGCGATGCTTTCCATCGCCGCGATGCTGGGGATGAACGTGGTCGCGCTCAACACCCAGCTTGGCGCGGTTCCCGGCACTTTCGCCGCCGTCTCCACTCAGGTCGAACTGGCGTGAGCGACCCTTTCGATCTTGGGCCTGAGCCGCCTGACAGCCCGCCCGACGGCGATCGCGCTATTGATCGTGGCCGCCGTCGCCCCGACGCTGGGGCCCATCCCGAACCCCCGCGCCGGTTCTCGCGCTTCGAGGAAGAGGTCGAAAACCTGCGAAACCCCCAATCACGCGGCCAACGCGGCCGCGCCGATCCCCGTCCCAACCCTCATTCCGGAGTCCCGTTCATGAGCATCTTCTCGCGGACCCGCGACATCATTGCCGCCAACTTCAACGAGATGCTGGACAAGGCCGACGACCCCCAGAAGATGATCCGGATGATCATCCTGGAGATGGAGGATACCCTCGTCGAAGTGCGCGCTTCTGCGGCGCGCACGATTGCCGATCAGAAAGAGATGCACCGCCACACGATCAAGCTGGACCAGCTCCAGGGAGACTGGGGCGAGAAGGCCCAGCTCGCGTTGAGCAAGGACCGCGAGGACCTCGCCCGCGCCGCGCTGGTCGAGAAGAAGAAGGCCGGCGACATGGCCGAGCAGATCAAGCTGGAAATCGGCGTGCTCGATGACGCGCTGCGGGCCTACGAGCTGGATATCGACAAGCTCCAGAACCGCCTGCGCGAGGCGCGCAGCCGCCAGACCGCCATCGCCGCGCGGCTCGAAAGCGCCGAGAACCGGGTCAAGCTGCGCACCCTGCTGGCGACCGAGCGGGTCGACGAGGCGATGTCGCGGTTCGACCAGCTCGAACGCCGGGTCGACTATGCCGAGGGCCGCGCCGATGCGCTGAGCCTGGCCGAGGGTACCCAGACGCCGAGCCTGGCCGACCAGATCTCCGCGCTCGCGGGCAGCGACAAGATCGACGCCGAACTGGAAGAAATGAAGCGCGCGCTTAACCCTGGTGGGTCGGGCGTCGACAGCGATGGCAAGGAGGCCTGAACGTGGACTGGGAAGCAATCATCATCGTTCCGACGATCGTCGTCGGCCTGCCGTGGCTGCTGCTGCACTACATCACCAAGTGGAAGACCGCCGCGACGCTGACCACCGGCGACGAAGCCCTGCTCGACGAACTGTATCAGCTTGCCCGCCGACTGGACGAGCGAATGGACACGGTCGAACGGCTGGTCGCGTCGGACAATCCGCAATTTCAGCCCGCTCGGCTCATGGCCGGCCGCGACATCGACGACCAGCCGCTGCGCGAACTCGATCGCCTGCTGGCCACCAACACCAAACGGGGAGGCAAGAAGTGAACAGCCCGCGCACACGGTTCTATCGCGACAAGGTCGATGGCAAGATCATGGGAGTCTGCGCAGGAATAGCGGACTATACCGGGGTTGATCCCATCTGGGTCCGATTGGGCGCGATCATCCTGGCCTTTACCATCCCTCCGATCATCCTGGCCTATTTCGTGATCGGAATGCTCGCCAGCAAGAAGCCCGCGCACCTCTATGGCGATAGCCAGGAACAAAAATTCTGGCAGCGCGTGCGCCAGTCGCCGGCCCGCACCGCGCGCGAGGTCCGTGCGAGCTTCCGTGACATCGACCGCCGGCTGGCCGACGTCGAGGCCTACTACGTCACAAGCAATCCGCGCCTGTCCGCCGAAATCGAACGGCTACGCTAACCACACCGTTTACGAGGGGTACCTACGATGGAAGGCATAATGGCGTTGTCGATCCCAATCCTGGCGTTGATGATCCCGTTCTTCGCGATCTGGACCAAGCACCGCAAGGAAGTGGCCAAGATGCAAATCGACGCAACCGCAACGATGAGCGCGGAAAAGGCCGCGCAATATGCCAGCCACAACCAGGCGCTGGAGGACCGGGTGCGCGTGCTCGAACGGATCGTGACCGACAAAGGTTACGACGTCGCCACCCAGATCGAGGCGCTGCGCGATGCGCGCCGCACCGAAGCGCTGATCGATGCCCGCGAACCGGAGGGACGGCGATGAGCCTGGCAGATATTCTCACCCTCGCCCCATGGGTGGTGGCGGGCGGCATGGCGCTGGGCGCTGGCGGCATCATCGCCTCGGTCCACAACACCCGGCTGAAGATCAAGCACGGCTACCCGCTCGAAGGAATGTGGGGCCAGTCGCTCAAGCCCGGAGCTGGAACCGAGGCGATGGAGCGGATCAAGCTGCTCAGCACCGAAAATGCCGCGCTGCGTGCCGAACTCGGATCGATCAAGGACCGGGTCGGCAATATCGAGCGGATCGTGACCGACCAGGGTTTCGGTGTTCATGGCGAGATCGAGGCGCTCCGCGGCAAGCGGGCGGCGCTGACCGATCGTAAGACGGAAGGCCGGCAAGCCGACCGGGCGGGAGAATTGCAGTGAGTTTCTGGACAGCCGTCGTCATCATCGTTGCCATCAGTGCGGTCGCGAGCATTCTGCGCGCCCGGTATCAGGCGCAAAGCGGCATCGTCCATGACCGCCCTGGCAATCAATCGCTGACCCCGCACCCGCGCGAGGCCGAGCTGGAGCGTGAAGTTGCCGACCTCAAAAAGCGTCTCGCGGTGCTTGAACGGATTGCCACCGACGATCGCCAGTCCAAGGCGATCGCACAAGAAATCGAAGCGCTGCGCGACCGCTAAGCACGCCTGACCTGTTGTAACTGGCCCCCTGCAAGGAGCACGAAGCTCATGGCCTACGAGTACCTGCTGATCGCCGCCGCATCGCTGGTCGGCCTGATCGTGGTCGCAGCGACCGCGCTCAAGGGCTGGCAGGGCTGGCTCGAACTGAAAACCCGCGAGCTGGAGCAGGCGCGCGGGCCGGGCGGCGCCGAAGCCAATGCCCTGGGATCGCCCATCGGGATGACCCGGATCGAGATCGCCGACATGCGTGAGCGCATCCGCAAGCTGGAAGCCATCGCTGCCGGGGTGGACTTGTGAACAACCGGTCGGGCGCGGCGCAGGCCGGGATCGGGCTGGGGGCGGCGATCGCGGTCGCGGTCTCGTGGAGCCTTCACAAGTCGATCCTGTGGGCGGTGATCCACGGTGTGCTGTCATGGTTCTACGTGATCTATTACGTGGTCACGCGTCCCGGGGGGCTGGCGGGCTGAGTGTCCTGCGGCTAACGGCTGCGACCATGCGAAGCCTCGAAGATATCCGCGACGAATACCTCTTTCTCGATGCCGATGAGCGGTACCGCTTGCTGATCGAACTGGGGCGCGAGCTGGAACCGATGCCCGATGCGCTCAAAACCGATGCGACGCTGGTGCGTGGCTGTTCGGCCAGTGTCTGGGTCTATCCGACCACGCAGTCGGACGGCGATCTGCATTTCCTTGCCGACAGCAATGCCGCGATCACCAAGGGCATCGTCGCGCTGGTGCTGAGCGCGGTGCAGGATCGCCCGGCGGCAGAAGTCGCCGCCACCGACATTGCCGAAGCGCTCGGACCCTTCGATCTCAAAAACCAGCTGAGTTCGAACCGCACCCAGGGCGTGCCCAACATGATCGCCCTGGTGAAGGAGACCGCCGCGCGTTACGCGGCTTCCTGAACGGGGCGAACCACCGCGCGGACCTGGGCTTTTCCGGCGCGCACCTGCGCCGCCAGTTCGCGCTTCAGCCGGGCCGGATCGCGCGCCAGCACGAAGCCGAAGCTGACCCCGCCCTCCTTGCCGATCGTTGCGTGGTGCAGCTTGTGCGCCTGGACGATCCGCCGGGCATAGCCACCGCGCGGCACCCAGCGAAACCAGCGCTGGTGGACCAGCCCATCATGGACCAGCGTATAGATCGCACCATAAAGCATCACGCCCAGCCCGATCCAGGTTCCCGGCGGCCAGGCGGCCTCACCCA
>JBBSKI010000132.1:0-4511 GCA_038256425.1 Sphingomonadales bacterium
GCATGTCGCCACGCTGTTCGAACTGCTCGAGGCGGGCAAGATCGCGCCCCGGATCAGCCAGACGCTGCCCTTGGAACGCGGGGCCGAGGCGATCCAGTTGCTGGCGGATCGCAAGGCGGTGGGCAAGGTCGTGGTGACGATGCCGGAATGAAGGCATCATGACCGGGACCACCTGACGCCGCTTGCCGCTTGTCCGGCTGGCAGCGCCAGCCTATTTCCACATCGACTGATCGAAGGACATTCCCAATGACCATGTTCAATGACCGCGAACGCGCCGAAGAGGGCCGCTTCGCCCGGGACGAGGAAATGCAGTTCCGCGTCGCCGCCCGCCGCAACCGCCTGCTGGGGGCCTGGGCGGCGCAAAAGATGGGGCTGAGCGCCGAGGAAGCCGAAGCCTATGGCAAGTCGGTGATCCAGGCCGATTTCGAGGAAGCGGGCGACGAGGACGTCATCCGCAAGCTGATCGGCGACCTTACCTCCGCAGGGGTCGAGACCAGCGATGCCGAAATTCGCGCCATGCTCGAAGAAAAGTCGGTCGAGGCGCGGCGCGCCCTGATGGGCGGGGTCTGACCGCGCCATGGCCATGCCCGCTGGGGATATAGAGGCGCTGATCGTCGCCGCGCTGCCCGATGCGGTAGTGACGATGACCGATCTGGCGGGCGATAACGACCACTGGTCTGCGCACGTTGTCTCGGCCTCGTTCGCCGGAATGTCCCGGGTTGCCCAGCACAAGGCGGTTTACGCTGCGCTTGGCGGGCGGATGGGCGGCGAGCTGCACGCCTTGCAACTGACCACTGCGGTGCCCAGCTAAGCATAGCCGGCTTCGTCAACAGGCCAAAATTACAAAGGAATTCCTGCCATGTCCGATCCGCACACCCGCATCGCCGAGATCGTCAAAGGCGCCGACGTTGTCCTGTTCATGAAGGGCACGCCGCTGTTTCCGCAGTGCGGCTTTTCGAGCAAGGCGATCGCGATCCTTGAACATCTCGGTGTCGACTATGGCAGTGTCGATGTGCTGCAGGATCAGGAGATCCGGCAGGGCATCAAGGCCTATTCGGATTGGCCGACGATCCCCCAGCTCTATGTGAAGGGTGAATTCGTCGGCGGTTCGGACATCATGATGGAAATGTTCGAGGCCGGCGAGCTGCACCAGCTGATGGAGGAAGCCCAAGTCAAGGCGGCTCAGTAGAGCTGGCCGAGATCGCGCCGAGACCGCTTCGTCATCTTGAGCGACGCAACAGCGGCTCGAGCGATTGGTGCCGCGCGCCGCTGCCAGGCGGGCAAAACTTTCAGCGGAAAAATCATGTCCGGCTGCGATCAGGATCCACGACGGGCGGTTTTATTCCGGAGAGCATTCGCGCCGTCACGATCGGCCACGGGTGGGCGATGGTGGAGCCTAGCGGGATCGAACCGCTGACCTCCTGCATGCCATGCAGGCGCTCTCCCAGCTGAGCTAAGGCCCCGACACCATCGCGGGCGACCGCGCAATCATGCGGTGGCCCCCAATTCGACAATTTCCCGGCCTTGGGTCGCCGGGAAGCGGGTCTCTAGCGGATTCTCCCGCCAGATCAAGCCAGCAGACGCGCTCGGTTACAAAGCGCGATCCGCCGGATCAATGATCGTCGTCGTTTTCCTGCGCGGGAACGCCCAGATCGTCGTCACCGCCCAGATCGACGTCGTTATCGGGCGAATCCGAATCCTCGTCGATGTCGATGTCTTCTTCGGCCAGATCGGTGTCGGCAGTCTCGACGACTTCCTTCTTGCGGACCTCCTCATAGGGGATCGGCTGCTTGGACTTGAGCACCTGATCGGGCACCCAGGCATAGCCGCACTCGACGCAGGTGACCGGATCGTCCTTGCGCAGGTCATAGAACCGCGTGCCGCATTTCGGGCAGCCTTGCTTGGCACCCCATTCTGGATTGACCATGAAAATCCTCGATATTGGCGAGCGGCCCACCCTGAACAAAAATGGGCGCGCTCGGAAAGAACGGTTGATGGGGGCGGGCCGCCGCGGGTTCAAGCCCCGCATACCGACCGCAGCATAGGGCGCGCGCCTTGCCATAGCGGTTGCCCGCTGTCAAAAGCCGCGCGCCCAGAGGACTTGATGCCTGAACCTTCCGCTCCCGTTCCGTGCCGTTTTTTTCCCGCCGGACCGCTGCGCGGATCGATCCGTGTGCCGGGCGACAAGTCGATCAGCCACCGCGCCTTGATGCTGGGCGCGCTCGCGCTGGGCGAGACGCGGATTACCGGGCTGCTCGAAGGCGAGGATGTGCTCGCTACCGCCTCCGCCATGCGGGCGATGGGGGCAACGATCGAGCGCCGCCCGGACGGAGAGTGGCGCGTGAATGGCGTCGGCGTCGGCGGCCTGATGCAGCCCGCGCAAGCGCTCGACATGGGAAATTCCGGGACTTCGACGCGGTTGCTGATGGGGCTGTGCGCCAGCCATCGTCTGACCGCGACCTTCGTGGGCGACGCCAGCCTTTCACGCCGCCCGATGGGCCGGGTGATCGAGCCGCTCAGTCGGATGGGGGCCGACATTACCGCCAGTCCTGGCGGCACGCTGCCGCTGATGGTGCGCGGGCTGGTCCCCGCCGTGCCGATTTCATACCGTCTCCCGGTCGCCTCCGCGCAGGTGAAGAGCGCGGTGCTGCTCGCGGGGCTCAACACTCCGGGTGTGACCACGGTGATCGAGCCGGTCCCGACGCGTGACCATTCCGAACGGATGCTGGTGGGATTCGGGGCCGAGCTGACGGTCAAGCAATCTCCTCAAGGTCGGGTCATCCGTCTGCGCGGCGAGGCCGATTTGCGCGCTCAGACCATTGTCGTGCCGGGCGATCCGTCGTCAGCGGCGTTCTTCGTGGTGGCCGCGATGCTGGTGCCGGAGAGCGAGCTGATTATCGAGAACGTCGGCCTCAACCCGACCCGCGCCGGGCTGTTCGAAGTGCTGCGCGCGATGGGCGGCAGTATCGAGGAATTGAATCCGCGCGAAGTCGGCGGCGAGCCGGTGGCCGACTTGCGGGTGCGGCACTCGATGTTGTCAGGGATCGAGATTGATCCGCGAATCGCCGCCAGCATGATCGACGAGTTCCCGATCCTGTTCGTCGCCGCCGCGTTGGCGCAGGGGCGTACGGTGACGCGTGGGCTGGAGGAACTGCGGGTCAAGGAGTCCGACAGGCTGACCGCGATGGCCGCTGCCCTGACCGCCGTGGGGGCGCGGGTCGAGGAAACCGCCGATGGCCTCATCATCGACGGCACGGGCGGCGAACCGCTGCGCGGCAGCGCCAACTCCCGAATTAAAACCCACCTCGACCACCGCATCGCGATGAGCATGGCGATCGCCGGCCTCGCCAGCCGCGACGGAGTGGAAATCGACGATACCCGCCCGATCGCCACCAGCTTTCCGGCGTTCGAAGCATTGCTCGACGGGGTGCGACGATGAGCCCGCTCATGGCCGACATCGTCGGGCTCATTGGCAGCGCGTTGTTTATCGCCGCTTTCGCCTATGCCAACCTGGCCAAGCGGTTCGACAAGCTGTGGTTCAATGTCGCCAATCTGGTCGGCGCAATCTTGCTGCTGGCTTCGCTGTGGGTGAAGTTCAACCTCGCGGCGTTCGTGCTCGAGGTGGCCTGGGCGATTATCGCCGTATTGGGTATCATCGCGGCGCTGCGGTCGCGAAAGCGCGTGGCATGATTACTGCGCCATGATCATCGCCGTCGATGGCCCGACCGCCTCGGGCAAGGGGACCATCGCCAAGGCGCTGGCCGCGCATTTCGGGCTGCCGCACCTCGATACCGGGCTGCTCTATCGCGCGGTCGGGCGGCAGGTCGCGCTCAATGGCGGTCATCCTGACAGCGAGGTCGACGCGCTGGCGGGCTGCGCCTTTCCCGAAGCCCTGCTGGCCGATCCGATTCTGCGCAGCGAGGACACGGGCAGTCTCGCCAGCCGGGTCTCGATCCACCCGGCGGTCCGCGCGGCCTTGCTCGAGCGCCAGCGCGCCTTTGCCCGCCAGCCCGGCGGCGCGGTGCTCGACGGGCGCGACATCGGCACGGTCATCGCGCCCGAGGCCGAGGTAAAGCTGTTCGTCACCGCTTCGGTCGAGGCGCGGGCCCGGCGGCGTCACACCGAAATGCTCCAGCGTGGCGAGAGCGTGACGCTGGCCGCGATCGAAGCCGACCTGCGCCGCCGCGACGAGCGTGACAGCGGGCGGGCCGAAGCTCCGTTGTGCGCGGCAACGGACGCCGTGGTGCTCGACAATTCGGCCATGACGCGCGAGGAATCGGTCGCCGCAGCGATCCGGCAGGTCGAAGATCATGGCGTTTGAATTCGCCGGGTTCGTGCTGGATCCGGGCGAACGGCGGCTGACCCATGGTGGCGAGCGGATCGAACTCAGCGGGCGCTATCTTGATGCCTTGGCGCTGCTGGTCGGCCAGCACGGCACCCTCATCACCAAGGATCGCTTCATGGCGGAGGTCTGGCGCGGGGTTCCCGTGACGGACGAGGCGCTTACGCAA